>CAYPKW010000052.1:0-17555 GCA_964411425.1 uncultured Rhodospirillaceae bacterium
ACAATGAATCACAACCGATTCCACCGAATCAACATCTTTCGGGATCGGCTCTTAGGGTTCTGCTGGGCTTTCACATATTCAAATGCGTTAAGAATCTCACCCTTGAAGTCGTTCATCTCTTGGATAAATGCAATCCTATGACTGCCGCCGAAGTGATAGGCGGCCTTGACGATGGTCGTTATGGCCCACTGGAAGCAGGCACCGTAGGGACTGCCTAAGAGCCGCAAAAGGTCCGGCCTGTTGTCGAGCGCCTTTCGGAAATGGTCCATCTGAATGCCAACAATGACGCCGCCGAGCTTGTGCTCTCGGATTACCGGCAATAGTTTAGCCACAAGGGCGTCGCGCTTTGCTGGGGTCCAACTCGCAAACTCCCCTCGAAGGGCTTGGCATTCGGATGAATGAAACACTTTGATGGGCCGCTTCGCAGCGTTCCATTTCTTCTGCCACTTTATCCATTCACTCGGGCGGGCGAAGTATGCCGACACGGCAAGCACCGATGCCCCTTCGTGGGTTCCGGTCTCGTCCATGTAGACTTTGATGACCGTCACTACCCCGTCCTTGTCAGCCAGGTTGACGTGGCACATCGCCAAAGCGAGCCTAGCCGACGGCATGTACTACCACTCAGTCGGTGGCTTGGGTATGGGAAGCATAACATCGCGATCGCCTTCCTAAAACTCCTCGTCCATCCCGCCGTCACCTGGATCATCGCCGTGCCGGTGCTAGGCCTGGCGCCCGACTGGGCGGCGGCCGTCGTGCTGCTGGCGGCGCTTCCCACCGGCTCGCTCGTCTTCGTGCTGGCGCAGGAGTACGGGCACTACACCCAGCGCGCGGCGGCCGCGATCCTGGTCACCACCGCGCTCTCCGTCGTCAGCGTCTCGGCCCTGTTCGCGTTCATGCGATGGCCGTAGGCGCCAGCAGGCTGGGTTCGCCTCGGCGGACGAAACAGACTCGCGGATCGCATCGTTATGACCGTTCTAGGATAAATGTTCGGCAACCTCAAAATCCCCGCGCCGGCCGCGTGAGGAACGCGCGCGTGCCGGCGACGGCGGCCTTGAGCCCCACGCGGTCGACCGCGACGCCGTCCGGGAACGCGCCGACGAGGCGCGTCGGCATGGCGCGGTCCAAGAGCACGAAGACGCCGTGGTCGTCGGCGCGCCGGATCAAGCGCCCGAACGCCTGTTTCAGGCGCAGCCGCGCGATCATGTCGTCGTAGTCCTTGCCCCCGAACGCGGCCCTGCGCGCCCGGTGCAGGATGTCGGGGCGGGGCCACGGCACGCGGTCGAACACGATGAGGCGAAGCGAGCGCCCCGGCACGTCGACGCCGTCCCTGACCGCGTCGGTGCCTAAGAGGCAGGCGTCCTCCTCGGCCCGGAAGATGTCCACCAGCGTCGCGGTGTCGAGGTTGTCCACGTGCTGCGCCAAGAGGTCGAGCCCGGCCGCCTCGATCGCCGGCGCGATGCGCCGGTGGACCTCGCGCAGCCGGGCGATCGCCGTGAACAACCCGAGCGCGCCGCCGCCGGCGGCTAGGAACAGCTCGCGATAGGCCCCCGCCACCTGGTCCATGTCGTCGCGGCGCACGTCGGTGACGACGAAGACGCGCGTCTGGTTGGGGTAATCGAACGGCGAGGGCACGCGGGCGCGGATCGCCGGATTCGGCAGGTGGCGGGCGCCGGTGCGCGCCTCGGCCACCCGCCAGTCGCGCTCCTCGTCGCCACTGGCGTCGGTGAGCGTGGCCGAGGTGACCAGCACGCCGTGGCTCGGCCCGGCGATGGCGGCGGCGAAGGGCGCCATGGGATCGACCCAGCGCCGATGCATGCCCACGTCGATCTCGCGGCCGTCCGCGCGCTCGAGCGCGAACCAGTCGACGAACTCGGAGGGCGTGGCATGCGGCAGGGTCCGCAGCATGGCGCGCCAGCCGGAAAGCTCGACGGCGGCGCGCCGCTTCAACCCGCGCGCCACCGCCTCGAGCCGGAGCCGCGTCGCGCTGTCGAGCTTCGCCGCCTCGTCGTCGAGGCGCGCGATCAGCCTCGCCGCCAGCGCCGCCAGCGGCTCCGCCAATCGCGTGAGCGCCCGATCGAGCGCCGCGGCCGCCTCGGCCAAACCCGACAACAGCGGCCGCGCGTCGCACTCCGATCCGTAGCCGTTGCCCGGCGGCGCGCGCGCCAGCACCTGCTGGCGCAGCAGCGCCAGGAACCGCTCCGCCGGCCCGCGCGGCTGGCCCTCGGCGATGCGCTGGTGCCAGCCCTCGGCGGAGAGAGCCGCCGCCGCCGCGAGCGCCGCGTCGAGCGCCTGGCTCCCGGCCGGATCGCCCGCCACCAGGTCTTCCGCCCGGCGCCTCAGGCCGCGCGCGCGGCTCCTCCTGCCCGCTTCCGATCCCAAGAGCCAGCGCCGCAGTTCCGCCGTCTCCTGGCCGGTCAGCACGCCGGCGAAGGTGGCGTCGGCGGCGGCGAACAGGTGATGGCCCTCGTCGAACACCAGCCGGGCCGGCAACGTGGGAATCGCCTCGCCGCCGGCGTCGCCGCCGATCGCCGCGTGGATCATCACCAGCGCATGGTTGGCGACGACGATGTCGGCGCGGCGCGCGCGGCGCACGCTCTTCTCGATGAAGCACTTGTGGTAATGTGGGCAGGCGGAATAGACGCACTCGCCGCGCCGGTCGGCGAGCCCCAAGCTGCGCCGGCGCCCCACCAGGTCGGCGAGCCAGCCGGGAAAGTCGCCGCCCACCATGTCGCCGTCGCGGCTGGCGCCCGCCCAGCGCGCCATCAGGCCGAGCGCCGGCGCCTCGGCCGGCCGCGCCGCCAGCGATTTCACCGCGTCCTCGAAATTCAGCAGGCAGAGATAGTTCTCGCGCCCCTTGCGCACCACCGCCTTCATCGCCTTCAGGGCGGGGCCGGGATAAAGCTTGTCGAGTTCGCCGTCGATCTGGTGCTGCAGGTTGCGGGTGTAGGTGCTGATCCACACCGCGCCGCCGTTCTTCTCCGCCCACAGGCTCGCGGGCGCGATGTAGCCGAGCGTCTTGCCGACGCCGGTGCCGGCCTCGGCCAGCACGAAGGCCGGCTCGCCCGCACGCCGGCGCGGCTGGAACGCGGCGGTGACGGCCGAGGCGTAGTCGGATTGCTGCGGGCGCGCCTCCGCCCCCGGGCCCACCAGATGGGCGAGCCGCCGGCGCGCCTCGGCGGGATCGACCGGGACATTGCCGGGCGGCGGCGGCGGTGCCAACTCCGACCACTCCCTGAGATCGTCCCACACTTCGAGGCCGCGCCGCCTCGCCGGTTCCGGGGCGAGGCGTAGCGCGCTCAGCACCGCCGGGCCCCAGGCCCAGCCGCCATGCGCCATGGCCCGCGCGATGTCGCAGCACCGGCGGTCGGGCGAGTCGTCCTCGGCCAGCTCCGCCAGCAGCGTTCGCATCGCCTCGCCGAGGCTCTCGGCCTCGCCCGCCAGCCCCTCCGGCGCGGGGAGATCAAGCGCCAGCGCCAGCCCGCGCGGCGTCGGCAGGCAGAAGCGCGCCGGGCGGACGAAGGCGAACAGCTCCAGCACGTCGAACCCCGCCAGCCGATCGAGACCGAGGCGGCGCGCCGTGGCAGGCGCGTGGCAGAGAACCGCCGGCTGGCGGCGGGCGCGCGCCGCCGCCTCGGCGATCGGCAGGGTCTCGATCTCACCCTCGGGGCCGAGCCAGGCGGCCTCCGTCAACCGGGCGACCAGCACCGGAGCCGCGGGCAGCAGAAGGGATGCGCCGGATCGCATGACGGCCGGCAGTATAGGGGGCGGGGTTCGCCGGCGCGACGCTGGCACGGATCGTGCTGCGAGGATGGCGGGCGGCGACGCCGGCCGAGGCCAACGCCCGCCCGGCGCCCCGGCAGGATTTGCCGACCGGCAGTTAGTTTCATCGCACGAAGGAGCGCTCTTGACCATCGCAACGCTGCCGCAGATCGGCCTCGACAACGGCGCGCAACCGGCGGTGCTGGACGGCATCTGCCGGGCCTGCGCCGCGACCGGCGCGGACTTCCGCTACATGCTCGCCAATGCCTCGCTGGAAAGCGGCCTCGACAACGCCGCCAAGGCCTCGACCAGCAGCGCCGTCGGTCTCTACCAGTTCATCGAGCAGACCTGGCTCGCGCTATTCCGCGAGCACGGCGCGAAGTACGGCCAGGGCGACTTGGCGACGCGCGTCGTCGAGCGTCCCGGCGTCGCGGCTGCCGAGCTGCTGCCCCGGGCGGCCGCGGCGAACCGCTCGATCTTCTACGCCAAGGACGGCCGCCCTTGCACCGTGGCCGAGGTCTTCGGCGCGATCGAACGGCGGTTCGACAACGCGGCTACCAGGGTGGAGAGTCTCGTCGATCCCGTCGAGTATTCCGCCGCTGCCACGGTGTCGGCGGCGGCCGAGTTCGTGCCGCCCGCCAGCGCGTCGGCCTGGAGCTACGACCTGATGCTGCCGCTGCCGATCCTCATGGCGCTGCACGAAGTGCCCGAGGACGATCGCCAGGCCGGCGCGCGGCTTAGCGCCGCAGGTCCTTGAGCACGCGCCTGGCCGCGTTGTGGCCGGGGGCGCCGCTCACCCCGCCGCCCGGATGGGCGCCGGAGCCGCACAGGTAGAGCCCCCTGATCGGCGTACGGTACTGTGCGGCCTTGGGATGCGGGCGCAGGCTGAACAACTGATCGAGGTCGAGGCGGCCGTGATAGACGTCGCCTCCGGTCAGCCCGAACACGCGCTCCAAGTCGAGCGGGCTCAGCACCTGGCGGCCGACCAGGATTCGGCGGATGTTGGGCACGTGGCGGGCGAGCTCGTCGATGATGCGGTCCGCGACCCGCTCCTTGACCTCGTCCCAGTCGCGCCCGCCGGACAGCCGATAGGGGTAGTGCTGGCATAACAGCCCCATCACGTGGCAGCCGGGTGGCGCCAGGCCGTCGTCGAGCGCGGAGGGAATGACGGCGTCGATGATCGGGCGCCGCGGCATGTCGCCCTGCCGGGCGGCGTGATAGGCCTCCTCGACCTCCGCCCAGGACGGCATCAGGCGGATAAAGCTCTTGTGGTGGCGCCCGATCGAGGGCCCGGGCAGCGCCGCGAACTCCGGCACGCCGCTGAGCGCCAGGTTCATGCGGAGCGAGCCGGACTCCATGCGGTAGGCGCGGATGTCGGCGGCGAAGTCGGGTTCCAGATACTCCTCGCCCACCAGGGCTAGGAACGTCCGTTTCGGGTCGGTGTTGGCGAGCACGACGCGGGCCGCGATCTCGGTGCCGTCCTCTAGCCTGACGCCCCGGGCGCCGCCGTCGCGCACCAGCACGCGGGCGACCGGCGCCTTGGTGCGAATCTCGACCCCGCGCTCGCGCGCGGCGGCCGCCATTCCTTGCGTGATGGCGCCCATGCCGCCCTTGGCGAGCGCCCATCCGCCGCGCACGCCGTCCACCTCGCCGATGGTGAGGTGCAGCAGATTGATGGCCGAGCCGGGCTGATAGAGGCTCACCATGTTGCCGGCGGTCGCGGTCGCGGCGTAGAGCAGCTTCACGGCCTCGCTGTCGAACCGGCGGTCTAGGATGTCGCCGATGCTGGCGGCGAACAGTTGCACGAGGCGATGGCGCGCGTCGCCGTCGAGCCGGCGCAGGTCGAGCCCGAGCCGCAGCATGGACACGAGGTCGCCCATGCCTGCGCCCGAAAGCCGCGGCGGCTCGCGCAGCATCTGGGCGCGGATGGCGTCGGCCAGCCGGTGCAGCAGGTCCCTGAACCGCGTCATCGCGTCGTAGTCGCGGTTCGAGAACTTGCCCACCTCGGCGCGGTCGTGCGCCTCCTCGCCGGTCAGCAGCAAATAGCGCCCATCGGCGAACGGCGCGAACGAACCGGTAATCGGGATGGTCTCGTAGCCGTGGCGCTTGAGCTCGAGGTCGGCCACCACCTCCGGGCGCAGCAGGCTAACCACGTAGGCGGCGATGGAGTTCCGATAGCCCGGATGGAATTCCTCTGTGACGGCGGCCCCGCCCACGACGTGGCGCCGCTCCAGCACCAGCGTCTTCAAGCCCCCGCGCGCCAGATAGAAGGCGGCGACGAGCCCGTTGTGCCCGCCGCCGACGACGATGGCGTCGAAATCGCTGGCCATGGCGAGCGAAGGTAGTAGTTTCCGCCGGGGGTTGCAAAAAACCTAGGATCGGCATGGCGAGCGAGCGCGAACTGGCGGCGGCGGCCAAGGCTTGGCCGTTCGAGGAGGCGCGGAAACTGGTGGCGCGGCTCGGGGCCGGGGCGCCGAAGAAGGGCTACGTCCTGTTCGAGACCGGCTACGGCCCCTCGGGCCTGCCGCACATCGGCACCTTCGGCGAGGTGGTGCGCACCTCCATGGTGCGCCAGGCGTTCCGGCGCATGGCGGACGTGCCGACGCGCCTCTTCGCCTTCTCCGACGACATGGACGGGCTGCGCAAGGTACCGAGCAACGTGCCGAACCAGGAGGCGCTCGCCCGCCACCTCGGCCAGCCCTTGACCGTGGTCCCCGACCCGTTCGGCTGCCACGCGAGTTTCGGGCACCACAACAACGCGCTCCTGCAGGGCTTCCTCGACGGCTTCGGCTTCGAGTACGAGTTCCAGAGCTCGACCGACTGGTATCAAAGCGGCCGGTTCGACGCGGCGCTCATCGCCGTCCTCGCCCATTACGACGAGGTCATGGCGGTCATGTTGCCGAGCCTAGGGGCTGAGCGCCAGCGGACCTACAGCCCGTTCCTGCCGCTGTGCCCCAGGACGGGTCGCGTCCTGCAAGTGCCGATCGTGGCAATCGACCCGGCGGCCGGCACGGTGAGCTACCGGGACAACGGCGCGCTGGTCGAGGTCCCGGTGACGGGCGGGCGCTGCAAGCTGCAATGGAAGCCCGACTGGGCGATGCGCTGGGTGGCGCTTGGCGTCGATTACGAGATGGCGGGCAAGGACCTGATCGAGTCGGTGAAGCTCGCCGGCGCCATCTGCGGGATCCTCGGCGGCCGCCCGCCCGAAGGCTTCAACTATGAGTTATTCCTGGACGAGGCGGGCGAGAAGATCTCGAAGTCGAAGGGCAACGGTCTCGGCGTCGAGCAATGGCTCGCCTACGCCCCGCCCGAATCCCTCGCCTACTTCATGTACGGCAAGCCGCGGGCGGCGAAGCGCCTCTACTTCGACGTGATCCCGCGCGCCGTCGACGACTACATGGCGCAGCTCGAGAAGTTCCCGACCGAGCCGCCGCCGGCCCGATTGGAGAACCCGGTCTGGCACGTCCACGACGGCCGCCCGCCGGCCGCCGCCGCGCATCTCACCTTCAGCGTCCTCCTCAACCTCGTCGGCGTCTGCCACACCGAGGTGAAGGCGGTGCTGTGGGCCTTCATCGCGCGCTACGCGCCGCGCGCCTCGCCCGAGAGCGCTCCATTCCTCGATCGCCTGGTCGGCCACGCCATCGCGTACTATCGCGACTTCGTGAAGCCGGCGCGGAAGTTTCGGCGGCCCACGGCGATGGAGAGCCTATCGCTCGCCGATCTCCTGCGGGAGCTCGAGCGCCTGCCGGCCGGGGCAACGGCGGAAGAGATTCAGACCGAGGTCTACGAGGTCGGCAAACGCCATCCCTTCCCCGACCTGCGCGCCTGGTTCCGGGCGCTCTACGAGATCCTGCTCGGCCAGAGCCAGGGGCCGCGCATGGGCTCGTTCATCGCCCTCTACGGCAAGGCCGAAACCGCGGCCCTCATCCGCCGCGCGCTGGCCGGCGAGGACCTGGGCGCGGACTGACCGCGCTCAGCCGCCGTGCGCGAACGCCCAGTAGAGCTCGCGGGCGCGGCCGTAGATCGGCCCCGGCTGTAGGGCGCGCCGCTCGATGCGGGTCACCGGCAGCACCTTGCCGTAGTTGCCGGTGGAGAACACTTCGTCGGCGTCCTGCACCTCCTCGTACGCGATCGTGCGCTCGTGCACCTCGACGCCGGCCCGGCGCAGCAGCTTGATGACGCGCTGGCGGGTGATGCCGTTGAGGAAGGTGCCGTTGGGCACCGGGGTATGGGCGGCGCCGTCCTTGGCGATCCACAGGTTGGCGGAACTGAACTCGGCGACGTTGCCCAACGGGTCCAGCATGACCGCCTCCTCGAATCCCTTGGCGCGCGCCTCGGCGTTGGCGCGCCCCGCCTGCGGATAGAGGCAAACCGCCTTGGCGTCGGTCGGCGCCGTCTCCGTCGACGGGCGGCGGAAGCGCGACAAGCAGGCCGACATGCCGGTCGGCTCCGGCAACGGGTACTCCACGACGGAGATGGCGATGCGCGTGCTCGCCGGGTCGGGCGCCATCCAGCCCTCCTCCGACCACATGAACGGGCGGATGTAAAGCGCCGTGCCGGAGGGGAACCTCGCCACGCCGTCGAGCGCCACCGCCATGATCCGCTCCGCCGACATGGGCGAGCGGAGCCCCAATGCCGCGGCCGAGCGCACGGCGCGCGCGCAATGCAGGTCGAGGTCGGGGGTAACGCCCTCGAAGGCGCGCGCCCCGTCGAACACCGCCGCCCCCAGCCAAATCGCGTGCGACCAGGCGGCCATCAGCAGCGGGTTGCCGTCGACCCACTTGTCGTCGATGTAATGCCAGGCCTGCACGCCATCCTCTCCCAAGGGCGCGAGCATAGCGCCCAGCCCGGCTTTGGCAACTGGGCGAGGACGGCCGGTCAGCGCCAGCCAAGCTCTCGGGCGCGGCGATACCAGGCGAGGCCGACTCGACGATGGCTCAGAAGATCGTAGGCCAACTCGGGCGGCACGCGCGCGTTCCGGCCCCGCTGGCGATGGCGGGCGATGGCGCTCCCGGCATGGCGGGCGAGACGATCGAACAACCGGCTCTCCGCCGCGGTGCGGCCGGCGGCGAGAAGGGCTGGGCCCCACAGCGCCGCCTCCAGCAAGGCGGTCGGTATCGGGCCGTCATAACGGCGCCCCAACGCCGCGAGGTCGGGCGCGGGGGCGAAGGCGTCGGGCGCGTTCACAAGGGCCAGCGAAGCACGAGTCGGGGGTCCCTGTAAAGGAAAATGAACCTAAAGCGTGCGAAGCCACCCTACTGGCTGACCCACAGGATGCGGGCCATCCACAGGACGGCGTCGGCCGCCAGGCTGCGGTCCGCGTGCGCGGGGTTGAGCGACTTCAACTCGATCCGCCGCGCTCCCTGGCGGACCAGCTCCTTGGCCATCACCTCGCCCTTGCGGGTCTTCACCACGACCCGGTCGCCGCGCCCGAGCTTGGCGTCGGGCGAGACAACGATGATGTCGCCAGCCCGGTACGCCGGCTCCATGCTGCTGCCGGTGACCTTGAGGGCATAGGCGTGCGGGTCGTCGACCTCGGGCGATTCCACGCTGTCCCAGCCGTGCCCGGCCGGATAGCCGGCGTCGTCGAAGTAGCCGGCCGCGCCCGCCTTGGCGTATCCGAGCAGCGGCAGCCGGCGTCCGCCGCGTTCGCCCAACAGCGCGGCGAAGCTGGCCATGGTTTCGCCGGTGCAATCCAGCACCTTGGCGAGGCTCTCCGTTCCCGGCCAGCGCTGTCGGCCTTCGCGCGCGACGCGCTTGCTCTTGTTGAAAGCGGTCGGGTCGAGGCCGGCGCGCCGCGCCAGGCCCGACGCCGTCAGGCCATGGTTGGCGGCCACCCGATCCAACGCCCGCCAGACATCCCGATGTCGCAACATGAATAAAATCACCCCCTGCCGAGGTTGCACGGATCCGCTCCGCCCGCCGTCATGCCGCTAGGAGGACGGTGACCGAAGCGCCGCCGATCTTGGCAGATAATCGTTCCGGCCGTAAGTCAATTTTGCGCTGCCGGCCGGACGCCGGACCGCGCGGTCTTGCTATCGGGCGGGTCTGCTGTTTTTACTCCTACATCATGCGCGCCGTGAGCGACCCCGGCTGGCTTCTCGCAAGGATGCTGCGCCTCCTGCCGCCGGAGCTGGCGCATCGCCTAGGGCTGCGGGCGCTGGTGCTGGGCCTGTGGCGGCACCGCGCCGGGCCTGACGACCCCGTTCTCAGCGGCCGCCTGTGGGGCCTCGATTTTCCCAATCCGGTCGGGCTCGCGGCCGGGTTCGACAAGGACGCCGAAGCGTTCCAGGCGGCGCTCGGCCTCGGCTTCGGCTTCGTCGAGGTGGGCAGCGTGGCGCCGCGCCCGCAGCAAGGCAACCCGCGGCCGCGCCTGTTCCGGCTGCCCGAGGCCGAGGCGGTGATCAACCGGCTAGGCTTCAACAGCGCCGGGTTCGCCGCGGTCGAGCCTCGCCTCGCCCGGCGGCCGCCGCCGGAGGACGCTGGCCGCGGCATCGTCGGCGTCAATCTCGGGGTCAACCGCGACAGCCCGGACCCGGCGGCCGACTATGCGTTGGGCGTTCGAAGATTCGCCGGCCACGCCGACTATCTGGTCGTCAACCTGTCGTCGCCCAACACGCCCGGCCTGCGCGACCTGCAGGCCGAGGCGCCGCTCGCGCGCCTCCTCGAAGCGGTCATGCGGGCGCGGGCGGCGTGCGACAGGCGCCCGCCGCTGCTGCTCAAGATCGCGCCCGACCTCGGTCCAGGCCTGCGCCGCGGCGTGGCCGAGGCGGCGCTGGCGGCGAAGGTCGACGGGCTGGTGGTCGGCAACACCACGCTCGCCAGGCCGCCGGGGCTAGCCTCGCGCCATGCGGGCGAGTCGGGCGGCCTCAGCGGCCGGCCGCTCTTTGCCGCCGCGACCGAGGCGTTGGCCGACATGTATCGGTTGACCTCGGGTCGGTTGCCGCTGATCGGCGTCGGCGGCATCGCCAGCGGCGGCGATGCCTACACGAAGGTCCGGGCTGGTGCCTCGCTGGTGCAGCTCTACACCGCGCTCATCTACCAGGGGCCGGGGCTGGTCGGGCGCATCAAGACGGAGCTGGCGCTGCGGCTGCGGGCCGACGGCTTCGCCAGCCTGGCCGACGCGGTGGGAGCCGACCACCGCCGCTAGGATCACTTGCGACAATACCGATTTCGACCTCGTCCTTCGACAGGCTCAGGACGAGGCCCTCATGCTGAGCTTGTCGAAGCACGGGGGCCGACTCCTGAATCTGTGCAGGCGAGCGCTAGCCTGCCCTCCGGCCGAGTCGGATTCGGGGGCCGTTAACCATCTCTTATCGCGCCCGGCGATATATCGGTCGGTCGAACCCTTGCGGCTCCGCCCGCCCTGCCGGGAGGTCCAGCCTTGCCTTCGCTCTTGCCATGATATCTGCCCAGCGACTGCTCTTCGTGGCTCTCTGCGCCGCGCCGGCGATCGCATTGACGGCCCTCCTCCATGCGCTGCCGGCGTCCCGGCCGGAGTGGCCTTGATCGGCGGGGCGCTCGCCTTCCTCGCGGCGCTGGTGGCGCACGAGATCCTGAAGCGGTTGCGCCACGAGGATTGGCTTTCCGACCGGCTGGCGGTTCTGGCCCGGGGCCAGCACGAGGCCGCGGCCGAGCTGCGCCGTTGGCGCGCGGCGCCGGCGCCGGCATCGGCGCCGGGCAAAAACGGCCGCGAGGTGGCGGCCGTGATCGCGGAAGTGAAGGTCCTGCAGTCCCTGGTCGAGCAGCTCTACGCGCAGCGCCAGCTGCCGGTTGCGCCGCCGCCGCTGGCACCGGACGACGCCCTGCCCCCGCCTCCGGCGCGCATGCCGACACCGGTCGAGCGGCTCGACCGGGCGCCGCCTCCGGGCCGCAACGGCGCCGGCGACCTGGCGGTCCTGGACGAGCTGCACGACGGCCTGAGGGAAGATCGGATCGAGCTGGCGTTGCAGCCGATCGTCGGCCTGCCGCAGCGCAAGCGCCGGCACTTCGAATGTTTCTCCTGGGTGCGCAACGCCGAGGGCGGCTTCCTGTTGCCCGAGCGATACATCGGGCTGGCCGAGGAAGCCGGCCTTATCGGCACCGTCGACAACATGCTGCTGATCCGTTGCGTCCAGCTCCTGCGCCGGGGGCGCCACGCCAATCCGACGGTCGGCTTCTTCTGCAACATCTCGCCCCACACCCTCGCCGACGGCGCCTTCTTCGGGGACTTCGTCGCATTCATGCGGCAGAACGCGGAGCTGGCCGCCAACATCGTGTTCGAGTTTCCGCAGCGCACCGTGGCCGCCGGCGACACTGACCTCGACCGCGACCTGGGGGCGCTCGCATCGCTAGGATTCCGCTTCTCTCTCGACCAGGTGAGCGACCTCGATCTCGATCCCGAGGCGCTCGGCGGGCGCGGTTTTCGATTCGTCAAGATCGAGGCGGCCCGGCTGCTGCCGGGGGCGCATGGCGGGGCCGGCGCCGGCGAAGCGCAGCGCCTGCGTCGGCGGCTCGACCGGCACGGGATGGACCTCATCGTCGAGAAGATCGAGACCGAGGCCACGCTCGTCGAATTGCTTGATCTCAACGTCGATTACGGTCAGGGATACCTGTTCGGCGAACCGAAGTTGGCGCGGATCGACCGCTAGTGGATTCGACCCACTAGGTCGGCCAGGCGGTCGGGCGCCGCCTTGCGGTCATCCCATGTCCAAGGTCACTCCCGCACCGCCGCCGATCGAAGGGCTCCGCCTGCTGGCGGAGCGCTACGACGGCTTCATCGTCGATCTCTGGGGGGTCCTGCACGACGGAATCCGGCCCTATGACGGCGCGGTTCGCTGCCTCGCGGAGTTGAGAGGCCGCGACAAACGCATCGTCATCCTGTCGAACGCCCCGCGCCGCGCCGCGGAGGTGGCGCGACGCACGGCCGAGCTCGGCATCGGCCCGCAACTCTACGACGCGCTCATGTCCTCCGGCGAGGAAGCGTGGCGATGCCTGAAGGACCGCCCCGATCCCTGGTATCGGCGGCTCGGCCGCGCCGTCTATTGCATGATGGCGGCGCGCGACCGCGGCATGCTGGCGGGCCTCGAGCTGCGGCCGGTCGAGCGGATCGATCGCGCCGAATTCGTGCTGGCGCTGGGCGTCGATGGCCCCGGCGATGGACTCGCCGATTACGAGGCGGCACTCGCCGCCGCCGTGGCGCGCCGCCTGCCGATGGTGTGCGCCAATCCGGATCTGGAGGTGGTGCGGGGCGGCGTGCGCGAAATCTGCGCCGGCGCGCTCGCCCGGCGCTACGAGGAGCTGGGCGGCGCCGTGCGCTATCACGGCAAGCCCTACCCTTCGGTCTACGAGTCGTGCCTCGCTCTGCTGGGCCGGCCGGCGCGCGGCCGCGTCCTCGCGATCGGCGACTCGCTCTCCACCGATGTGGCCGGCGCCACCGGCGTCGGCCTCGATTCGCTGCTGGTCGCCGGCGGCATCCATGCCGAGGAGTTCGCCGCGCCCGGCGGCGGGCCGCCCGATGCGCGCCGGATCGCCGCGGCCTGCCGGCGCGCCGGCCAGCGGCCCACCGCCGTCATCGCCCAGCTTCTTTGGTAGTCAGGGCGCCAGCGCCGCCGCCAGCCGCCGATAGTCGTCGTGACCTGCTCCCCGACTCCGGACCGCCGGGATTTTCTTACTCCCGGCGGTCCAGCGTTGGGAGCAAGTCCACACTAAACCCAGGGCTCTGGCCTCGACTGGATGAAAGTCGGGGAGCACGTCAGAAGCCGCACCGCTATGCCGATGTGAAGAACTTCATCGCTTTCCCGTGCTCCACCCGGTCGGCCCCGAATATCTCCTGCACAGGGCGTCTCGACGCTCCTATCAAGTGCGGCTGTAACCGTGTGAACAGCGGGTCGGGACTATAGATGGCCGCTTTGCGGTTCTTGTCGAGCACGTCAATTCCAAGCGGATCAGCGATGAACACCCGCAGGGTGCCGCGATCAGCGGCCTCACCGATGGCTTGATTTATGTGGTCATCACTGAAGCTGTAGCCGATGACCATCAGCCGCGTGCCGTGCCGCGACAGGTACTCCTTAAACCGCTCAAAGTTCCATTTCAGGATGGGGTGCTGCTGAATGGTTGCGGCCTTTGCGCCTCCCATGACAAGCATGGGCCGGCCGCTGCTGCCATCGATCCAGTTGGTCGATCCATGCAGCTTGAAATAGGGCTGGAGATTGCTGCTGACCGCAAACTTCGAGGGGTCCAAGGGAGACCATCGAGTCGCGCCTGGGTCGGGCAGACCGGGATTCGTGGCCGCCCTCATTCCAGGAATCTGCCACCCGTTCCATTTGCGTTACGAGGAAAGCATAACGTTGCCATTCAGATAATGGCGCTCCAACAGCAAGTCCTGATTGAGCGTGAAGATGGCATCGAACCTGACCAGGAAACTCCGCACCAGATAGGCGATGTCGTTCTGCGGCTCGAAGTTCGTGATGGTGGCAAACGCCTTGTCCATGTCGGTGAACATCTGCGATACGGCGTCCTGCAACCTCGTTAGACGCTGCTCCGTCTGCGCATCCCTCCTTCGAGCAAATTCGTCCTGCAAGTGAGCAAGGGCGTCCTCGAATCCACCCTTGCGCCTGTATGTCAATAGCAAGTTTCTGATGTCGCTATCGACCTGCGAGCAGCTCAAGAGATACTCGAAAGCCTCAGGCGCCAGCCAGCCGCCCCAATGCGGCTAAATCCGGCGCCCAGAAGGATAACGAAGGCCATGTACGCTCTCTATCCGACTACGGCAGACGCTTACGTCTCCGCTCGGCCCAATCCGACCGGAACATCGAGGGCGATGTCCGTGTAAGGAACACGGGGAACGATCGTGCCCCCTGCTCCCTTGCGCAGTTGCACTAGGCCGTATCGCTCCATGGTCTTTAGCGTCCGGGAGAGATTGGATTTTGCGCGGCCGGAGAGGTTCGAAAGTTCGGCCAGGGAATCCGGTTGCGCTTCGGCAATGAGAAAAAGAAGCGCGCGATTCCGATCCGAGAGAATCTTGGCGAAGCTCTCCATGGACGTGAACCAAATTTTCGGCTCGCCCCTCCGGGGGCGACGTTCGCCACGGCCAATCGCCATCGTGCGCGCCTTCATCTGATTGTAGCTGGCAATGCCTACCTTTAATGTCGTCATGGATTCACTCCTCGCTCTTTAAGCGCTGCGTCCACTTCGGCCCAGAAATCCGCCAGCAACGTTGCGGCGTCTGTGTAGTCATAGGGTCTGATAGTCCGCAGGCGGTGTCTGTGGTCCTGCCGTTGTCGCGTCTTGCCGCTCGGCCCTGCTGTCGGCTTCACCGGATGCGCGTTGTCGAAGCCCACTAGGCGCTCGTTGCGCTCGTCATGCAAACTGAGCGAATAGCTAAGGCCGTGCGGCCGTTCGGGCGTCGGTGGCACGCGCCTTACCGAAAATCTGACCCAGTGTTTCCCTGCCGGATCGACAACCAGCACCTGGCCGTCCAAGTCCAAGAGGGTATCGAGGCTGCGGTCACGAACGTCTCTGGTCACCATTATAGGTTATCATACGGTCATAACCATGTCAAAAAACCCGTGTTGAGGCTATCTGGGATGGGCACCCCGTCCGCTTGCGCTCCCGACAAACCTGTCGGTTCGACTGTCCCTTCAAGCGGCGCGGCGGGTGTCGGCCTCGATTCGCTGCTGGTCGCCGCCGCCACCCATGCCGAGGAGTTCGGCGCGCCCGGCGGCGGGCCGCCCGATGCGCGCCGGATCGCCGCCGCCTGACGGCGCGCCGGCCAAAGGCCCACCGCCGTCATCGATCGCCTGGTCTGGTAGCCGCCAGCGCCGCCGCCAGCCGCCGATAGTCGTCGAGCTCGTTATAGACTTGCGCCGAGATGCGCGCCCACAGGCCGCCGGCCAGCGCCATGATCGGCACCTCGATTCGATGGAGGCGCCACAGCCGGTCGTGCACCTCGGCCGCGGCGCCGGCGTCGCCCAGCCCCCAACGGTTGGGCAGGCGCACCACCGCCATCGCCGCGCGCATGGCGGGCGGCCCGCCCACCGGGCCCTGCCAGGCGGCGGCCAGCAGGCTGGCCGCCTCGCCGGCGAGCTCCAGGTTGTGCCGGCGCAGCTCCCCGTCGCCCATCGCCCGATAGAAATCGAGTGCGGCGCCGATCGACAGCCAGGCGGACGGATCGCGCGTGCCGACCCAATCGAACTCGGCCGCGAAGCCCTTGCCGTAGCCGTGCGAGATGACGGTCGGGTGCAGGCCCTGCTTGCCCGCCTCGCCGGCCCAGATGAACCCCGTCCCCTTGGGCGCGAACAGCCACTTGTGGGCGTTGCCCACCACCCAATCGGCGCCGATCGCGGGCAAATTGAGAGGCACCATGCCAGGGGCGTGCGCGGCGTCGATCAGGACCCTTATGCCGGCCGCGCGGGCGCGGGCGCACAAGGCCTCCACCGGCAGCACGAGGGCGGACGGCGAAGTGATGTGATCGAGCAGCAGCAGGCGCGTCTGCGCCGTGAAGCAGGCGGCGACGGCGTCCTCCACCTCCTCGGCCGCGCGCGGCGGGAACGGCAGTCTCGCTTCGACCAGCCTGGCGCCGCTCCGCCGGCATACGTAGCGGAGCGCGTTGCGCACCGCGGGATAGCCATGGTCGGTGGCCAGCACCTCGTCGCCCGCGCCGAGGTCGAGCGAGCGCAGGACCGCGTTGACGCCGGTGGTGGCGTTCTCGACGAACGCGAGGTCCTCGCCGGCGGCGCCGAGGAACGCGGCCAGCGCCGCGGCCGCCTCGCGCAGCAGCCCCGGCAACTCCTGTTGCATGAAGCGGACCGGCTGGAGTTCCAGGCGCCGGCGCCATTCCTGTTGCGCGGCCAGCACCGCCGTCGGCGTCGCCCCGTAGCTGCCGTGATTGAGAAACACGACGCCGTCCTCGAGCAGGAAATGGCGCCGCATCGCCCGCCCATAGGTGGCGGCGCCCGCCTCGGGCAGGGCCACCTTCGGCGCGGGCCTGCCACCGTCCTGCGGAAGCCCCGGCATGGGCGCATTGTGACCGATCCGCCGCGGGCCTTGCAAATGGGGGCCCGCGACTGGCCTGGTCCGGCCGCTAATTTGCCGCTCGACCGGCGACGGGCGCTTTGCTTTGTTCGGCCGCTCGTTGGCGGGTGCCCGCTTCATAGACGGCGCGCGAGGCCGTCCGCTATACTCGCCTGCCGACCGGGAGAGGCATGGATGGCCGAATTTCCGAAGCGCTCGCTTGCGGATTGGGAATCGCTCGCACAGGCGGAGTTGGGCGAGCGTCCGCTCGACGGCCTGGCGTGGACGACGCCGGAAGGCATTGCCGTGAAGCCGCTTTACACGGCGGCCGATCTTGCCGGGCTCGAGCACGTCGACGGCCTGCCCGGCTTCCCGCCCTATCTCAGGGGTCCTCGGGCGACCATGTATGCAAACCGGCCCTGGACGGTGCGCCAATACGCCGGCTTCTCCACGGCGGAGGATACCAACGCCTTCTTCCGCCAGAATCTCGCCGCCGGCCAGACCGGCCTCTCCGTCGCCTTCGATCTTGCCACACACCGCGGCTACGATTCCGACCATCCGCGCGTGGTGGGCGACGTCGGCAAGGCGGGCGTGGCGATCGATTCGGTCGAGGACATGAAGCTCCTGTTCGAGGGCATACCACTCGACAAGGTGAGCGTGTCGATGACCATGAACGGGGCGGTGCTGCCGGTGCTGGCGGGCTTCATCGTCGCCGGCGAGGAGCAGGGGGTGGCCGAAGCGCGGCTCTCCGGCACCATCCAGAACGACATCCTGAAGGAGTTCATGGTCCGCAACACGTACAT
>CAYPKW010000053.1:0-17246 GCA_964411425.1 uncultured Rhodospirillaceae bacterium
AAGGGGGCGCGTCTCGAAGGACGGGCTACGAGTCGATCTCAGAGGCTCTTGGTATAAGGCGTTTCGTATTATCGCTTGGCCCGTTCTTCGCGCGCGAACACCCATTTAACGGCGGCGCCGGGTTCCGGGCGCTCCACGGCGACGACGATCTGCCGGCTCCGGCGCATCTGGCCGGCGCGGCCGAGATAGACGCTGTCTTCGATCGATACCTCGCCGCCGATGGCGCGCATGCGCCAGCCACCGCCGTTTGGCAGCCGCAGTAGGCCGCCCTGGCGGTTCTGGGTGAGCGAGGCTTGCACGTCCGGGTGCAGGTGGAAGCGGACGGCGAAGCGCCGCGGGGCGGAACCGACGATCCGGTCCTCGCCGCGCAGCTCGTCGCCGGAGGCCGCGAGATAGAGGCGGCGCCGGTGCTCGAGGCCGAACTGCTCGCGGTAGCCGTCGTGGGAGAGATCGAGCCAAAAGCTGCCCTCGGCCTCCTGGCGCCGGCACGACACGCGGCGCGGGCCGCGCTCGATGCCGCCGTCGGAGGCGAGCGTCGCGGAGTTGGTGTCGTCCACCACCAGGGTCGAATGGGCGGCGGTGCTGCGCTGCGCCTGGCGCCAGCTCGGGTCGCTCGAATGGGCGCCGCAGTTCACCACCAGGCGCTCGCGCCCGACGCTCATCTCGAAGCTCAGCGTGCCGGCGTGCTGGCGGAAATCGCAGCCCCGCGGCGGCGGCCCGCCGCTGTCCACCAGCACCAGGGTGCGGTTGACCGCGAGGCGCTGGAAGCCGGTGTCGAGCGCCTCGTTCGTGGTCTTGGCGCGGCCGTTCGCGCGCGCCAGCACCGCGTCGATGCGCCAGGCCTCGTCCTCGTCGCTGTCGTTGAACAGCGCGAGCCCGCCGTCGCCGTGGCGCAACATGCGCACCACGGGTGCAAGTTCCTCGATCGCCGATTGCAGTCCCGCCGGCAGGGTGTACGCGCCGGCGCCGAGCGCCGTGCGCAGGTCGACGAGATCGCGCAGCGCCGCGACATGGGTGGACGGGCTGCGCTCCCGGTGGCCGCCGTCGGGCAGGAATTGCGATCCGAGTTCGACTTGCAGCAGGTCGAGTGCTTGGCGCACCAGCGCTTCGCCGTCGGGGAGCGCCAGCCCGGCATAGGCGAGACCCTTGATGGCCGCGATGAGCGCGCTGCCGGTAAGCGGGCCGGGCAGCACGCGCGCCAGGTGGCGCGCCTGTCGCCGGACGCTTACCAGCAGCTTTCCCGCCACTTCGGCATCGGCGTAGAAGCCATAGAGGCCGAGCCAATTGGCGAGCCGCCGGCCGATCACGTCGGGATGCCAGGCGAGCGGCTGCCAGCGGGCGTTGTCGTCGATCCAGCGCAGCACCAGCCGCCGCGCCGCCTCGCGTCCCGCCTCGTCCTGCGTTGCCTGCAGGTCGCGCAGCCAGGCGAAGCCGTGCATCTCCTCGAGCCACGCCGGCAGGGCGCCGGGCGGCGCCCAGAACGGCGCCGGGTTGTAGAGCGCCTGGCCGGCGAAGGCGAACATGCCCAGCGCCACGGCGGCGCCCCGCTGGCCGTCGCCGGGCCAGGTGTCGGGGGCGCACGGCCTCGGCTCGCCCGCGCCGCCGCCCCGCAACGCCAGGCGATAGAGCGGGCTGCGGTAAAAGAGCGTGGCGGCGTCGTAGCGCAGCAGGCGCGCCCGCTGCCCGAGCGTGTGCCGCCGCCGCGGAGCGCTCCGCGGCGCCATCAGGCGCCCATGCGCAGG
Source organism: uncultured Rhodospirillaceae bacterium (assembly GCA_964411425.1). Taxonomy (GTDB): domain Bacteria; phylum Pseudomonadota; class Alphaproteobacteria; order Dongiales; family Dongiaceae; genus CAYPKW01. The sequence continues at coordinate 1,743 of CAYPKW010000053.1, forward strand.
CGGCGGATGTTGTCGGCGTAGGCCGCGCGCCCGCCGGCGAAGGCGGCGGTGCCGGCCACCAGCATGTCCGCGCCGGCGGCGATGGCGAGCGGCGCCGTCTCGAAGTTGATGCCCCCGTCCACTTCGAGGTCGATCCGGCCGCCGGCGGCGTCGATGCGCCGGCGCAGGATGCGCAGCTTGTCGAGCTGGCTCGGGATGAACTGCTGGCCGCCGAAGCCCGGATTGACGCTCATCACCAGCACCAGGTCGATGGTGTCGTAGACGTGATCGATGGCGGAGGGCTGCGTCGCCGGATTGAGCGCCACGCCCGCCCGCTTGCCCAGCGCCCGAATCGCCTGCAGCGTCCGGTGCAGGTGCGGGCCGGCCTCCGGATGCACGGTGAGGGTATCGGCCCCGGCGTCGGCGAAATCGCCGATGCAGGGATCGGCCGGCGTCACCATCAGATGCACGTCGAACGGCAGCCGGCTGTGCCGGCGCAGCGCCTTCACGACCGGCGGCCCGATCGTAATGTTGGGGACGAAGTGTCCGTCCATCACGTCAACGTGGATGGCGTCCGCCCCGGCGCCCTCGAGCGCCTCGAGCTCGTCGCCCAGCCGCGCGAAATCCGCCGCCAGTATCGAAGGAGCGATGCGCACCGGCCGGGCCATGCGCCTTACCTAACAGTTACGCGGAATTTTGAGAAGGGTGTCCGGCCCGTCACCTTTTCCTGAGCCGCGCCGCATAGAAGCCGTCGAGGCCGCCGAGCTCGGCGAAGTGGCAGGGCAGCGTGCGCAAGTCGCCGGGCGGGGTCACCAGCTCCGCGAGGCCGGCGACCTCGGCGGGCGCGATCGGGACGCGCTCGACGGGCGCGCCGCCGGTGATGAGCGCCGCGATCCGTTCCGGTCCCTCCTCGGGCTGCAAGGAGCACACGCAATAGACGAGCAGACCCCCCGGCGCCGTCATGTCGAGGGCGGCGGCAAGCAGCCGGTCTTGCAGCGCCGCGAAATTCGCCGCGTCGGTCGCGGACCGGAGCCAGGGGATGTCGGGATGGCGGCGAATGGCGCCGGTGGCCGTACACGGCGCGTCGAGCAGCACGGCGTCGGCCGGCGCCGCCGGGCGCCACGACAGCGCGTCGGCGGCAACGATCCGGGCGGCGAGCCCGAGCCGCTTCAGATTGGCGGCGAGCCGTTCGAGGCGCCGGGCCGAGCGGTCGACCGCGACCACATCGGCGCCGGCCGCGGCGAGCTGCGCCGTCTTGCCGCCGGGGGCCGCGCACAGGTCGATGACGCGCCTGCCCGCGAGCGGCCCCAACAGGCGGGCCGGTAACGCCGCGGCGGCGTCCTGCACCCACCACGCGCCCTCGGCGTAGCCGGGCAGCGATAGGACGCTGCCCTCGGCACCGCCGGGCCGGCGCAACGTGCCGGTCGGCAGCAGGACGGCGCCGAGCCGCTCGGCCCAAGACGCCGCATCCTCCTTGGCCGTGAGGTCGAGCGGCGGCTCCGTCAACTGGGCCCGCACGATGGCGGCCGCCGTTGCCTCGCCATAAGCGCCGACCCAGGCCCGCCACAGCCACGCAGGTAAGTTGTCGCGCACCGGGTCGGTGGCGGCGAGCAGGCCCGGCCCCTCGCGCCCAAGCCGGCGCAACACGGCGTTGACCAGGCCCTTCGAGGCCGCTCCACCGCTCACCCCGGCGAGGCGCACGGCCGTGTCCACCGCGGCGTGGGCGGGCGTGCCGAGAAACAGAAGCTGGCAGGCGCCGAGCCGCAGCACGTCATTGACGCCGGCGGCGCGGGCCGGCAGGGGCCGCTCCAGGCAGCGGGCGAGGACGCGGTCGATCTGGCCCAGCCGGCGCAGCGTGGTCGCAACCAGCAGGCGGGCGAAGGCGCGGTCGCGCGCAGCAAGGCCGGCGAGCCCGACGTGCTCGGCAATCGCCTCGTCGAGCGGGCGGCGCCGGCGCAGCACGGATCGGACGAGATCGAGCGCGGCCGCGCGGGCGGCGATACCGTGGTCCTGCATGCGGCCGTTATGCCGCAGACCGGGCGTCGGCGGCTACGGTTGCGCGCAGGCGGGCCGGCAATGCAGAATGGTCCGCTTTCCATCATCTTTACGGGGGAGGCAACGATGCGGAGCGGTTTAGCTGCGATCGCGCTGACGGCCCTGCTCGGCGGCTGCGCGGTGATCTCGCCGCCGAAGAAGCAGACCCTGGTGTATGACGAATCGTTGGCCACGACCGATGAAGCCGTCGCCGAGGCGCGGCTCGCGATCGACAACGCGGCGCGCCACGGCTGCAAGGCGATCGGCGTCGGCAACGGCGCCGGGCTCGCCGGCGATCCCGAGCTGGGCGGCAGGCTCGTCACCGTCGTGGTCCTGCTCGAATGCCCGACCAGCGCCCCGGTCCTGCTGCCGGCGACCGGCGCTCCCTCGCCTTGAGGCGGTTGCGGGCGAAACCCGCGCCCGGCCTGTCCTAGCGCAAACACATATGAGACGGCCAACGTGAGGGGCGCGGTGCGGCGTCGAACGCATGGTTGCGAGGTCGCGGAAGCGATACGCCACTATCGCGAGGCGAGCGCTCTCGACCCCAATCATGCCGGCAGCCTGATCAATCTCGGCACGGCGCACCTCATGGTGGGCCTGTTCGTGGCGCACGATCGGAACGACTTCGAGATGCACGCCCACTCCTACGGCCGGGTCGATCACAGCCGGTACCGCAAGCGCATCGTCACCGACTGCGACCGGTTCATCGACCCGCGCCGCCTGGTATTCTCCGGCAAGCTCTACAAGGACAGGCATTTGGCCCGCCTGCGGCTCGCGTCCGACGCCGCCCTACGTCGCAGTCTGCAAGAGAAGCTCGCGCGCCAGCGCCTGACGCAGCCGCTGTTCGACACGGCGCGCTTCGCGCGCAACCTGGAGCGGGCGTACCGCGCGATGTGGGAGCTCTACCTTGCCGGGGCCGCGCCGCGGCCCATCGAGGTGGTCGAGCAGTGAGCAGCGCACCGGAGGCCGTGGAAGCCGCCGCCGAACTGTGCCGGGCCGGGCGGCTCGACGAGGCGGAACGCCTGTGCCGCGGCGTACTGGCGGGCGATCCCCTGAACGCCCGCGCCGTGAACCTGCTGGGCGCGATCGCGCATCGCGGCGGTGACCTGGCCGGGGCCGCGGAGCGCTTCGCCGAGGCCGCCCGGTTCGATCCTGGCTTGGCTGCGGCGCACGCCAACCTGGCGTCGGCGCTGCTGGCGCTGGGTCGGCCCGAGGAAGCGGCGGCAAGCTTCGAGCGCGCGCTCGCCGTCGAGCCCGACGCCCTCGACACGCGGCTCGCACTCGGCACGACGCAGGGCGACCTTGGCCGGTGGGCCGAGGCCGCCGTCCAGTTCGAGCGAGTGCTGGCGGCGGAGCCCGGCCACGTCGAGGCGCGTCTCAGCTTGGGCTCCGCGCAGCAACGCCTGGGCCGGCTCGAGGAGGCGGCCCAGGGCTTGCACCAACTGGCGGAGCGCTGCCCGGACCTTGCCGCCGCGCACAACATGTTGGGGCACGTGCTGCGCAGATTGGGCAGGCTCGTGGACTCGGAAACCGCGCTCGCGCGCGCCCTCGCGCTCGATCCGGGTTTCGCCAAGGCGCACGCCAACCTCGGCGCGCTACGCCGCGACCAGGGTTGCCTGGAGGAGGCGGTGCGCCATTACCGGCGGGTGCTCGAGCTCGATCCCACCTATTCCGAGGGGCACTACAAGTTGGCGCTCGCCCTGCTGCAGAACGGTGATTGGGCGGCGGGCTGGGACGGCTACGAGTGGCGTTGGGGCAACGCCGAACTGCCGCAGGTCCCGCGCGCTTTCCCGCAACCGCTGTGGGACGGCGGGCCGCTCGCCGGCAAGACCATCCTGCTGTGGGGCGAGCAGGGCATCGGCGACGAGATCATGTTCGCAAGCTTGGTGCCGGAGGTCGCGGCCGCGTCCCGCTGCGTCCTCGAATGCGAGCGCCGCTTGGTGCCGTTGTTCGCGCGCTCCTTTCCGACCGTCGAGGCGATCGCGCGCGGCGACCCGCCGCACGCCCGCACCGCCGCGCCCGACGTCACGGCGCAGTCGCCAACCGGCAGCCTCGCGCGCTGGCTGCGCCGGCATCGCGAGGACTTCCCGGCCCGGCCCGGCTATCTCAAGGCCGACGCCGGCTGGGCCGCGCAGCTGCGCGCCTCCTACGGGCCCGGGCCCGTCGTCGGCCTGTCGTGGCACACCACGAACCCGCTCAGCGGCGCGCAGCGCAGCATCCCGCTCGCCCAATGGGATCGAGTCCTCGCAGTGCCCGGCGCCGTCTTCGTCGACCTCCAATACGGTGACTGGCGGGCCGCGCTCGACGACATTCGCGAGCGCCTGGGTGTCGCCATCCGGTACGACCCGCGCATCGATCCGATGAACGACTTCGACGGCTTCGCCGCCCAGGTGGCCGCCATGGACCTCGTCATCACGATCGACAACAGCACGGCGCATCTGGCGGGCGCCCTCGGCCGGCCGGTTTGGACGCTGCTGCCGTTCGCGGCGGAGTGGCGCTGGGGGACGGCGGCGAGCGACACCCCCTGGTATCCCACCATGCGGCTGTTTCGCCAAAGGCGGCCGGGCGACTGGGCGCCGGTGCTCGCGGCCGTGGCGGCGGCGCTCGCCCGCCTCGCCTGAGCAGGGGCTCTCCGCACGGGCCAGTTGCATTAAGAGAAATACTATCTATAGTTGTGGCGAATCGGATCGGACCGTGCTAGGAACATCCTCCAAGATGTGGAGCCATCGTACATGCTGGCGGCGCTGGAGCCGGGCGCTCCTCCTTGCGGCGGCGCTGGCGCTCCCGGCCCTTCCGGCGGCCGCGGGCGAGGTCGTCGCCGGCCCGGTGCCGGCGCGGGTGCTCGCGGTCGTCGACGGCGACACGCTCAGGGTGCGCGCCCGGGTGTGGCTCGGCCAGGACGTCGAAACCGCCGTGCGGCTCGCCGGCGTCGACGCGCCGGAGCTCGGCGGCGGCTGCGCCCTGGAGCGCGCGACGGCCGAGGCGGCGCGCCGGTTCGTCGTCGAGCGCCTCGGCGCGGGCGAGGTGGCGCTCTTCGACATCGGGCACGACAAGTACGGCGGGCGCGTCATCGCCAGGGTCGAGGCCGCCGGCCTCGACCTCGGCGCGGCGCTCATCGACGCCGGCTTGGCGCGCGCCTACGACGGCGGCGCCCGGCCCGGCTGGTGCGAGGCCGCGGCCGCCGAGTAGGGCCCTTTATCCCCGGTTCATCCGGTTGTTGACGAGGTCGTCCACCACGCCGGGGTCGGCCAGCGTCGAGATGTCGCCCAGGGCGCCGTAGTTGTTGGCGGCGATCTTCCTCAGGATGCGGCGCATGATCTTGCCCGAGCGCGTCTTGGGCAGGCCCGGCGCCCACTGGACGAAGTCGGGGCTGGCGATCGGGCCGATCTCCTTCCGGACCCAGGCAACCAATTCCTTGCGCAGGCCCTCGTTCGGCTCCGCCCCGGTCTTCAAGGTGACGTAGGCGTATATCCCCTCGCCCTTGATGCCGTGCGGGTAGCCGACGACGGCGGCCTCGGCCACCTTGGGGTGGGCGGCGAGCGCGCTTTCCACCTCGGCGGTGCCGATCCGGTGGCCCGACACCTTGATCACGTCGTCGACGCGCCCCGTGATCCAGTAGTAGCCGTCCTCGTCGCGCCGCGCCCCGTCGCCGGTGACGTAGAGACCGGGGTAGGTGACGAAGTAGGTGTCCACGAACCGCTTGTGGTCGCCGTAGACGGTGCGCATCATCCCCGGCCAGGCGTCGGCGATGCACAGGTTGCCGGTGGCGGGGCCCTTGAGCTCGGCGCCGGCCGCGTCCACGATCAGCGGCTTCACCCCGAAGAAGGGGCGCGTCGCCGAGCCGGGTTTCAAGGGCGTCGCGCCCGGCAAGGGTGTGATGAGGATGCCGCCCGTCTCGGTCTGCCACCAGGTGTCGACGATGGGACAGCGCCCCTCGCCCACGACGTTGTAGTACCACAGCCACGCCTCGGGGTTGATCGGCTCGCCCACGGTGCCCAAGAGACGCAGCGACTTGCGGCCGGTCTTCTTGACCGGCGCGTCGCCCTCGCGCATCAGGGCGCGGATCGCGGTGGGCGCGGTGTAGATGGTGTTGACCTTGTGTTTGTCGCACACCTGCCAGAAGCGCGAGGCGTCCGGGTAGTTGGGCACGCCCTCGAACATCATCGAGACCGCGCCGTTGGCGAGCGGCCCGTAGACGATGTAGCTGTGCCCGGTGACCCAGCCCACGTCCGCGGTGCACCAGTAGATGTCGCCGTCGTGGTAGTCGAACACGTACTGGTGGCTGAGCGCCACGTACACCATGTAGCCGCCGGTCGTGTGCAACACGCCCTTGGGCTGGCCGGTGGAACCGGAGGTGTAGAGGATGAACAGCGGGTCCTCGGCGCCCATCTCCTCGGCTAGGCAGTCGCGGGCGGCCGCGGCGGTCGCTTCGTGGTACCAGACGTCGCGCCCCTTCACCCAGTCGATCTTGGCCCCAGTGCGCCGCACGACGATGCAGGTCTTGACGCCGGGGCAACGCGCCAGCGCCTGGTCGACGTTGACCTTGAGCGGGATCCTGCGGCCGCCGCGCAGGCCCTCGTCGGCGGTAATCATGCAGGAGGATTGGCAGTCGTTGATGCGCCCGACCAGGCTCTCGGGCGAGAAGCCGCCGAACACCACCATATGAATGGCGCCGATGCGCGCGCAGGCCAGCATGGCCACGGCGATCTCCGGGATCATCGGCAGATAGATGGTGACCCGGTCGCCGCGCTTGACGCCGTGCGCCTTGAGCGCGTTGGCAAGCCGGCACACGCTCTCGTGCAGTTCGGCGTAGCTGATGGCGCGGCTCTCGCCCGGGTCGTCGCCTTCCCACAGGATCGCGGTCTGCTTGGCGCGCTTGGCAAGATGCCGGTCGAGGCAGTTGACCGAGGCGTTGAGCGTGCCGTCGTGGAACCAGCGCACGTGCACGTCGCCCCGGAAGCTGCAGTCCTTGACCTTGGTGTAGGGCCTGATCCAGTCGATGCGCCTGCCGTGCTCGCCCCAGAACCCCTCCGGGTCGGCGATCGAGCGCTCGTACATGCTGAAATAGGTGCGCTCGTCGATCCAGGCCGACTTGGCCCAGGCCGCGGGCACGGGAAACACAGTGGTCGTCGACATGATCGGACGCGCTCCCCCTCTTGGCCCGGCCGCTATCGCAACCGCCGGCGCCGGCGGATTATTGCCGCAAGAGGGGCAATGGAACAAGGGATTGGGTCGATCATCGATCGTCCTCGATCTCGCTCAGTCGCAACACGCTCCCTTTTAGCTCCCGGCGTGTGGCCGCCGCCTCGACGAACCGACGGTCGGCGGTAATCAGCGTCGCCGACTCACGCAACGCCAACGCCAAGTACAGGCAATCGTAAACCGGTTGATCGAGTTCAAATGCCAAACTCAAGGCCGGCGCCACGAGGTCGGAGATCGGGACGAGACGGAGCGGGGCCCGCAGCAGAAACTCCGTGCGTTGGCGGGCCTCCACCGGAGTGATTTCTCCGCGCCGCGCCTTCGTCCACAGGACGTTCGCGCACTCCGCTTCGATGAGCGCGGGAGCGATCAGCTCGCGTGTCAGCAACCGCGTTGCCTGCTCGCTCGATACCTCGGCGACCACCCACTTGACGACGACGGAGGCATCGACAACGAAAGCGGCCACCGATCAAGCTCTATCGCGATCGGCGCGGATGAGATCGGCGCTGTCCGTGTGCCGCCGGCCGGCGGTTTCGGCCCGCAGCCGCGCGGCCTCGGCGGCGTAACCCCTGGCTGCCGGTTGTCCGTCCCGGAGCATCTCGAGCGGGAGCCAACGATCGTCGCCTGGCCGTCGGACATGCCAATAGATCCAGCCGTCCAGGCTAGGCGCCTTTCCGGCCTTGGTCTTGGCAACTCCACCGGCAGCCGCGGAGGGGCTGTTGAACCGCAGACCCTCCACCACCCACGCGCCATCCTCGATACGACCGCGATAGGCGGTGCCATTGTATTCCATGCTCACTTCCGTGCCGTCGGGCAGCACTACCCCTTTTCCCGACCACGGCCGCCGCCGAGGTTCCTTCGTCTCCCGATCATCCGCTGCCCCGATGCCGAACCGCCGTCGCAAGACGTCGTTGGGTGTCTCCAGGAAACCGCGGCGCTCGGCCTCGATCCGCTTGTGCACCTCGAAGTCGATCTCGATCGAACGGTACTCGGCCATAGTGCGCTCCCTCTATGTCAGTCATGTAATTAATAGATAATATAGATCACAGTTACTCCATAGTCAAGCCGCGCTGCATCCCCTGGCGCCGGCCTCACGGCTCGATCCCGCCCATGCGGCAGATCAGATTCCAGGACTCGGCATCGACCGGCACCACCGACAGGCGCCCCTGGCGCAGCAGCGTGAGGCCGGCCAGCGCCGGCGCCGCCTTGATCTGGGCCAGCGTCACCGGGGTCTTCATCGCCGTCAGCACCTTAACGTCCACCATGCCGAACCGTCCGCTGCCATCGCTCGGGTCGGGATAGTATTCCTTCGCCACCTCGACCACGCCGACGACGACGGGGGCGGCGCCCGAATGGTAGAACAGCGCGCGGTCGCCCCGGCGCATCGCCTTCAGGTTGTTCGACGCCTGGTAGTTGCGCACGCCGTCCCAAGCGGTGCGCCCGTCGCCCGCCATGCGGCTCCAGGAATAGACTCCGGGCTCGGACTTCAGCAGCCAATAGCCCGTCACGGCAGCACCTTGCGCCAGGGCGTGATGGTAACCGTTTCGAACAGCCCGGCCTTGCGGTAGGGGTCGCCGGCGGCGAACGCCTCGGCGGCCCGGCGGTCCTCGAACTCCATCAGCAGCAGGCTCCCGATCATGGCGGCGCCGTCCTCGGCCAAGAGCGGCCCGGCGGCGATCACCCGGCCGGCGCAGCTCTTGAGGTAGTCGAGGTGGGCCTGCCGGTTGGCCGCCCTGAGGGCGCCGCCGCCCGCCTTGTCGAGGCAATGGATCATGAACTGCATGGCGGGCCAACTTACCGCGGCGCCTCGGCGCGATCCAGGTCTCCCGTCTCGGCGCGGAAGGGCCGCGCCAGCAGGCCCGCGATCGTTCCATCGATGTCGGCGCCGCGATTGAGGATGGCGTCCACCGCCTCGGCGATCGGCATGGCGACCCGGTGCCGGTGCGCCAGCCGGACCACGGCGGCGGCGCTCGACACGCCCTCGGCGACGCTCCGCCGCTCGGCGAGCACGGCGGCGAGCGTCCGCCCCTCGCCCAGCGCGATGCCCAGCGTCAGGTTGCGCGACGCCAGGCCGTGGCAGGTGAGCGTGAGGTCGCCGAGGCCGGATAGCCCCATGAGCGTCGCCGCCTTGCCGCCGAGCGCCGTGCCGAGGCGCACCATCTCCGCCAGCCCGCGAGTGATGAGCGCCGCCCGCGCGTTCTCGCCGAGCCGGCGGCCGACGACGATGCCGCAGGCGATTGCCAGCACGTTCTTGACCGCGCCGCCGATTTGGGCGCCCACCGGATCGTCGGACAGGTAGGGGCGGAACACGGGCCCGCCGAGGGCGGCGGCGAGCCGCCGGCCCAGAGCCGCGTCGTCGGCCGCCAGCGTCACCGCCGTCGGTAGTCCTCGCGCCACCTCGGCGGCGAAGGAGGGGCCGGACAACACCGCCACCGGATGCGCGGGCAGCACTTCCGCCGCCACCTCGCTCATCAGCTTGCAGCTCCGCTGCTCGATGCCCTTGGTGCAGATGACCAGCGGCGTCGCGGGAGCGAGGGCGAGGTTCGCGGCGACGGCGCGCAAGTGCTGCGCCGGCGGCGCCAGCAACACGGCGTCGGCGCGCCCGGCCTCGGCAAGATCGACGGCGCGGATGGCGGCGTCGAGCGCGATGCCCGGCAGGAACGGGTTCTCATGGCGGACGTTGATCGCCTCGGCCACCTCCGGCTCGCGCGCCCAGATCGCCACCTCAGCCCCGGCGCGCCGCGCCACCGCGGCAAGCGCCGTGCCCCAGGCGCCGGCGCCGACGATGCCGATGCGCCGCATCACGCCTTGACGCCGGCGCCTACGGCCTTCGGCGCCGCCGGATCGAGCGGCCAGCGCGGCCGCGGCGCGAAGTCGAGGCCGTCGGAGAGACCGAGGCGCCGGCGCTCGACGCCGGCCCAGGCGATCATTGCGCCGTTGTCGGTGCACAAGGCGGGCGGCGGCGCCACCAGCGCGAGCCCGTCCCGCGCCGCCGCTTGCCGCAGGCGTTCGCGCAGCGCGCGGTTCGCGGCGACGCCGCCGGCGACCACCAGGGTGGCGAGGCCCGGATGGCTCTCCCGCGCCAGCCGGATCGCATGGCGCGTGCGATCCTCGAGCGTGTCGGCAACGGCGGCCTGGAACGACGCCGCGATGTCGGCGCGGTCGCGCTCCCTGAGACCGTCTCCCGACAGCCGCGCCACCAGATGGCGCACGGCGGTCTTCAGGCCGGCGAACGAGAAGTCGCAGCCCGGCCGGCCCAGCATCGGGCGCGGCAGACGGAAGCGTTCGGGATCGCCGGCTTCGGCCAGCCGCTCCAACGCCGGGCCGCCCGGATAGCCGAGGCCGATCAGCTTCGCCACCTTGTCGAACGCCTCGCCTACCGCGTCGTCCAGCGTGGTGCCGAGGCGCCGATACCGCCCGACGTTCTCCGCCACCAGCAACTGGCAATGGCCGCCCGACACCAGCAGCACGAGATAGGGGAACGCCACCTCCTGCACGAGACGCACGCTGAGCGCGTGGCCCTCCAGGTGGTTGATCGCAAGGAACGGCAGCCCCGCCACCGCCGCGATCGCCTTCGCCGTCGTGACGCCGACGACGAGGCCGCCGATCAGCCCCGGACCGGCGGTCGCGGCGACCGCGTCGAGCGCGCCGAAGCCGACGCCGGCCGTCGCCATCGCCTCGCCGATCAATCGGTCGAGATGGTCGAGATGGCTGCGCGCGGCGATCTCGGGCACGATGCCGCCATAGGGCCTATGCTGGGCCTGCTGCGATAGCACCACGTCGGCCAGCACCTCGCGGCGGTCGTTGACCACGGCCGCCGCGGTCTCGTCGCAGCTCGTCTCGATGCCAAGCACGATCATGCCCACGACTGTAGTCCAGCGCCTCGGCGCCGTCATCGGCGGCGGTCTTGCGCCGGTTCCGGCGACGGCCTAAAGGATTCGCATGGCAACCGCAGGTCCGGCTACCCTCGCGCCGACGCCGATCCGCCTCGGTACCCGCGGCAGTCCGTTGGCGCTCGTCCAGGCGGGCGAGGTCGAGGCCCGGCTCGAGGCCGCCCATCCGGGCTTGGCGGGGCGGGTCGAGCGCGTCGCGATCAAGACCGCCGGCGACGCCGTGCAGGACCGCACCCTCGCGGCGCTCGGCGGCAAGGGACTGTTCACCAAGGAGCTGGACGAGGCGCTCCGCGACGGGCGCATCGACCTCGCCGTGCATTCCATGAAGGACATGCAGACCTGGCTGCCCGCGGGCGTCGCCATTGCTTGCGTGCTGCCGCGCGAGGACCCGCGCGACGCGCTGATCGCAGGCACCTGCGCCAGCATCGGCGCGCTGGCGCGGGGCGCCGTGCTCGGCACCGCCTCGCTGCGCCGCCAGGCGCAGGCGCTGGCGCTGCGCCCCGACCTGCGCGTGGTTACGCTGCGCGGCAACGTGGAGACGCGGTTGAAGAAACTCGCCGCCGGCGAGGTCGACGCGACGTTGCTGGCGCTGGCGGGCCTGCGCCGGCTCGGGCTGGCCTGGCGGGCGAGCGCGGTGTTGACGCCGGAGGAGATGCTGCCCGCCGTGGCGCAAGGCGCGATCGCGGTCACGATCCGCGCCGACGATACGGCGCTCCGCGACCTGCTGGCGCCGCTCGACCACCCGCCATCGGCGCTGCGGGTGGCGGCCGAGCGGGCGTGCCTCGCCGTGCTCGAGGGGTCCTGCCGCACGCCGATCGCGGCGCTGGCCGAGCTCGCGGGCGGCAGCTTGCGATTGCGCGCGCTGGTCGCCATGCCCGACGGCAGCGCGGTCGAGCGCGAGGAGCTAAGCGGCCCGGCCGAGGACGCGCTCGCCATCGGCCGGTCGGTGGGCGCCGCGCTCAAGGCGCGCTCGCCGAGCTTCTTCCGCGCCAGCGCCTGAACCGGAGACGCCCGCCCTTGCACGCCCTCATCACCCGGCCGGAGGAAGACGCGGGCCCGCTTGCCGAGGCGCTGCGCCGGCGCGGCGTCGAGGTCACCGTCGAGCCGCTGCTGGCGGTGCACCCGCTGCCGGACGCCGCCGTCGAGCTCGACGGCGTGCAGGCGCTGCTGTTCACCAGCGCCAACGGGTTGCGCGCGTTCGCGGCGCTGTCGAAGCGCCGCGATCTTCCAGTGTACGCCGTTGGCGACGCCAGCGCCGCGCTGGCGATGTCTGTTGGTTTCGCCGAGGTGGCGAGCGCCGCGGGCAACGTGGAGGACTTGGCGAGGCTCGTGATCGAACGCTTGGCGCCGGCCGGCGGCCCGCTGCTGCACGTCGCCGGCAGCGCCGTCGCGGGCGATCTCGCGGGCCGCTTGCAGGCCGCCGGCTTCAACGTCCGGCGCGCCGTGCTGTACGACACGAAACCGGCGGACCGGTTGAGCCCGGCGCTCTCCGACCGGCTCGCGGCCGGCGGCATCGATCTCGCGCTGTTCTTCTCGCCGCGCACGGCGATAGCCTTCGTCGAACTCGTGCGCGCGGCCGACCGAGGCACGGGCGCGGGGGGCGTCGTCGCCGGCTGCGGCAACGCGGTGGCGCTGTGCCTTAGCCCGGCGGTCGCCGCCGAGGCCCGCGCGCTGCCCTGGCGCGAGGTGAGAAGCGCCGCGCGTCCCGACCTGCCGGCCATGCTGGAACTGGCGGATGCGGCGCTGGCCGGAGCCGCGGAGGCGCCGGCGCAACCGAGACTTGGCCGCGCGCTGCCTTCGCCCGCCGAAGCAGCCGCCTCCGCTTCGAAGGCGGGGCGCCAGGTTGGTTTCGCCGGCATTACCGTGGCCGCGCTGGTGGCGGCCGCGGTCGCCGCCGTGGTCGCCGGCGCGCTCACCCTCTGGAGCGGCGCGCCGGCGCCGGACGAATCGGTCGGCTTGCGGCTCGCCGATCTCGCGGCGCGGCTCGATGCGCTGGCCGGGCGCGCCGAGCGGTCCGCTGGCGACGCGGCGATCCTGGCCGAGCGCGTCGATCGAGCCGTCGCCGACCTCGCGGCCCTGCCTGAGCGCCTCGATCGGGCGGCCGGCGACATCGACGCCTTGCGCAACCAATTGGCGGCCGAGGTCCAACGCCCGGCCGGGCCTTCGCCCGATCTCTCGGCGCTCCTGCGGCGCCTCGACGAGGCGGAGCGGCGGCTCGATGCAGCGCAGGCTTCGCCGCCCGGGATCGACCCGGCGGCGTTCGAGCGTCTCCACATCGAGAACCAGGCGCTGCGCACCGAGATCGCGGCGTTGCAGGGCGACGTCACGGTGCTGCGCTCGGCGACGGCCGAGTTGCGCGCGGGCAGCGCCGACCGGGCCGCCATGGTGCTGGCGGTCGGCCAGTTGCGCGCCGCGCTCGCGGACTCGAGACCCTATGTGGACGAGTTGGCCGCGCTGCGCCGGCTCGCCGCCGGCGACGCGGCGCTGGCGGGCTTGACCGAGCGCCTGGCGCCTTGGGCCGAACGCGGCGTGCCGACGCTAGCCCAGTTGCAGGCCTCGTTCGAGGAAGTCGCCGCGGCCGTGGCGGCGCCGGCGCCGGCGGAACCTTCGACCGCGTGGACGGACCGGCTGTTGCAGCGCCTGCGGCACCTCGTCAGCGTGCGGCGCGTCGGCGCCGACGTCGAGGGCGACGATCCGCCGGCACGCGTGGCGCGCGCCGAAGCGATGGTGGGCGCGGCCGATCTCGCGGGCGCGGTGGCGGAACTCGACGGCATCGAACTGCCCGCCGTGGGCAAGGTCTGGCTCGACGGGGCGCGCGCGAGGCTCGCCGCCGCCGACGCCCTGGCGGCGCTGGCGAGCGCCGCCACCGCCGCGCTCGACGGCTCGGGAGGCTAGGCTAGGGTGCTGCGCGCCTTCGTCTACTTTCTTAAACTCGCGGCGGTGGTCGCGGCCGCGGTATGGGTGGTCGAGCGGCCCGGCGCGGTCAGCCTGCAATGGCTCGGCTATCGCATCGACACCACCATCGGCGTGCTGCTCGCGGCACTCCTGCTGCTGCTGGTCGCGGCCGGCCTCGGCTATCGGCTGTGGCGCTTCGCGGCGCGCTCGCCCGGCGAGCTCGCGCGGGCGCGCGAGGACCGGCGCCGGCGCCGCGGCTTCCAGGCGTTGAGCCAGGGCATGGTGGCGGTGGCCGCCGGCGACGCGGCCGAGGCGCGGCGCCTCGCGCAACGCACTCTCGCGCTGTCGCGGGAGCCGCTCGCCCTGCTTCTAGCGGCGCAGGCGGCCCAGCTCGGCGGCGACGAGGCGGCGGCCGCGCGCTACTTCACCGCCATGCTGCGACGGCGCGAGACCTCGTTCCTGGCGCTGCGCGGGCTGTTGGGCCAGGCGATGCGCGAGGGCGACGACGCCAAGGCGTTGCGGCTCGCGCTGCGCGCCCACGACGAGAAGCCGAACGCCGCCTGGGCCGTCAAGACGCTGCTCGACCTGCGGCTCAAGACGGGCCAATGGCAGGCGGCCGAGGGGACGCTGAAGGACGCCGTCAAGCTGAAGGCGGTGGACGCGGCCGCCGGGCGGCGCATGCGCGCCTTGATCCTGGCCGAGCGCGCGCTCGCTCCTGGCCGGCCGGAGGAGCTGCTGGCGCTGGCCGAGGAGGCGGCGCGGCTCGCCCCCGACTTGGTTCCGGCGCGCGCGGCCCATGCGCGGCTGCTGGCGGCGGTGGGGCGCGACCGCGCGGCGGCGAAGGCGATCGAGCAAGCGTGGAGCGCCGCGGCGCACCCCGAGCTTGCCGCGGTGTACGCCGCCTTGCAACCGGACGAGACGCCGCTCGAGCGTGCGCACCGCTTCGAGAAGCTGGCCCTCCGCAACCCGGCCGCCCGCGACAGCCAGTTGGCGTTGGGCGCGGCGGCGCTCGAGGCGGGGCTGTGGGGCGAGGCGCGCCGCGAGCTCGAGCGCGCGCTGGCCGAGCCGGGCGCGCTCACCGTGGGCCTCGCGCAACTGATGGCCCGGCTCGAGGAGGGCGAGGGCGCGGACGCGGCGGCGCGGCGCTGGCTCGTCGCCGCCTCCGAGGCGGCGCCCGACCCGGCGTGGTTGTGCGAGCGCTGCGGCACGCCTACGCCTCACTGGCGGGCGCTCTGCGGCAACTGCGGCGCGTTCGACGGGCTCGTGTGGCGCCAGCCGCCCGCCGCCCGCCTGCCCGCGGCGCTGCCGGCGCGGGCCCAGCCGGTCGCACTGCCGGCCGCCACCGCGCCGGCTGAGGCTGAACCCGCGATCGAGGCTCCGTCGGTTGACGCCGCCCGGCTGGTCAATTAGCGTCCTCGCCCGCCGCGCCGCCGTAGCTCAGGGGTAGAGCAGCGCATTCGTAATGCGCGGGTCGGGGGTTCAAATCCCTCCGGCGGCACCAGTC
>CAYPKW010000054.1:0-17124 GCA_964411425.1 uncultured Rhodospirillaceae bacterium
AGGCGGGCCGCCAGCATCGACTTGCCGGCGCCCGGCGGCCCGATCATCAGCAGGTTGTGGCCGCCGGCCGCCACCACTTCGAGCGCGCGCTTGGCGGTCTCCTGGCCCTTGATGTCCTTGAGGTCCGGCGCCGCGCGCGCGTCTCCGGCTAGCTTCGGTTCCGGTGGGCGCAGCACCTGCGCGCCCTTGAAGTGATTGATGAGGGCGAGCAGCGAGGCGGGCGCCAACACCTCGATGCCGCCGGCCCAGGCCGCCTCGCCGCCTTGGGCGGCGGGGCAGATGAGGCCGCGGCCCGCGCCCGAGGCCGCGATCGCGGCCGGCAGCACGCCGGCCACCGCGGCCAGCGTGCCGTCGAGCCCGAGTTCGCCCAAGGCGGTGAAGCCCGCCATGTCGTCCACCGAGACGATGCCCATCTCGGCCAGCAGGCCTAGCGCGATCGGCAGGTCGTAATGACTGCCTTCCTTGGCGAGGTCGGCCGGCGCCAGGTTCACCGTGATGCGGCGCGCCGGCAGCGCCAGCCCGATGGAGCCCAGCGCGGCGCGCACCCGCTCGCGGCTCTCCGCCACCGCCTTGTCCGGCAATCCTACGATCGCGAACGTGGGCACGCCCGGCGCCACTTGCACCTGGACGTCGACATCGACGACGTCGACCCCCTGGAATGCTACGGTGTTGATGTGCGCGACCATGGCCAATCGCCAGCAATGCCTCCTCGAACGCCCGGCGAGTATAGTGTCGTGTTCGGGCCGACGCTAATGGCGGCGCGGCGAGGGAGGCGGGAGAACGATGATCGGGCGGCTGTGGCACGGCTGGACGGCCCCGGCGACCGCGGACGACTACGAGTCGCTGCTGCGGACCAACATCCTGCCCGGCATCCACCGGGTCGCGGGCTACAAGGGCGCGTACCTCTTGCGCCGGCCCGCCGGGAACGAGGTCGAGTTCATTACGCTTACTTTCTGGGAGTCCATGGACGCGGTGCGCGCCTTCGCCGGGCCCGAGGGCAAGTCCGTAGTCCCGCCCGAGGCGCGGCGCCTGCTCGCCCGCTTCGACGACGCCGCGGTCCATTACGAGGCGGCCTGGTGCCCGTGAGGAGAGCGACATGAGCGGTGAGGTAGCGGGCCGGGTGCTCCGCGACGAGATCGTGGCGCCGGGCGCCCCCTGGGGTGGCGTGGTGCGGCGCGGCGAGCGCTTGAGGATCGTCGACCTCGAAGGCAGGCAGGGGGTCGATTTCCTCTGCTACAACGCGGCTGCGCCGGAAGAGCGCTACCACGCGCCCAACACCATCAAGAAGGCGTGCACGCTGGCGCTCGGCAAGGGCCACGTTCTCTATTCCGATGTCGCGCGGCCTATGTTCACACTCGTCGAGGATACCTGCGGCGACCACGACACCATCGGGGGCTGCTGCAGCGAGCCGAGCAACCGCATGCTGTACGGCGTTCCAGGCGTGCCGGGCTGTCGCGAGAACTTCCTCAAGGCGCTCGGCCCCTTCGGCCTCGGCCGCAAGGACATCGTGCCGAACGTGAACTTCTTCTGCCGCGTGCCCGTGCGGCCGGGCAATCGGCTCCTCGACCTCGTCTTCGACCAGGCGCCCTCGGGCCCCGGCGATTTCGTCGAGCTCGAGGCCGCGATGGACGCGATCGTGGCGATCTCGAACTGCCCGCAGGTGAACAACCCCGCCGCGGGCGGCCGTCCGACGCCGATCCGGGTTGTGGTTTGGGTGCCGCGCTGAGCGGAGCGGCGCTGTCGGCGGCAGGGAGAAAGCACATGCCCGTGACGTTTCGTCTAGCCACCTTCAACGTCGAGAACCTGTTCGAGCGCGCCAAGGTGCTGAACCTCGCGAGTAACGAGGACATGGAGGCGAAGCTGCGCCAGATCGCCGACCTGCAAGGCCTACTGCGGCAGGAGCCGTACGACCGAGCGGCGATCTGGCAGGCCTACCGGGCGCTCAGCAACTACATCGACATTCGGGAGAACAGAGGGAAACTGTTCCGCCGCCGGGGCAATGCGAATGTTGGGATCGCCGCAAGCGGCCCGGGCGACTGGGACGGGGAAACCTATTTCAAGAGGGCGAAATTCTCCGAGACCCAGCGGCAGAATACCGCGACCGTGGTCAAGGCGGTCAAGGCGGACGTGCTGTGCCTGGTCGAGGCGGAGTCCCTCGAAGTCATGCGGGCCTTCAACACGGACCTGCTGAACAGCAGGTACAAGGTCCATCTGCTCATCGACGCCTTCGATCCTCGCGGCATCGACCTCGGGCTTTACAGCCGGGAATGGAAGCCCCTCGAACTAAAGACCCACATGTTCGATAGGGCGGGCGCGCAACGTTTGTTCAGTCGCGATTGCCTGGAAGTGGCGCTTGCACTTCCCGACGGGACTCCACTTTTTCTCCTCCTCAATCACTTCAAGAGCAAGCACGGCGGGGACACGCCGGAGAACAAAGAGAAGCGCCGCCGTCAGGCGGCGAAGGTCGCGGAGCTCGTGGCCCGGTTCGACCTCGGAACGCAGCTCGTCGCCGTGCTGGGCGACTTGAACGACACGCCGGACAGTGCGCCCCTAGGTTCCCTGCTGACGGCTCCCGGCCTTCACGATGTGCTGGCGAGGCAGTTTTCGAACCCGCAGGACCGCTGGACCTACCACTACAGGAACGAGTTCAACCAGATCGACTACATCCTCGCCTCGACGGCTCTCATGGACCGTTTCCGGAACGCCGGCGTCGAGCGCCGCGGGATCGCGGACCTCGACCGGCTCACCGATGGGGCCGAGTCGTCGTTCACGGGCGTCACGAGCTGGCGAGACGCCGCTTCCGACCACGCCGCGGTCTGGGCCGAGTTCTCGCTCCCGTGACCGCGCACCGCCCGCTGCCTAGCGTCTTGCCGCCTGCTCGAAGCCTTCCAGCACGTTGACCGCGTTGACGCCGAGCGCGTCGGGCGGTTTCGTTATCCTACCTCGACCAGCAGTTCGGTGGGTCCGCCGGGAGCGTTGATGGTCCAGCCGGGTAGGTCGAGGTCGAAGGGGCAGGAGGACACGACGCAGATGAGATCGCGCCGCGCCGCCAGCTCGACGTAGCCGCCGGGCGGCACCTCGTTGGGCGGCGAGGCGAGCGCGCCGTCGGCGCCGACCTCGGTGTTGGTGAAGAAGTTGACCGGCTGGGGCACGACCGCGACCGCGTGGCCCAGCCGCGCCATGGCCGAGCGCAGGTTCTCCGAGCAGCTCGCATGCGGCCCCTTCACCCCGAACTCTTCGTAGCGGGCCTGGTCGCAGGCGGCGAGCAGCATGTCGTGCATGCCACGGGCGCCGTCCGCCACGAAGTCGAGCATCGGCCGGCGGAAACGACTGAGGAACGTGTCGCCCGCGCGCGGGCGGATCGACCGGGTGGCGACCCAGGTGTGCATGGGCGACAGCCATTCCTGCGGGTCGTCGGCGGCGAAGGCGAAGAAGTCGGCCGCCTGCCGGCCCTTGGGTGTGATGACGCGGATGCGCCGGCCCGCCGCCACCGCGACGCCAAGCCCGCCCCTCGCCGGAACCTCGAAAGTCGTCATGCGATGCCCCGCTGTGGGCGCGGGCGACCCGCGCCGGCCCTATCGTTTCGCCCCTTGCTCGAAGCCTTCCAGCACGTTGACCACGTTGACGCCGAGCGCCTCCACCGCGTAGCCCCCCTCCATGACGAACAGCGTCGGGCGCCCGGCGCCGGCGATCGTCTCGCCCATGCGCGAATAGTCGTCGCCCTTGAGCTTGAACTTCGAGATCGGGTCCTGCTCGAACGTGTCGACGCCGAGCGAGACCACGAGCGCGTCGGGCGAGAAACCTCTGATCCGGCGCATCGCCGTTTCAAGCGCCGGTTTGTAGGCGTCCCATGTAGCACCCCAGCGCAACGGGAGGTTGAGGTGGAACCCGCGCCCGGCGCCGGCGCCGATCTCGTCGGCGTGGCCGGCGAAGAACGGGTACTCCTGCTTGGGGTCGGCGTGGATCGAGACGGTGAGCACGTCGGAGCGCTCGTAGAAGATCTCCTGGGTCCCGTTGCCGTGGTGGTAGTCCACGTCGAGGATGGCGACCCGCTCGGCGCTGGCGTCGCGGAAGGCCTGCGCCGCGATGGCGGCGTTGTTGAAGAAACAGTAGCCGCCGTAAAAGTCGCTGCCGGCGTGGTGTCCGGGCGGCCGGCACAGCGCGAACGCGGCCGCGGCGCCGGCGCTCACCAGCTTGCGCCCGGTAAGCGCCACGTTGGCGGCGGCCGTAATGGCGCGCCAGGTGCCGGCGGTGATCGGCGTGCCGGCGTCGAAGGAGTAGTATCCAAGCCGGCCGTCGATCGATTCGGGCTCGACGGCGCGCATGCCGCGCGTCATCCAGTTGAGCGGCAGCGCATCGTAGGCGCCATGCGCCTTCACCCAGTCGTCCCAGGCGACGCGCAAGAACTCGACGAACCCCGCCTTGTGCACGCGCTTCACCGGCTCGATGCCGAAGTCCTCCGGGGCCACGATCTCGCCCAGGCGCCGGTCGCGCACCCGCGCGAGGATGATCTCGGCACGCTTCGGCATCTCGAAGCACGGCACCAACTTGCCGTCGATCAACTCGGACTTGCCGTCCTGCAGCCGGTGGTCCTCGGTGTAGACGGTCTTCATGCTCAAGCCCCGGCGGGATCGTCGATGATGACGTGCTCGGCGCTCCAGGCGCCGGGCCAGACCTCGGCCGCGCCGCGCCGCCCGCGGCGCGCCTCGCCCACCGGCAGGTCGCGGGCGACCAGCATGGGCCCCGGCCCATCGGTCTCGCTCCACGGGCCGATCGAAGCGGCGGCGCCGGTCTCTCCGAGCGCCACCTCGCAGGGGATGAACGCGGCGGCGCCCGAGCAGTTGCTCTCGCGCTCCTTGAGATGCGCCGGCGCGCCGATGGCGCCCACGGCGCAGACCACGGCCTCCAGCTCGATCGCGCGCGCCTTGGCGCAGTCGAACACCCGCCGGTAGCCCGACAGATGCGCCGTCATGGACGGCACCAGAACGAGGTCGAGGTCGAGCCCAGCAAGCCGCGCCGAGAGCGCCGGCAACTCCACGTCGAGGCAGATCAGCGGCGTCAACCTCAGCCCCCGCCACTCCACTATCTTCACCCGGTCGCCGGGCTCGAGGAACCAGCCGTCGGGGTTCCTCTCGCCGGGGGTAAGCGCCAGCTTGTCGTAGGCCACGACCCGGCCGTCGGGCAGCATGAGCCAGGCGCGGTTGCGATGGCGCGGCCGGCCGGCATCGCCCTCGCCGTCCGCCACCGGCATGGTGCCGGCGAGCAAGGCCATGTCGTGCCTGGCGGGCAGCGGTGCGAGGGCCGCAAGGGCGGCCGGCGCCTGCTCGGCCATCCAGGCGATCTCGCGGTCGTGCGCCAGGCCTTCGGGCGCGAACGACAGCCACTGCGCGGACGCGTATTCGGGCATGACGAAGATGTCGGCACGCTCGGCCTTCGCTTCCGCCATCTGGGCGTCCACCGCCGCCGCCCAGGCCTCGACGCCGTTGAGGGGCCGCGCCAGGTTGGAGGCCCATAGCGCGACAGTCACGGTTTCCATGGCGCCTCGCGACAAGAAAATGGCCGGGGGCGGCGCCCCCGGCCACGATGCTTGCGATCCGCCGCCTACTTCAAGAGGTCGGTCCAGATCTGGTTGTACTTGTCGGTGACCTCCTTCGGACAGGGCGGCACGAGCTCCGGCTTCATGCCCTCGGGAAGCTTGAACTCCGGCGCGTCCGCGAACTGCGGATCGAGCTGCGCCATATATTGTTGGCTCCCCACGATCGCATTCGAGTACTTGGCGAAGTCGGAGACCAACGCCGCGTTCTCCGGGTCCATGACGAAATTCTGGAACAGTTTGGCGTTCTCCAGGTTGGGCGCGTCCTTGAGCACCGACACATTGTCCATCCAGCCCTCGATGCCTTCCTTCGGGAAGGAGAACGTCACGGTCGGTCGCTGCAGCCGGATTCGCATCGCCGCGCCGTTCCAAGTCTGGGTGAGGTCGACGTCGCCGCCGGTCATCTTGCCGATGGTGTCGTAGTCGAAGGTGCGCCAGGACTTCTTGGCCTCGGTGACCAAGGCATGGAGCTTCTTCAGGTCCTCCGGTTTGCCGTTACAGCGCGGCAGGCCGAGATAGCGCAGCCCGGCGTTGAACAGCGAGTTCATGTCGGGCAGCACGTTGATGCGGCCCTGCAGCTCGGCCGGCGGGTTGAACAATAGGGCCAGCGTGTTGACGTCGCCCGTGTACTTCTCGGTATCCACGGCAAACGCCGTCGTGCCCCACTGCCACGGCACCGTGTAGTTGCGGCCCGGGTCCCAGTAGACATCGACCCAGAACGGATCGACGTTCTTGAAGTTCTCCATCTGGTTGGGCTTGGTCTCGGCCAGCATGCCCTCTTCGAGCATGATCTTGACGGTGTAGTCGGAGGGCACGACGATGTCGAAGCCGGTGGCGCCGGCGCGTACCTTGGCCAGCATGGTTTCGTTCGAGTCGTAATCGTCGAGCGTTACCTTGACGTCGTAGGTTTGCTCGAACTTCTCGATCAGCTTGGGGTTGGTGTAGTCGCCCCAGTTGAAGATGTGCAGCTCGCCGGCGGCCCTCGCGGGCCCGCTGGCGAAGAGCATGGCGGCGGCAGCCGCCATTCCCAACAATCGCCACAGCATGGTCGTCTCCCTGTTAACCATTCCAAATCCGCTACTTGCGTTTGCGCCCGACGAGAAACACCAGTGTTACAAATAAAATCGAGATTGCCAATAGCATCGAGGAGATGGCGTTGACTTCCGGCGTCACCCCCACTTTGTGGAGTTGGCCCCAGATGTAGAGCGGCAGCGTGGTCTGGCCGGGGCCGGCGACGAACTGCGTGATCGTGAAATCGTCGAACGAAACGATGAAGGCGAGCGCGGCGCCGCCCGAGATGCCGGGAGTCAAGAGCGGCAGAGTGACGCGCCGGAAGGCCTGCCACGGCGTGGCGTAGAGGTCCGCCGCCGCCTGTTCCAGCGTCAGGTCCATGTCCTCGAGGCGGGCGCGGATCGGCATGTAGGCGAAGGGAATGCAGAAGACCGTATGCGCCAGGATAAGGTTGCCGAGGCCGAAGTTGATGGCGGCCGTCGAGGCCAACAGCGCGAAGAACGAGAGCGTCGCCACGGCAGTGACGATTTCCGGGACCATGAGCGGCAGGTTGATGACCATGTAGGCCGCGGTCTGGCCCCGCCACGGTCTGGTCCGCGTCGTCGCCAGCGCCGCCGCCGTCGCCAAGATCGTCGCCACCACCGTGGCCGAGATGGATATCTTGAGCGTATTGAGGGCGGCGCGCTGGATGTCGTCATTGGCAAGCACGCTCGCATACCAGGTCAGGCTGAACTCCGACCACCGGGTGACCGAGCGACTGGCGTTGAAAGAGAAAATGACGAGGATGGCGATGGGGGCGTAGAGCACGGCGAGGCACCCGAGCGCGATCGTCCCGAATCCCGGCTGGCGCTTGAGATCGAGCGCTCGGCGGGCGGCAGGCGCAAATCCGTCGCCGGCGGGCCCGGAGCGCGTCAGGGTCGCCTCAGTCATGCGCCACCCGCGACTTCGCGGCGGCGCTGCGAACGTAGACCATCAGCGCCAGAAGGACGCCCGCCATCAGAATGAGCGCCTGCGCCGATCCGAACGGCCAGTTGCGCGAAGTCCCGAACTGCAAGGCGATCAGGTTGCCGATCATGAGCTCGGTGCCGCCGCCCAGGATGAGGGGCGTGATGTAGGCGCCGATGGCCGGGATGAACACCAGGAGGCAGCCGGCGATGATCCCCGGTTTCGCCAGTGGGATGATGATGCGCCGCAGAACCTTGCCGCGGGTCGCGTAAAGATCGAAGCCGGCCTCGACCAACCGGAAGTCCAACTTCTCTAGGCTCGCATAGAGCGGCAGCACCATGAACGGCAGGAAGCTGTAAAGCAGGCCGAGCACGATCGCGAAATTGGTGTACAGGATGAGGATCGGCGCGTCGATCACGCCGAGCCAGATCAGAAAATCGTTGATCAGACCCTGGTCGCGGATGATCAGCATGATGGCGTATGTGCGGATCAACAGATTGGTCCAGAACGGGATCGTGATCAGGAACACCCAGAAGTTGCGCTGCCCCGGCGGCCGCGTGGCCATGAAATAGGCGGTGGGAAACCCGACCAGAAGGCAGGCAAGCGTCGTGAATGCGGCAAACAGGATCGAGCGCAGGTAGATCCCGAGATAATCCGTGGTGAGATGCAGGGTCTCGTCGAACAGGTCCTTCTGAAACAGGAACGAGACGTAGGCCTCGGCCGAGAATTCCCACTCGACGCCGCCGTAGGTTCCGGCGACCAGAAACGAGAAGATCAGGATGATGAACAGCGGCGCGATGCCGAAGACGCCGATCACCGCCACGGCCGGGCCGACGAGCGCCCAACGCACCTGGCGGTGCTGGCGCTTCGACTGCGCCTCGACGGCGGCGACGCGGCTGGCGGCCTCCGGGAGGTCGCTCTGCTCGGCCGGGGCCGTTGCGGCGAAATCCATCCGCTCAGTCCTGCAACAGGCGCGCGGCGCCGGGCGGCACCTCGACCCCGACCCGGTCGCCCACGGCGAAGGCGGCGCGCCCGTCCACCGTGTTCTGTACCCGCACGCTGAGGCGGCTATCGTCGCCGAGGCGCACGTCGTAGCTGGTGTCGTTGCCGAAATAAACCGCCTGCGTCACCGTGGCGAGGCCGCCACCCGGGCGCAGCGCAATCTTCTCCGGCCGTAGCGCCAGCATGAGACGCGCCCCCGCCGAGGGCTGCGAGGCGGCGCTGGCCAGCACTTCGAGGCCGCCCTCGCTGCGGCAACGCACGTAGCCGTTCTCGGGCCCCACCGCGATCGCCGTCACGAAGTTGGTGTCGCCGATGAAGTCGGCGACGAAGCGGTTGATCGGATTCTCGTATATCTCGATCGGCGTACCGAGCTGCTGGACGCGGCCGCGGTCCATGACCGCGATGCGGTCGCTCATCGTGAGCGCCTCGTCCTGGTCGTGGGTGACGAAGATGAAGGTGATGCCGGTCGTCCGCTGCAGGTTCTTGAGCTCGGCGCGCATGCCCTGGCGCAGCTTGAGGTCGAGCGCCGACAAGGGCTCGTCCAGAAGCAGGACCCGCGGGTGGTTGGCGAGTGCCCGCGCCAGCGCCACGCGCTGCTGCTGCCCGCCGGAGAGCTGGGCCGACTTGCGCGCGCCCAGCCCGGTCATCTTCACCAGGCCCAGCATCTCGTCCACCACGCGCACGGTCTCCGCCTTGGCCACCCCGCGCATCTCGAGGCCGAAGGCGATGTTCTCGGCCACCGTCATGTGGGGGAAAAGCGCATAGCTCTGGAAAACGGTGTTGACCGGCCGCTTGAAAGGCGGCAGGTGCACCACGGACTGCCCGGCCAGGAGGATGTCGCCGGCCGTCGGCAGTTCGAAGCCGGCGACGAGCCGCAGGAGCGTCGTCTTGCCGCAGCCCGAGGGGCCGAGGAGGGTGAAGAACTCGTTCTCGCGGATCGTGAGCGACACGTGATCGAGGGCGCGGACGGAGTCCGCGCCTGTCCCGAACACTTTAGTGAGGTTGCGCGCCTCTACCGCCGTCTCGATGCTCACGCCCCTCCTCCTCGCCGCCGGGCGCATCTCGTTGCGCCGACATTACGGGATTGGGGGCACCCCCGCCACCCCCTCAAGCGGGGAAGCGGCCCGGCACCGCGCGCCGAGGGCGTTGGCGCCGGGCCGCTGCGCGGCTAGAGTACGCGCCTCATGCCGATGCCCGCCGCGACCCGTCCTTGAGCCGAACGTCGTCCGCCACAGCGCCTCAGACGGTCCGCGGCATGACGTTCATGCTAGTCGGAATCCTGTTGTTCTCGCTCATGGACGTCCTGGTCAAGCTGGCCGCCGCGCGCTATCCGATCGGCCAGATCGTCTTCTGCCGCAACTTCTTCGCGTTCGTGCCGCTCGCCTTCTTCATCGGCCGGGCGGGCGGCGTGGGCGTGTTGCGCACGGCGCACATCGCTCAACACCTGGTGCGCGCCGCGACGGGCGTCGGCGCGATGTTCCTATTCTTCTGGGCCTTCGCCCTGTTGCCGCTGGCCGACGCCGTGGCGCTGGGACAGGCGGCGCCGATCTTCCTTTGCGCGCTGTCGGTGCCGCTCTTGGGCGAGCGGGTCGGGGTGCGGCGGTGGTCGGCGGTGGCGGTCGGGTTCATCGGCGTGCTGGCGATGACCCGGCCCGGCGCCGGCATCTTCGAGCCGGCGGCCCTGGCGCCGATCGCCGGCGCCGCGCTCTACGCGCTCGCCATGATCACTATCCGCCGGCTCGGGCGCGCCGAGCCCGCCGCCACCATCGTGTTCTACTTCACGCTGTTCGCGACGCTAGCCGGGGCCGCCACGCTGCCGTTCGGCTGGCGGCTGCCCGATGCGTGGGGCTTGGCGGCGCTCATCGCCATCGGGCTCGTGGGCGGCTGCGCGCAGATGGCTCTCACCCAGGCGTTTCGTCTGGCGCCGGTGTCCGCGGTGGCGCCCTTCGAATACGGCGGCCTGGTCTTCGCGGTCGCGTTCGGCTACCTGATCTGGGGCGACTTTCCGGATGCCTTCATCTGGACGGGGGCCGCCACGGTGGTGGCGAGCGGCCTTTACATCCTGCATCGCGAGGCTATTCTCGCGCGCTCCCGCCGGCCCGAACGATCGAGCGAATGATGAGCGCGCACACTTCTCAATTGGTGACGCGACCGGCCGGGACGGCGCTGCAGGCGGCGCTGGCGCTGCACAAGGCGGGCCGGCTGGAGGCGGCGGAGGCGGGCTATCGCGCGCTGCTGGCGCGGGACCCCGACGACCTCGACGCGCTGCACCTGTTGGGCAAGCTCTTGGTCCAGTCGGGCCGCTCGCGGGAGGCGATCGAGGCGGTGCAGCGGGCGGTGGCGCAGCGGAGCAACGCGCCGGCGCTACACAACACGCTGGGGCTGGCCTATCAGGCGGCGGAGAACGAAGCGGCGGCCGAGAGCGCGTTTCGCCAGGCGCTCGCCCTGCGCCCGGGGTATGCCGAGGCGCACGTCAACCTGGGCAACCTGCTGCGCTGCCGGGGCGACAAGGTCGGCGCGCTCGAAGAGTTGCGCGCCGCAGCCAAGGCAAACTATGTGGAGGCTGCTGGTCACCTTGCCATGTTGCTGGCCGAGATGGGCAGGCATGAAGAGGCGGTAGAATCCCTCGAACTCGCGAACCAGCTGCGCCCGGGACGTGTCGAATTGCTGGCGAGCCTTGGGGCCGTGCTCGCCGATCTGAAGCGTCCCGAAGCGGAAGAGCGTCTGCGCCAGGCGTTAGCCGTGCAGCCCGATCACGCTGGGGCGCTCTGCCGGCTGGGCCGCCTGCTGATTGCCACGTTCCGGCCCGAGGAGGGCTTCGCCTGCCTCGAAAAGGCGGTCGCGGCCGCGCCCGCCAACGCGACGGTACGCGCCGGGCTGGCGCAGGCGCTGGAGAAGGCCGGGCGCGTCCGCGAGGCGAAGGCGCAGTTCGCGGTCGCCGTGCAGGCCAACCCGCGCTTCGTCCCCGGATGGCTCGGGCTTGCGCGATGTTGCGTGGACCTCGGTTGCTTCGAGGAGGCTTCGCGGCACTGCCTACGAGCGTTCGAGATCGACCCCGAGAACGAGGACACGCTTGCGGCGATCGCGCAGAGCAACGCCGGCGACCTCAAGTCCGCCGACCTCGACCGGCTAGAGCGGGCGAGCGAGAATCCTGCGGCTTCGTCCGATCGCCGGCGATCGCTGCATACGGCGCTTGCTGAATACTACGAGATGACGAAGGACTACGAGCGGGCCTTCCTGCACATCTCGGCATTCAATCGCGAACGTTTCCGGGAGATGACGGCCGCTGGCATCGCCTACGACGAAGAAGCGGATAAGACAGCGGTTGACAGCAACTTCCTCATCTTTGATCGAGACTTCTTTCGAACCGTCGCAGGGTGGGGGGAGATCTCCGAGTTGCCTGTGTTCATCATGGGCATGCCCCGCACGGGCAAGACACTGTGCGAGCGCATCCTGACCGGCCACAGCCAGGTGCACGGCGCCGGCGAATTGAACGCCGTTCGTGAGATCGCGGTCACTCTGCAGCGCCAATTGGCCGACGAGGGCCTAGCGGTCGCCGGTACCTTCCCGGAATGCGCGTCTGGGCTGACGCAGGAGCTCGGCCGCCGCCTCGCCGCGCGCCATCTTGACATGCTTCGACGGTTAGCCCCGCAGGCGGAGCGTATCATCGACACGACACCGGGAAACTACATGCTCTTGGGACTGATTGCAGTCCTGTTTTCCCATGCCAAGATCATCCACTGCCGGCGCGACCCAGTGGACACCTGTTTTGCCTGCTATGCCAAGAACTTCACCAATCCGCTGCCGTGGGCATCGGATTTGACCACCCTGGGGCGGCACTACCGACAGTACGACCGGATAATGCACCACTGGCGCGATGTGCTACCAGTACCTATGCTCGAGGTCTCCTACGAGGAACTGGTGGACTGCCCCGAAAAAGTGGCGCGCCGGATCGTCGACTTTTGCGACCTCGAATGGGAGGATGGCTGCGCCAGGTTGAAGGACACCGAGCAGGCGGAGAGGACGGCGAGCCGGTGGCAGGGGCGTCAACCCCTTAACCAGGCCTCGGTCGGCCGGTGGCGGCATTTTGAACGCGATCTCGGCCCGCTTGTAGAGGCGCTCGGCGACTGTCGCCATTCCGGGAAACGGATCGGGGACAGGCGCTCGACCATCGGGTAACGAGTATAGGCGAATCGATCATGGACGCCACAACGCGCGTCGGCAGCGTGCGCGTGCACCGCGAGCCCGGCATCGATCCGTTGATCGACCTCGACGGCTTCGCCGCGCAGATCGCCGCCATGGACCTCACGCTTTCGATCGACAACAGCACCGTGCACCTCGCCGGCGCCCTCGGCAGTCCGGTGTGGACCCTGCTGCCCTTCGCGCCCGACTATCGCTGGTTTGTAGGGCGCGACGACAGCCCCTGGTATCCCGCCATGCGGCTCGTTCGCCAGGCGGCACCGGGCGACTGGGCCGGCGTATTGGAGCGCGTCGCCGCGGACCTCGCCGACCTCGCCCGACGGCCCGCGCGGTCGAGGCAGGCATGAGCGACAGCGTTGCCCGGCCAGCGGCGCCGGGCGCGCCGCTGCAGGCGGCGCTGGCGCTGCACAAGGCGGGCCGGCTGGAGGCGGCGGAGGCGGGCTATCGCGCGCTGCTGGCGCGGGACCCCGACGACCTCGACGCGCTGCACCTGTTGGGCAAGCTCTTGGTCCAGTCGGGCCGCTCGCGGGAGGCGATCGAGGCGGTGCAGCGGGCGGTGGCGCAGCGGAGCAACGCGCCGGCGCTACACAACACGCTGGGGCTGGCCTATCAGGCGGCGGAGAACGAAGCGGCGGCCGAGAGCGCGTTTCGCCAGGCGCTCGCCCTGCGCCCGGGGTATGCCGAGGCGCACGTCAACCTGGGCAACCTGCTGCGCCGCCGGGGCGACAAGTTGGGCGCGCTGGAGCACTACCGGCGCGCGGTGGCGGGCAATCCGATGTACGCGGAAGCCGCCGGCTACCTGGGCGTCCTGCTCGCCGATCTGGGCCGGCCGGGAGAGGCGCTGGCGCCTCTGGAACGCGCCGTGGCGGCGCGGCCCGGCAATGCGGAGCTGCTGGTTAATCTGGGCGCGGTGCTGGCCGAGTTAGGGCGTCCGGAGGCCGAGCAGCGCTACCGCCAGGCGCTGGCGTTGGCGCCAGACCACGCGCTGGCGCTGAGCAACCTCGGGCGCCTGCTGCTGGCGAAGGGGCGATACGCCGAAGCCGTCGCTTGCGTGGAGAAGGCGGTCGCGGCGGCGCCGGACAACGCCCGCTACCGCTTCCAGTTGGCGAAGACCCTCGAGAGGGCGAAGCGCCCGCGCGAGGCTATGGCCAGATTCGAGGAATTCCTCGCCACGGACCCGCAAGACGTGGATGCCTGGATCGGCCTCGCCCGCGCGTGTAAGGCCCTCGGCCGACCGGACGAGGCGCAGGCGCATTACCAGCATGCGCTCGAACTCGACCCGCACGACGATGCCGTCCTGCAAGCCATCGCCGCCGGCAACCTCGCCGTGCCGCCCGGGGCGGAGATCGTCCGGCTGGAGCAGGCGACACAGGACCCGGACATGCCGGCCGAGCGCCGGCGGCTGCGGCATGCGGCCCTCGCCGCCTGGTACGAAGGATCGGCGGAGTACGAGCGGGCCTTCGAGCACATGGCGGCCTTCAACCGATTGCGGGCCGAAACACTGAATGCCACTGGCGGGGCCTACGACGGCGCGGTGGAGGCGGCAGCAGTGAATCGCACCATCGCCGCCTTCGGGCGCGAGCACTTCCGGCGCGTGGCCGGCTGGGGCGATGGCTCCGAGCTGCCTGACTTCATCGTCGGCATGCCGCACGCGGGCGGCAGGCTAGTGGCGCGGATCCTGGCCGGCCACGCCCAGGTGCGCGCGGCGGGGGAGCTGCGCAAGATCTCCGCCATCGCGCGGAACCTGCCGCGCGAGATGGCGGCGGCCGGGCTGGGAGCGGCCGGCGAATACCCCTTGTGCGCGGCGGCCCTCACGGCGCAGATTACGCGCGACATGGCCGGGCGCCACCTGGAGTTCCTGCGCGACATTGCGCCAGTGGCGGCTCGCGCGGTGGACAGCAGGCCGGACAACTATCGGCATCTCGGTCTCATCGCGACGCTGTTCCCCGAGGCGAGGATAATTCATTGCCGGCGCGATCCCCTCGACGCCTGTCTCGCCTGCTACTCGCACGAGTTCGAGGGCGACCGTTCCTGGGCCTGCGACCTCGCGGCGCTCGGGCAACATTACCGCCAGTACGACCGCTTGATGGGGCATTGGCGTGAGACCCTGCCGCGCCCGCCGCTCGAGGTCGTCTACGAAGACATGGTAGCCGAACCCGAGAAGGCGGCGCGCGCCATCGTCGCCTTCTGCGGCCTCGAATGGGAGGTCGCCTGCCTGCGGGCGCTGCAGCCCGAAGACCCCGCGGGGGCGGCCGGCGAACGGCCGAACCTGGTGGAATCGGTCGGTCGTTGGCGCCGCTACGAGCGCCATCTGGGCCCGCTCATCGCGGCGCTCGGCGACTGCCGGTAGCCGCTTCGCTCAATCCGGAAAGCGCATCGAGAAGGCGCGCTCGACCACCGTGTACTGGGAATAGCCGAGGCGGGCGATCGGCCGCAGCCGTGTCACGTCCACGCGCCCGTCGCGAATGAGATCGTCGCGGATGTGCACGCCGATGACTTGGCCCAGCACGATGGCGTTCGGCTCCGCCGGGTCGCGCGTCGGCAGCTCGACCGTCTTCAAGTAGCGGCATTCGAGATGCACCGGCGATTCCTTGACCCGCGGCGGGCGGACGAGGCGCGAGGGCGCCGGGGTGAGGCCGACCAGCGCCAACTCGTCCGCCTCGGCCGGCAGGCTCGCCGAGGTGGCGTTCATCTTCAGGCGCAGCTCCCAGGTCGCGACGTTGACGACGAACTCGCCGGTCGCCTCCGCGTTGGCGCGGCTGTCCTTGAACGGGCGGTCACGCTTGCGCCCGCCGGGCGCGAAGCACACCACCGGCGGGTCCTCCGCCACCGCGTTGAAGAAGCTGTACGGCGCCAGGTTGACGACGCCGTCGAGGCCGATCGTCGAAATCCAGCCGATCGGGCGCGGCACGACGAGGCTCTTGAACGGGTCGCGCGGCAGGCCGTGGTCGTTCAGGACGGCGTCGTAGAACATGCTAGTGGTGCGACTCTGACAGATGATACCCCATGTGACGTTTTTCGATTGTCACCCCGGCCAAGCGGCACAGCCGCGCGAGCCGGGGTCCATGACGCCACAGGCGAGATGGACCCCGGATCTCGCTTCGCTCGTCCGGGGTGACGATGGAAAATGGCTCGGGATTCATCTGTTAGCGTCGATCCACTAGGCGGGCCGCGACTGGTGGCGCCGGCCGTGCCGCTCCTCGATGGCGTCCCACAGGCGCCGCTCCAAGAGGACGCCGTCGAAGCGGTTGATCTCCTGCAGGCCGGTGGGCGAGGTGACGTTGATCTCGGTGAGATAGTCGCCGATCACATCGATGCCGACGAAAACGAGACCGTGCTCGCGCAGCGTCGGGCCGATCGCCTCGCAGATCTCGCGGTCGCGGGTGTTGAGCACGGCCTTCTCGGCCCGCGCGCCGACGTGCAGGTTGGCGCGCGCCTCGCCCTGTGGCGGCACGCGGTTGATGGCGCCGACGGCTTGGCCCTCGATCAGGATGATGCGCTTGTCGCCGCGGCGCACCTCCGGCAGGTAGCGCTGCACGATCACCGGCTCGCGGCTGAACCGGGTGAACAGCTCGATCAGCGCGTTCAGGTTCTCGTCGCCGGGGCCGACGTGGAACACCGCGGCGCCCCCGTTGCCGTACAGCGGCTTCAGGATGATGTCGCCCTGGGCCTCCCGGAACGCCACGATCTCGTTGCGCTCGGAGGTGATGAGGGTGGGCGGCAGCAGGCCCTCGAAGTGGGTGACGAACAGCTTCTCCGGCGCGTTGCGCACGCGCACCGGATCGTTCACCACCAGCGTGTCGGGGTGGACGTGCTCCAAGAGATGCGTGGCCGTGATGTAGGCCATGTCGAAAGGCGGGTCCTGGCGCATCAGCACGACGTCGAGCGTGGCGAGGTCGATGGTCTCGGCCGGCCCGAGGGTGGCGTGGTTGCCGCGCTCGCGGCGCACCGTCATCGGGCGCGCCTGGGCATAGACGCGGCCCTCGCGGAAGAACAAGCGGTTCGGCAGATAGTGGAACAGCGCGTGGCCGCGCCGCTGCGCCTCCAGCGCCAGCAGGAAGGTGCTGTCGGCGTCGATGTCGACGTTCTCGATCGGGTCCATCTGGATGGCGACGGCGAGGCTCATGACGGCGACCTGTCGAGTGAGCGCGGCCGGCGCACTATAGACCGGGCGAGGGCCGTCGCGAATTCCTAGTGGTCCGATCCTGACAGAAAGTACCCTCATGGGGTATTTTCTGTCAGGTGAATCGGCCCACAAGCATATGAGTGCTAGTGGTATTCAGCTTCCGATAAATGGTTCCCCCTTGGGAACCATTTATCGGAACCATACCACTAGTTGAGCCGGGCGCGCAGTTCCTGCAGCAGGCCCGCGG
>CAYPKW010000055.1:0-10236 GCA_964411425.1 uncultured Rhodospirillaceae bacterium
TAAGGATTTTTGTGGGTATCGCGGCGCCGCCTATCGGCGCCAAGGCCGATTGCCGGGGGCGGTCTTGCGGTTTAACCTGGCGCTAGAGCGGGAGGCGTGAGGCAAAAGGTATCACCTGACCCCGACAGGCGATTCCGGGTCGCGAGCCCGTGACGGTCATGCGTCGAAGTAAGAGACGGGACGCATTGCGATGCTCAAGAACAAGGTCAGGTACGCTCGCGCGGGCCTGCTGAGCTTCCTCGTCGGTGCCAGTTGTGGGCTGGGCCTCGCCACCAATCGCGCGGCCGGCGCCGACCTAAGCCCGGAATGCGTCCCGGCGGCGCGGATGTTCCCTGCATACTTCTACCCCCTCAGACAGATTATTCTCGAGCACTATGGCATACCGCGCGACGAGACCATGTTCGACAGGCCGATGGCAGAACAAGCGCTTGGCAAGATCATGGCTGAGGACCTTGCCGATCAATATCGCGACGAGAAACTGAAGCAACGCTGTACCGGAGAGATATTGAGGGCGAATGGGATCCAATGAACGCGCGTCGCTTGGTGAGAGATTCAATGGCCGAAGCTACTGGCGCCTTCAACTAAACGCGGCCCGACGAGAACGCATTGAATTGGAGGAAGCTCCGGTCCGAAAGGGGTCAGGTCTTGCCTTTTGCCTGTGCATGCCGATCGGGCAAGAGGTAAGATCTGACCCTTACGCCGGACCCCTAGGTCGGATGCTCATCGCCAGCATCGACGGGCGGCTATAGTGGCGCGTCTTCCTGCAGCGACATAAGGCTGGCGTTGCCGCCGGCCGCCGTCGTATCGACGCTGAGCACGCGCTCGACGGCGAAGCGGTGCAGGTAGCGCGGGCCGCCGGCCTTGGGGCCGGTGCCCGACAGCCCTTCGCCGCCGAACGGCTGCGCGCCCACGACGGCGCCGATCATGCTGCGGTTGACATAGGCGTTGCCGACCCTGAGCCGCCGGTGGATGTGGCGCACCGTCTCGTCGATGCGGCTGTGGATGCCGAGCGTGAGCCCGTAGCCGGTCGCGTTGATCGCGTCGATCACATGGTCGAGGCGGTCGGCGCCGTAGTGGATCACGTGCAGGATCGGGCCGAACACCTCGCCCGTCAGGCGCTCGAGCCGGTCGATGGCGAAGGCGCGGGGGCCAAAGAACGTCCCGTGCTCGGTCTCGGGTCCGAGCGCGACCTCGCAAATGAGCTTTCCCTCCCGGCCCATGCGCTCGGCATGGGCGGCAAGCGCCTGGCGCGCCGGCTCGTCGATCACCGGGCCCACGTCGGTCGCGAGCAGCCCGGGGTCGCCGACGCACAGCTCGGCCATGGCGCCCGCCAGCATCTGCAGCAGCCGGCGGGATATGTCCTCCTGCACGAACAGCACCCGGCACGCCGAGCAGCGCTGGCCGGCGCTCTGGAAGGATGAAATCAGAACGTCGCGCACCACCTGCTCCGGCAGGGCCGAGGAATCGACGATCAGCGCGTTCTGTCCGCCGGTTTCGGCGATCAGCGGCACGATCGGCCCGTCGCGCCGGGCGAGCGCCCGGTTGATCGCCCACGCCGTCTCGATCGAGCCGGTGAAGGCGACCCCGGCGATCCTCGGATCGGCGACCAGCGGCGCGCCCACCGAAGGCCCGTCGCCCGGCAGCAGGTGCAGGACGTCTGCTGGCACTCCCGCCCTGTGGAGGAGCGCCACCGCCGCCGCGGCGATGAGCGGCGTCTGCTCGGCGGGCTTGGCGACCACCGCGTTGCCGGCGGCGAGCGCCGCCGCGACCTGGCCGGTGAAGATGGCGAGCGGAAAGTTCCAGGGCGAGATGCAGGCGAACACGCCGCGCCCGGCAAACGCGATCTGGTTGCGCTCGCCGGTCGGCCCCGGCAGCGCCGCCGGCTCGGCGAAGTCGGCGCGCGCGCGCCCGGCGTAATAGCGGCAGAAGTCGACCGCCTCGCGCACCTCCGCCACGGCGTCCGCGACGGTCTTGCCGGCCTCGCGGATCGCCAATCCCATGAGCGCCGGCGTCGCCTCCTCCATCAGGTCGGCGGCGCGCTCCAGCGCGCGCGCGCGTTCCTCCGCGGGGGTGGCATCCCAGTCCGGCTGAGCGCCCTGGGCCAGCGTCACCGCCCGCTCGACGTCCTCCACGCCCGCCTCGACGACCCGGCCCACGACCCGGCGCCGGTCCGCCGGGTCCAGCAGCTCGCGCGCGGAACCGGAGCGGGTGACGCCGCCGATGAGCGGCGCCGCCTGCCGCGGCTCCGAAAGCGCCGCCGCGATGTCGCGCGCCAGCGTCGCCAGGCGTTCCGGGTCGGTGAGGTCGATGCCCTTCGAATTGCGCCGCTCGGGTCCGTACAGTTCGCTCGGCAGCGGGATGCGCGGGTGCGGTTTCCGATCGAGCCGGCGCAGCCTGGCCACCGGATCGGCGATCAGCTCCTCGATCGGCGCCTGCTCGTCGACGATGCGGTTGACGAAGGACGTATTGGCCCCGTTCTCCAACAGCCGGCGCACCAGGTAGGCGAGCAGGTCCTCGTGGCTGCCGACCGGCGCGTAGACGCGCACCGGCAGGTCGAGTTTGTGCGGCCCGGCGATCTCGTCATAGAGGGCCTCGCCCATGCCGTGCAGCCGCTGCAACTCGAAGCCGCGCCGATCGCCGGCCAGCTCCAGCACCACCGCCAGCGTATGGGCGTTGTGGGTGGCGAACTGCGGGTAGAACGCGATCGGGTCGGCCAGCAGCCGCTTGGCGCAGGCGATGTAGGACACGTCGGTCGCGACCTTGCGCGTGAACACGGGGTAGTCGGCGAGGCCGCGCTCCTGCGTCTGCTTGATCTCGCTGTCCCAATAGGCGCCCTTGACCAGACGCACCGTCAGGCGCCGCCGGTCGCGGCGCGCCAGCCCGCGCAGCCAGTCGATCAGCGCTATCGCCCGCTTCTGGTAGGCCTGCACGGCCAGCCCGAGGCCGTCCCAGCCGGCGAGCTCGGGCGCCCGCGACAGGGCATCGACGAGGTCGAGCGAGAGGTCGAGGCGCTCCGCCTCCTCGGCGTCGATGGTGAAACCGATCTGGGCGTCCTTGGCGTCCGCCGCCAGCGCCCTCAGCGCGGGCAGCAGCTCGCGTTCCGCGCGCCGGCTCTGGGCGAACTCGTAGCGCGGGTGGAGCGCCGACAGCTTGACCGAGATCCCGGGTCCCTCGATCGCCCCGCGTCCGGCCGCCGCCCGGCCGATGGCCCCGATGGCGCGCCGATAGGCCTCGGCGTAGCGGGCGGCGTCCCCCGCGGTGCGCGCCGCCTCGCCCAGCATGTCGTAGGAATAACGGTAGCCGCGCTTCTCCATCGACCCGGCGCGCTCCAGCGCCTCCTCGATGGTCCGCCCCATGACGAATTGGCGGCCCAGGATGCGCATCGCCTGCACCACCGCCTGGCGGATCACCGGCTCGCCGCTGCGCGCCACCAGGCGGCGCAGCCCGTCCGCCAGGTCCTGGGCGGGCGCACGGTCGAAGTCGAGCAGCCGGCCGGTCAGCATCAGCGCCCAGGTCGAGGCGTTGACGAACAGCGACTGGCTCGAGCCCGCGTGCTTCTCCCAGTCGGCGCCGCCGATCTTGTCCTTGATGAGCAGGTTCGCGGTGTCGGCATCGGGGATGCGCAGCAGCGCCTCGGCGAGGCACATCAGCACCACGCCCTCGCGGCTCGACAGCCGGTACTCGTGTAGGAAGGCGTCGAGGCCGCCCTGGCCGGGGCGCTGGGCGCGCACCTTCGCCACCAGATCGCGCGCCCGCGCCGCGATGCGCTCGAGTGCCTCCGGCGGCAGCTCGGCTTCGGCCAGCGCCGCCTCCACCGCGGCCGTCTCGTCCATGCGGTAGAGGGCGCGCACCGCGCGGCGCAAGGGGTCGGCGGGGCGGGGCGGTTCGGAAAAGATCATGCGGGCCAAGGTTCCGTGCGACCGAGGGGCAATCGGCAAGATGACATCGGCGACCCTGCCCGTCTATCTTGCCAGGGTCTATCCGGCCACGGAACGCCCATGATCGCCCATCCCACCATCGCGGACATCGAGGCGGCGCGGGCGCGGCTCGGCGACCTCGTCCTCGACACCCCGGCGCATCGCTGGCGCGGGCACGAGATCGCCCGGGCCGCCGGCAAGGACACCGAAGTGCTGCTCAAGCTGGAGCTGTTCCAGGTGACCGGCACCTTCAAGCCGCGCGGCGCGTTGACGGTCATGCTCAACCTGACGCCGGCCGAGCTCGCCAGAGGCGTCACGGCGGTGAGCGCCGGCAACCACGCCATCGCTGTCGCCTACGCCGCCGAGGCGCTCGGCACCAGCGCGAAGGTGGTGATGATGAAGACCGCCAACCCGGCGCGCCTCGCGCGGGCGCGCGCCTATGGCGCGGAAATCGTGTTGGCCGAAGACGTGCATGACGCCTTCGCCCGAGCGCGAGAGATCGCCGAAACCGAGGGCCGGACCCTGGTGCATCCCTTCGAAGGGCCGCACACCGTGCTCGGCAACGCCACGCTTGGGCTGGAGCTCGTGCGCCAGGCGGGCTCGCTCGATGCCGTGATCGTGCCCGTGGGCGGCGGCGGCCTCGCCGCCGGCGTCGCCCTCGCCGTCAAGCAGGCGAGCCCGCGGACGCTCGTCTTCGGAGTCGAGCCGGAGGGCGCCGACACCATGCACCGCAGCTTCGCCAGCGGCCGCCCCGAGGCGATCGACCAGGTGCGCACCATCGCCGACAGCCTGGGCGCGCCGCACGCCACGCCGCAGACCTTCGCGCTGTGCCGCCGGTACCTCGACGGACTGGTCAAGGTCTCGGATGACGCGCTCTGCCGCGCCATGGCGCTGCTGTTCCGCGAAGCGAAACTCGCGGTCGAGCCGGCGGGTGCCGCCGCCACGGCGGCGCTCCTCGGTCCCTTGCGCGAGCGCCTCGCCGGCAGGCGGGTGGGCGTCATCGTGTGCGGCGCCAACATCGACATCGCGACCTTCTCGGAACAAGTGGCGGCCGGCGAAATCGGCGACGGCCAAAGTGCCAAGACAGCAGTATAGGCCTCCTCGTCGGAGGCGATCGATGACAAAGGCCCTGAAGGTCCGCCGGATCGGCAATGCTTACGGGATCATCCTCTCCAAGGAGGTCCTGGACGCGCTCGGCCTCCGCGAGGGCGACGCGCTGTTCGTAGTGCACGCAAGAGGGCATCAGGCTGACGCCCTACGACCCGGACTTCGCCGCCGTGGTCGAGTCCAACCGGGACTACATGCGCCGGCATCGCCATGCATTGCGGGATCTCGCCAAGCGATGAAGTAACCGCGATGGCTGACTAGGAACATGGTGCTGGCGATCCACGATGAGGCCCTTGCGGCGTTCGGCGGATTGGCCGGCGTGCGCGACGCCGGTCTGCTCGATAGCGCGCTCGACCGGCCGAGGAACGAAACACCGGCGGTCAAACCGAGGAGGCAATCGGATAAGCGCGGGAATACGTTTGACGTATCGCGTACTTTCCGCTATCGGGGATCATGATCCGAAGCTTCAAGGACAGGCGTACGCAGCGGTTGCTTGCCGGTCACCGGGTGCGCGAGTTCGAGGCGTTTGCTCGACAGGCGGATAGGCGGCTTCGAATTCTGGACGCCGCCGACCGCATCGAGGCCTTGATGTTGTTGCCGAGCAATCGGTTCGAGGCCCTGACCGGCAAGCGAAAGGGCCAATTCAGCATTCGCATCAATGAGCGCTGGCGAATTTTCTTCGAGTGGCAAGAGAACGGCCCCCATAACGTCGAGATCGTCGACTACCATTGAAGGAAGAAATGATGGCGCGAAGACCCATCCACCCCGGCGAGATCCTCGCGGATGAGCTTACCGAGCTCGGTCTTACGGCGACCGAGTTGGCGAGGGCGATCCACGTTCCGGCCAACAGGGTGTCGCAGATTCTCGCGGGCAAGCGCGCGATTACAGCGGACACCGCATTGCGGTTAGGCCGCTGGTTCGGCACTGGCCCGCAGCTTTGGCTCAATCTCCAGCAGGCCTACGAACTTGACCTCGCCCAGCGGGAGTACGCCGCGGAGATCGCCCGGATCGTGCCCCGAAAGGCGGCTTAGCAGCCACTCTACCGGAAATCCCGCGACGGGTAGTGGCTCTGGCTCGCCTCGTGGACGGGCGCCGCGTCGCCGCGCGCAAGCTCGCGCAGCAGGTGCGAGCGGTCGAGGATGCGCTCCGCGATGACGTGGATCACGATGCCTTCGCGTTGCAGCCGGCCCTCGACGGCCATGAGGGTGGCACCGAGCACGGCGCGGCGGAAGCGCTCGAAGACCTGGGGCCAGACGATGACGTTGGCGACGCCGGTCTCGTCCTCGAGCGTGGCGAAGATGACGCCCGAGGCGGTGCCCGGGCGCTGGCGCACCAGCACGAGGCCGGCCACGCGCACGCGCGAGCCGTTGTCGAGCTCGGCGAGGCGCCGCGCCGGGACGACGCCGTCGCGGGAAAGGGTTTCGCGCAGCAGGGCGAGCGGATGGCATTTGAGGGAGAGCCGAAGGCTCCGGTAGTCCTCGGCCACCTGCTCGCCCAGGGCCATCGCCGGCAGGGCGACCGGATCCCCACCTTGCTCCTCCTCGCCCGCGGCGGCGAACAGCGGCAGGGGCCAGGCCGGCAGGCCTTCGACCGCCCACAGCGCCGCGCGCCGGTCGAGCCCCATGGAGCCGAAGGCGTCGGCGCGGGCGAGGGCGGCGAGCGCGGCTCCCGTGAGCCCGGCGCGACGCCACAGTGTCGGCGGGTCCGGATACCCGTTGCCGCGCGCCGCCACTAGCCGCCGGGCGTCGGCCTCGCCGAGACCCTTGACCTGGCGGAAGCCGAGGCGCAGCGCGTAGGGATTAGTCGTCAGCCGACAGCTATCAGCCTTCAGCCGAGAGCCGATGGCTGACGGCTGATGGCTGACCGCCACTTCCAGCGTGCAGTCCCATTCGCTCATGTTGGCGTCCACCGGCAGCACTTCCACCCCGTGGTCGCGCGCGTCGCGCACGATCTGCGCCGGGGCGTAGAAGCCCATCGGCTGGCTGTTCAGCAACGCGCAGGCGAAGACCGCCGGGTAATGACGCTTCATCCAGGCCGAGACGTAAACCAGCAGCGCGAAGCTCGCCGCGTGGCTCTCCGGGAAGCCGTACTCGCCGAACCCCTCGATCTGCTTGAAGCAGCGCTCGGCGAAGGCGCGGTCGTAGCCGCGCGCGGTCATGCCGTTCACCAGCTTCCGCCGGAACGTGTGGATGGTGCCGACCCTCCTGAACGTCGCCATGGCGCGGCGCAGTTGGTCGGCCTCGGCGGGCGTGAAGCCGGCGGCGACGATGGCGATGCGCATCGCCTGCTCTTGGAACAGCGGCACGCCCAGCGTCTTGCCCAGCACCGCCTCGAGCTCGGGCGAGGGGAACTCCACCGGCTCCGCGCCGGCGCGCCGGCGCAGGTAAGGATGCACCATGTCGCCCTGGATCGGACCCGGGCGCACGATCGCCACCTCGATCACCAGGTCGTAGAAGGAGCGGGGCTTGAGCCGCGGCAGCATGCTCATCTGCGCCCGGCTTTCCACCTGGAAAACGCCGATGGAATCGGCCGCGCACAGCATGTCGTACACCGCCGGGTCCTCGGCCGGCACGGAGGCCAAGTCGAGGGTGCGGCCGTAATGGCGCTGCAAGAGGCGGAACCCCTTGGCGAGGCAGGTGAGCATGCCGAGCCCCAGCACGTCCACCTTGAGGAGGCCGAGGGCGTCGAGGTCGTCCTTGTCCCACTCGATGACGGTGCGCCCCGCCATGGCCGCGTTCTCCACCGGCACCAGCTCGTCGAGCCGGTGGCGGACGATGACGAAACCGCCGACGTGCTGCGACAGGTGGCGGGGAAATCCCACCAGCTCGCGGGCGAGATCGAGCGCGAGGGCGAGCCGCCCGGAGCCGGGATCGAGGCCGAGCTCGCGCACCTGGCTCTCGGCGACGCCCTCGCTGCTCCAGCCCCAGATCTGGCCGGCGAGCGCCGAGCGCAGATCTCCGCTCAGGCCCAGCGCCTTGCCCGCCTCGCGGATGGCGAGCCGGCTCCTGTAGCGGATCACCGTGGCGGCGAGGCCGGCGCGCTCGCGCCCGTATTTCTCGTAGATGTACTGGATCACCTCCTCGCGCCGCTCGTGCTCGAAATCGACGTCGATGTCGGGCGGCTCGTCGCGCGCGGCGCTGACGAAGCGCTCGAACAGGAGGTCGTGGCGCGCCGGATCGACGGCGGTGATGCCGAGGCAGTAGCACACCGCCGAGTTGGCCGCCGAGCCGCGCCCCTGGCACAGGATGCCGCGCGCCCGCGCGAAGCGGACGAGATCGTGGACGGTGAGGAAATAGGGGGCGTAGCCGAGCGTCTCGATGAGGGCGAGCTCGTGGCGGATCGCCGCCGCGACCTTCTCCGGCACGCCGCCGGGATAACGCCCGTGGGCGCCTTCCCAGGCGAGGCGCGCGAGCTCCCCTTGCGGGTCGTCGCACTCGATGGGGTACTCGTAGCGCAGCTCGTCGAGGCCGAAGGCGCAAAGTCCGGCGATCTCCACCGTGCGGGCGATCGCCTCCGGATAGCCCGAGAACAGCCGCGCCATCTCGGCCGGCGACTTGAGCCGCCGCTCGGCGTTGGGAAACAATCGGTACCCGGCTTCGTCGATGGTGCAACGCTCGCGGATGCAGGCGAGCGTGTCCTGCAACGGCCGGCGGCTCGGATGGTGCATGTGCGCGTCGTTGGCGGCGACGAGCGGCGTGCCGCAGCGCGCGCCGAGGTCGGCGAGGCGCGCCAGCCTGCGCGCGTCGTCGCCGCGCAAGTGGCGATGGCCGGCCAGATAGGCGCGCCCGGGAAATGCTTCGGCCAGGCGGCACAGATGTTGTTCGAACCACAGAGGCACAGAGGCACAGAGGTGTATTTTTCGATTTTTCTCTGTGCCTTTGTGTCTCTGTGGTGAATCGTCCTCGGGCGGCAAGGCGATGACGATCAGCCCTTCGGCACGGTCGAACACGTCGGCGAGCGCAAGACGGCATTGCCCCTTGGGCGCGCGCCGCTTGCCCAGCGTCAGCAGGCGCGCCAGCCGGCCGTAGGCGGCGCGGTCGGTGGGATAGGCGAGGAGCCCGGGGGCGTCCTCAAGATCGAGCCTGGCGCCGACGACGAGCTTGACGCCGGCCTCCTTCGCCGCCCGGTGGGCGCGCACCACGCCCGCGAGGCTGTTGCGGTCGGTGAGGGCGATGGCCGACAGGCCGAGCGCGGAGGCGGTCGCCACCAACTCCTCGGGATGCGAGGCGCCGCGCAAGAAACTGAAGTTGCTCGCCACCTGCAGCTCGGCGTAGGCGGGAACAGACACGGTGCCTTTCACTCACAGGAAACGAAGCCGCATCGATGGATCGCCGTATTGACCGCGCTTGCGGCCCTGGGGCGGGTTGATGACTTGCAGGCCGGGAGGATTGGCTAACTCCAACGGCGTCAGCACTTGCTTCTTGTAATGCGTTTCCCGAAACGCCGTTTCGGTCACGACGAACCGCTCGACCTCCTCCACTGTCGCTTCGCGCTCTCGAAACCGGTTCAGGATTTGCGACCTCAGTTCGTCGAACCTCGGCTCCTTGGCGAAGAGAATGAGTTGGTTCGGATCGGTCGCATCGGAAAAGGTGAACTCGCCAGACACCTTCCACATGGATTCTTTCATCTTCTTCAATCCCAAAAGATTATTCGTGGCATAAAAGAGGTAGTAATCGGTGACGTCCCGATCATTCCGCATCTGAAACGACCGAACGAACTTGGCGCCTGCAACTTTCCGAAGTTGCGACAGATAAAGGTCGTGCAAGAAGCGGTTGCGGTGCCGCGGATCGTCCAAACTCTTGCAACCGCGCCAAGCGTCCGTTCCGAAGAACGAGTCGAAATTTCCTTCTTGATCTCGATGGCCGATGAAACGATTAATCTCCTCATACATGAAGTTGACGAACACCTCGCAACTCGAATAGCGCATGATCGTCCTGACGACCGAGAACGGCACGCCTTTCCAACCTCGTGGGTCGATGAAGGCAAAGGTCGGAGGAAATCTCCCACCCTTGGTTTGGTATGATCTGTGAAGCTCGGTAAAGGCGTCTTCGAACGTCTGGCCGGCGATGACCTGAACGCGGAAATTGCCCGGCACTTCAATACCGGCAACGATCTCTTGAAGCACGGTCGCTCGCTTCCGATCTAGCTCGATAAACCGGAAGTCGATCCTGGCCTTGATCCGGCCCTCGTGGGCGAGCGCTGCCTTGAGAGC
>CAYPKW010000055.1:10336-17063 GCA_964411425.1 uncultured Rhodospirillaceae bacterium
GGAAGTCGATCCTGGCCTTGATCCGGCCCTCGTGGGCGAGCGCTGCCTTGAGAGCTATGACTGGCGATCCATCCTCCCCATGCGAGTACCGCCCAGGGCCGGCGAAGCCGTCGATGTACAGAACTTCGGGAAACGGACTCTGACCGAGTATCGCCGTCCACGCCTGGAGGTAGCGCCTTAGGATAGCGTGCTTCGCGCGCGTGCGCGGTTCGAGCGGCCAAACAGTGGTCCTCGGAGCAGCCATCGTTTCAGTTCCCGACGACGATCGCTACGCCGCCGCCCAGCCCTTGAACCGAGCGGCGACTGGGTCCGGCCACTCGTTCCACTCGCGTCCGTCCAACATGCGCCCACCGGACGTCGGTCGCAGCCCGCCCCATTGTTTGAAAAAAAATGCAACGCCGGCTGCCACGCATCGATCGCGAATGGACCGTACCCAGTCAGGCTCAACAGGCCTTGCACGTGGACCCGACTCGCCGCCCACGATGACCCAGTGAACTCTTGTGAGGTCGAGACTGACGATTGGGCCGATGAGCGGTTCTAGCGAGAGAAACCGCACGGATGCCGCCGTGTCCTGGAGATGGCGGACTCTGGACAGCTTGCCGCCATCTTCCACCGAGGTTCCGAACCAAATATGCGCAGGAGCGCCTTCTTTGGCATAACGCGCATTGACGATGTCGCGCATTCGGGAGCTGCGTTTGGTAAGAACCTGGAAAACGTGCCAGTCGGCTTGTTCCATCGTCTCGAACACGCGCGTCAGAAAATCCATTGGCACCTGTTTGTGGAACAAGTCGCTCATCGAGTTGACGAAGATCATTCTCGGCTGGCGCCATTTGAGAGGCTGCGACAACCTCTCGGGATGGAGGGTGAGATCGAACCCGTTTTCAAACGGGTGTCCTTTCACGCCGCGAAATCGCTCCGCAAACCGTTCGGCATAACAGTTGTCGCAGCCGGCGCTGATCTTGGTGCACCCGGTCACCGGGTTCCACGTGGAGTTGGTCCATTCGATCGTCGTTCGGTCGGACATGATGTTCTCCAACGGCATTAGCCGTCATGCGGATGCGTGCTTGCGTCGTCCACTCAATTCACCGCTTCCGGTCCTCGCGGATGAGCCGCGCGCTGTCGGTCTGGGGCACCGCCGGCGTCATCGCCGCGATGCGCCTAGCC
Source organism: uncultured Rhodospirillaceae bacterium (assembly GCA_964411425.1). Classification (GTDB taxonomy): domain Bacteria; phylum Pseudomonadota; class Alphaproteobacteria; order Dongiales; family Dongiaceae; genus CAYPKW01. The sequence continues at coordinate 11,501 of CAYPKW010000055.1, forward strand.
TTGGCGCGAAACCGTCGCATCCGGTCGGCCTTGCAGACCTCGCTCGACAGCAGCTCCCGCAGCTCGGCTTCGAGCGAGCGGTGGTTCTCCTTCGCGCGTGCCTTCAGCTTCTTCACGACATTATCGTCGAGATTGCGGATCGTGACCGTGGCCACGAGAGTCTCACGTTGCTGTAATTGACTGCATTTTGCTAGCATTTTGCAGTCACCGGATCAACCGAACAACCCGTGCAGGCGCCAACGCCCGCCCTCCGCCTCGCGGTAGAGCCAGAAGCGGCGGCCCTCTTCGTCCTCGACGCGGAAGTAGTCGCGGGTCGCCGCCGCCTCGCGCCACCACTCGGGCGCGATGCGCTCCGGCCCTTCGGCCGCGACCACGCGGTGCGCCTGGCCGTTCCACCGGAACACGAGCGGCGGACTCTCGGCCGCAGACTCCGCTTCCACCGGTTCGGGCGGGGCGAGAAGACGCACCGGGCGCGGCGGCAGATCGGGCCAGTCGTTCGCTGCAACCTCGGAGAGCGCCGGAACCGGCGCCGTCGCGCGTTCCGGCAGGTGGCTGGCGTGGGGCGCCATGCGATAGAGGCACGAGAAACCGAACCGGTTGCCAAGCCGGTCGACGAGCGCGGCGAGGGGGGCCTCGTCGATCACCCCTCCCCCCGTGCGGGGGAGAGCCTGCCCCGGACCCGATCCGGGGGGAGGCGTGGGGGGTCGAGGGCGCGCGGCGTTGTCGAGCACAAGCTGAAGCGCACTCAATGGTTCCACCACGGGCGCCTCCAGCGTCATCGCCTCGACTCCGAACCCGGGGTCGAGGCGCTGCAACGGCTCGGCGAACAGGCGCACGAGCGCGGCCGGGTCGCGGTTCGGCCGGCTGGTGCCGATGGCGGCGTGCCGCAGGCTGCCGTCGACCCGGTAGAGGACGAGGTCGAGCCGGCGGGCGCCCGATCCGGCCGCATCGAGGTCGCGGCATAGTCGGCCGATGAGGCGGGCGAGGCCGGCGGCCAGCCCTTCGGCATCGATGAGCGGCTCGGCGAAGGCCGCAAGCGCCCTATGGCGCGCCGGCGGACGGCGCGGCGAGATCGGCTCGAACAGCCGCCCCAGCGCCTGGTCGAGGCGAAAGGCCGGCGCGGCGCCGAAACGCCGGGCCAGCGCCGCCCGCGGCAGGGGATAGAGGTCGCCGATGCGCCGCAGCCCCAGCCGTTCCAACCCCTCTGTCGCCGCCGCCGTCAGGCGCAAGGCGGCGACCGGCAAGGGGGCCAGCGCCGCCCGCGCGCCGCCGGGGGAGAGGATGGCATCGCCCGCGGCGAAGCGGGCGACCGCCCAGGCCGCGCCGGGGGTGTCGGCGAGGCCGGCGCGGGCCGTGTAGCCGAGCGCGCCCAGCCGCCGGACGAGATCGGCGACGAGCGCCGCCTCGCCGCCGAACAGATGGGCGCAGCCGGTGACGTCGAGCCACAACCCGGCGCCGTTGCCGGCGTCGTTCGCCGCCACGGCGACCCAGGGCGTGTAGCGGCCGCACCAGTCGGCCAGCCGCTCGAGCGCCGCGGCGTCGCTGGCCGGCGCCGCCGGATGGACCGCGAGGCGCAAGCCCAGCGCGCGCGCATCGGCGAGCGGCTGGCCGGGGACGACGCCGGCCGCCGAGGCGAGCGCGTCGACGGCCAGCACCACTTGGCGCCCGGCGATCTCGGCCGCGGTGACGAGGGGCCGAGCTTCGCTCTCAAGCCGCCGGCGCAGCCGATCCGTCGCGAAGCGCGGCAACCACAGCGCAACCACCCGTCTCATCGCTCCACTCCATGAGCCAGCTTCCCGCCCGCCCGCCGCGGCAATGCAGCAGCGCCACCTGCCAGCGGCCGCCGCCCGGCGCCGCCGTCACCCGCCAGCGGGTGACGGCGGTGGTCGCCGCGCCGTGCCGCTGGCGCAGCAGCAAGGCGGTGACGCCGCCCGCCTCGGCGGCGAGTTGCAGGCGCCGGCTGGCCGTGCCGTCCACCGCGTCCACCTCGCCCAAAACGGCGGCGAGCCCGGGGCAGCGCAGACCCTCCTCCATCGCCTTGAGCCGGTCGGCCGGCCGGCGCAGGGCGAGCCACAACATCCGTCCTGGGTCGAGGCCGAACGCCCCGAGGCCGTGGGGATAAGGCGCGCGGCCCTCCGCGTGGCACCACAGCACCGGTCCGCCGATACGGGCGAGCAGGAAGGCGCAGAAGCCGGTGGCGGCGCCCGCCTCGCCGGCCACCTCGTGCAGGGAGCCCTGCGCCAAGCCGCCGCCCAGCGCCGCGTCGATCCCCCCGAGGCCGAGAGCGAGCGCCGGCCGGGCGCCGCCGGCCAGCAAGCACAGACGCTCGCGCAACTCCGGCGCCACTCGGGCGTCGTCCATGGTTCGGATTCTCCCGATCGTTCTTGATTTGTTCTAGAACGAGAGGATACGAGGAGTCAAGCCGGGATCGGGAAACCCGCGCGGCACAGCGCGAACGGGGCCTCTCGGGCCACGAGCGGACAAATCATGTGCTACAAAACACGGACATCTTTACGCGCTACCGACACCGGAGGGGGGCCGCACATGCTGAGGACGGGCGAACAGTACCGGGACAGCTTGCGCGACAGCCGTCAGGTCTGGATCAACGGCGAGAAGGTGCGGGACGTTACCACTCACCCGGCCTTCAAGCCGGTCGTGGACGTGCGCGCGCGCATCTACGACATGGCGCACGAGGCCGCGACGCGGGACATCATGGCCTACGTGGACGAAGGCTCCAACGAGCCCTGCTGCATCGGCTACAAGCTGCCTTACACGCAAGCCGACTGGCACGCCAAGCGGCGCGCGGTCGACGCCGTGATGGACGACATCGGCGGTGTCGTCATCCGGGTGGGCGACGAGACGATCGGCGAGATGTGGTCGCTCTATGACGGCCGCGACGTGCTGAACGAGGTCGACCCGCAGTTCTCCGAGAACATCGAGAAGCACATTTTCCGCGCGCTGCGCTCCGACACGTTCCACGTCTCGGCCAACACCGACCCGAAGGGCGATCGCTCGAAACGGCCGCAGGAGCAGGACCCCGACATGCTGCTGCACCTGGTGAAGGAGACCGACAAGGGCATCGTGGTGCGCGGCGCCAAGTACGAGACCGCCGCCGCCTATGCCAACCAGGCCTTCGTCAAGCCGACCATCGCCAACTGGGGCGACGACAAGCTGTCGGACTACGCGCTGGGCTTCATCTGCGACATGGCGGCGCCCGGCGTGAAGCACATCTGCCGCACCGGCTTCGCGGGACGCGCCAGCGCGCGGGACTATCCGCTGTCGAGCCGCTTCGACGAGATCGACGCGCTGGTGGTGTTCGACGACGTCCTGATCCCGTGGGAGAACGTGCTGTTCTATCGGCACACCCGCGCCGCCAGCTTCATCCGCGGCACGCTGCATCGTTACAGCGCCTTCCCGTTCGTGCAGCGCATCCTCAAGGTCGCCGACATGATGATCGGCGCGGCCCTCTTCAACGTGCGCCAGACCGGCCTCGATCAGCAGCAGGCGGTGCGCGAGAAGCTGGCCGAGCTCGCCTGCTATCGCGAGACGATCCATGCCCACCTGACGGCGGCCATCGCGCTGGCTGAGAAGAGCCCAGCCGGACTTCTGATGCCCAATCAGTCGCTGCTCTACACCGGCCGAGTTCATGCCTGCACGCGCCTGCCGGCCATGATGCATCTGGCGCGCGAGTTGTGCGGCGGCCAGATCTGCGTCACCCCCGACGCGGCGGCGTTCGACGACCCCGAGACGAAGCCGTACTTGGAGAAGTATTATTCGGTCAACGAGAATTGGGTGGCCGAGGATCGGCGCAAGTTATTGGCGTTCGCGCGCGACCTGCTGAACTCGGACTATGCCGGCCACCGCTTGACGTTCGAGCTGTTCGCCCAGTCGCCGCCGTTCGCGCACCTCAATGCGGCGTACATGAATTTCGACTGGTCTGGGCCGTTGCAATTCGTCAAGAAGTCGGCCGGGCTGTCGGACCGCGTGATGCAGAAGAGGTAGATCGCAGGGATGGCCCACCAGCGCTTCCGCAAGTTCAACACCAAGAAGACCTACCCGGAGCAGAGTCTCGACAACGACCTCGCCATGGCGGTGCGGGCCGGCAATCACGTCTTCCTGCGCGGCCAGGTCGGCCAGGACCTCGACGGCAACATGGTCGGCGTCGGCGACCCGAGGCTGCAGGCCCGGCAGGCGATGCGGAACGTAAAGCAGTTGCTGCACGAGGCCGGCAGCCGGCTCGATCACGTGTGCAAGATCACCGTTTACATCACCGACCGCGCCTATCGCGAGCCGGTCTACCGGGAAATCGGCAAGTGGCTGAAGGGCGTCTATCCTTGCTCCACCGGCCTGATCGTCAGCGGCCTCGCCCGGCCGGAGTGGCTCATGGAGATCGACGTCGAGGCGGTGATCCCGGAGACGGAGGCAGGCCGCAGGCCAACCGGGCCGGAATGGGGGGGCATCCCCCCGAACGCATCGAAAAGGCAGGCCCGGCGGCGATGACCTTCTCGATCGTCGGGCACTGCGCGCGGACCGGCATGTTCGGCGTCGCCATCGCCACCTCGAGTATTTGCGTGGCGAGCCGCTGCCCGTGGGCGCGGGCCGGCGTCGGCGCCATGGCCACGCAGAACGTCACCGATCCGGGTCTAGGGCCTCGCGGCCTCGAGTTGCTGGCGCACGGACTGCCGGCGCGACAGGTAATGAAGACGCTGCTTCGCGGCTACCCGCACGCGTCCTGGCGCCAAGTTCTGATCATCGATGCCAACGGCGGCACCGCCCATCACAGCGGCGCGAAGACGCTCGGCACCAACGCCGTGGCGCCCGGCGGGCACTGCATTGCCGCCGGCAACCTGCTCGACAATCCGGGCGTGCCGGCCGCGATGGTGCGCGGCTTCGAGGCCGATCCGGGCCTGCATCTGGCGGAGCGGCTGCTACGCGGCCTCGAAGGCGGGCTGGCCGCGGGCGGCGAGACTGGGACGGTCAAGTCGGCCGGCCTATTGGTCGTGCACGAGCAGCCTTGGCCGCTCGTGGATCTTCGGGTCGATTGGCACGCCAGCGCGCCGGTCGCCGGTCTGCGCCGACTGTGGCGGGCGTACGAGCCGCAGATGGACGCCTACCTGACCCGCGCGCTCGACCCGGGCGCCGCCCCGGCCTTCGGGGTGCCGGGCGACCGCGGAGCGGCCGCGGTCAGGCGCCGAGCTTCCGGGCGACCAGGTCGGCAACGGCGAGGCAGGCGGTGAGGCTCGGCGAATCGATGCCGTAGAGATTGACCAGCCCGGCGACATCGTGTTCGTTCGCTCGGCGCGCCTAGCGGTGCGACTCTGACAGATGATACCCCGTGTGACGTTTTTTCGGTTGTCACCCCGGCCAAGCGGCACAGCCGCGCGAGCCGGGGTCCATGGCGCCACCGGCGAGATGGACCCCGGATCTCGCTTCGCTCGTCCGGGGTGACGATGGAAAATGGCTCGGGATGCATCTGTTCGTGACGATCCACTAACGTCATGTCTCGTCCGCCCGCCGCACCAGATCGCACTTGGCGAGCCATAGCAGCGCGAGGTGCAAACCG
>CAYPKW010000056.1:0-16896 GCA_964411425.1 uncultured Rhodospirillaceae bacterium
CTAGAAAGTCCCGATCGGACGACGGAGGCGCCCTTGCAGGCCGTGCACAAGTGGATCTGGAGCGGGCTCGCCGGGCTGATCGGCATCGCCGGCCTGTTCGTGTCCGCCGGCGCCGAGGGCGAGCCGGTTCCCTACTGGGGCGGCATCGCGTTCTTCGCGTTCGCCGTGCTGTTCATCTTCCTGCAGGTGAAGTTCGCGTTCGACCGCGCCGGGAAGCACCGGCGGTAAAGGCGCTCAATCGAGCTGCAGCAGGAGCGACTTGAGGTAGGCGCTCTCCGGCAGCGCCGGGTGCACGGGATGGTCCGGCCCGGCGCCGGCGGCGCGCAGGATACGGCCCTCGCGGCCCGCGTCGTGCATGCCGCGCGCCACCTGCTCGGCGAAGGCTTGCGGCTCCAAGTGGTGCGAGCACGAGGCGAGGAAGAGGAATCCTCCCGGCCGCACCACGGCGGCGGTAAGCCGCGCCAGTTTGCGATAGGCGCGCGTCCCTTGGCCCAACTCCTTGCGCGACTTGACGAAGGCCGGCGGGTCGGCGGCCACGAGATCGAAGCGCTCGCCGGCCGCGGCGAGGGCGGTCAGCTCCTGGAACGCCTCGGCGCGCCGGAACAGGCAGCGATCCGCCACGCCGTTGAGCGCCGCCGCCCGCGCCGCCAGTTCGAGCGCCGCCGCGGAGCGATCGAGCGCCAGCACGTGGCTGGCACCCGCCGCGGCACCCTGCACCGCGAACCCGCCGGTGTAGCAGTAGACGTCGAGCATGCGGGCCCCCGCCGCCAGCCCGGCCACCGCCGCCCGGCCGTCGCGCTGGTCGTAGAACCAGCCGGTCTTCTGCCCTTCCTGCAGGTCGGCGAGGAACCGGCAGCCGTTCTCGGTCAACTCGAGCGGCCCGTCGAGCCGTCCCTTGACGACCTGGATCTCGCGGTCGAGCCCTTCCAAGAGGCGCGCCGGGCTGTCGTTACGCAGCACGACGACGGCAGGATCCAGCGCCGCGTCGAGAGCGGCGATCAGATCGTCCCGCAGCCGGTCCATGCCGGCGGTATTGAGCTGCACCGCCACGGCGGCGCCGTAGCGGTCGATGACGGCGCCGGGCAGGCCGTCGGCCTCGGCATGGATCAGCCGGTAATAAGGCACGCCGATCATGCGATCGCGGAGCACCAGCGCCCGGTGCAGCCGATCGGCGAGGAAGTCGCGGCCGACGGCGGCATCGGCGTCGCGCGACACGAGACGGGCCGAAATGAGCGCGTGCGGGTTGAACGTGGCGACGCCGAGCGTCCGGCCGTCATGTGCGACGAGACGCACGAGGCTGCCGGGGGGGAGCGCCTTGGCCGCGCCGTCCATCGCGATCTCGTTGGCATAGACCCAAGGGTGCCCGGCCATCGCTCGCCGGTGCGCCCCCGGTTTCAGGGCAATGACGGGCCGGGCCGGTGTGCTGTCTTCCATGGCGCGCGGCACTATAGCGCCTGCTCGCCACGGTTGGCGATTAGTCGAGCCCGTAGACGTCGTCGCGGAAATGCGCGACACCCTCGCCATCCACCCAGGCGGTGAAATACGCGAGCTCGAGCGGCACCGGCTGGGTCAGCCGCACGCTCTCGGTCTTGCCCCTGGCGACGACGCGGTCGATTTCGGCCCGCGTCCATTGCGGCCGGTCGCGCAGCAGGTAAGCGGCGAAGCCCAGCGGGTCCGCGAGGCGGATGCAGCCGGAGCTCAAGAAGCGCGCCGGCTTCGCGAACAGCGACGGGTTGCTGGTGCCGTGCAAGTAGACGGTGTACGGGTTCTCGAAATCGATCTTGACCGGGCCGAGGGCGTTTTCCGGCCCCGGGTCCTGGCGCAGGCGGTACTGCTTGGCCTCTGGACTGAACCAGTCCACCGAGCCCGGGTCGATCTCGCTCGCGCGCTCGCCGTAGCTGGTGTAGACGCGGAAGTTGAGGTTGCCGAAGTAGTCCTTGTTCTTCTGCGCCTTGGGCACGAGATCGACGCGCGCGATCCTGACCGGCACGTTCCAGTACGGATTGAAGTCGAGGCGAGTGACCTCGCTGGCGAGCAGCGGCGTCGGGCGGTCCGCGCGCCCGACGATGACGCGGCTGTGATAGGTGATCCGGCCCTCCTCGATCATGTCGATCTCGGCGCCGGCGATGTTGACGCTAATGAGCGGCCGGCGCCAATCGCGCTTGGCGTCACGCAAGCGGGCGAGGTTGCGGGCGATCGAGGCGAGCCGAACCTCGACCGGCACGTTGAGCGCGTCGATGGTGCGGAAACCGACGACGCCGTCGTCGGCCAGACCGTGGCGCGCCTGGAACCGGCGCGCCGCGTCCTGGAGCGGCGCATCGAACAGTTCCGGATCGGGCGCGCTCGCCCGCAGGTCGCCGGTCGCCATCAGGCGCTGGCGCAACACCGCCACGCGCGGGCCGCGCTGGCCGCGCTCGAGCCTCGGACCGGATGGCACGCTGGGCCAGTCGCCGCCGGCCGCCAGCTCGCGATAGGCGAGATAGGCCCCCGACAATCGCCAATATGTCGGATGGGGCGGCAGCCGCTCGGCGAGGAACCGCCCGAGGTCGGCGGCGCCGGCCGCCTCGTCGAGCGCGTCAAGCGCCTCCTCCGCGCTCGCGGCTTGCGGCGGCAGGACGGCGTAACGGACGACGGCCTCGGACAAGACCGCTTCGAGCTCGGCCAACTCGCTCGCCTCCCCCGCCGCGCCGCGCTCGGCAATGGCCGCCAGCAATTCGTCTGTCGAGTTGAGACCGTCGTCGTCCACCGGTGACAGGGCATCCGCAAGCATCCGCCCGCGCTCCGTGACGCCGGCGTCGGTCACCCACAGCGGCGCGAAGGACCGCCGGCCGTAGAACGCCGCCAGCAGGACGGTATCGACCGCGGCGTCGCCGATCGTCTTCCGCATCGGGTCGAGCAGCCGGCCGAGCGCGGCGGCGACCTCGGGCGACGGCGCCGGGGCCGGCGCCTCGACGAATGGCAGGTTCGGGTCATCGCGCGCGGCATTCGCCGGTTGCGCGAACGCAAGCGTCAAGACGAGCGCGGCAAACAGACGATGCATGATGGATGATACCGGGACGGCGATGGCTGCGCCGCTCAATTCCACACCGTCGCGCAACCTGCGGTCAGCGGCTGGTGTCGGCGACCCGTCTTACCAGTAACGGACCCGACCGACATCGACGTGCACGAAGCCCGAAGCGGGATAAAAGCCGACGCCGCCCTGGCGCAAATCGATGGCGGCCTGGCGTACATCCTTGAGACGGCGGTTCGGCAAGCGGACGTCGATCGCCATGCCCTTGGTATGGAGGCTGCGCTTGGCGACGCCGTTGCTGGCCGCGGCGAGCATGGCATTGGTCGCCGGCGAGCGGTACCCGGAGATGACGTGGAACGGCGCCTTGGTGTCCAGGCGCTGCGCCAGCATATGCAGAATATCGAGCAGCTCGCGCTCGATGGGCGCCACGGCGCCGGTGCGGAAGTCCCGCAACTGGTGGTCGATGGCGGCCAGCTCGTCCGGCAGATAGGCGCCGTCGGCCCAATAGGTCGCGCGCAGGTTCTCGCCGGTGTGCGTGTCGTGGAACGCGAGCGTGCGGCGGCCGTGCTTGACGGTGGCGCACAGCGCCGGCGCCGGCGCGAAGGCGCAAACGGCGATGCCCAGTTGCAGGAAACGTCGGCGACCCAGCCCCCGGTCAGTCGACAATGGCTCCCCCTACTGAAACTCCAGGATCGGCGCCGCAGGACCCCGATTCGGGCCTATAAGAACAACTTTAGGCAATTCTGGCAAGTCAAGATTAACGAATCATTGCTCGCCCCACGCATGGCGCAGCCCGGCCGACGGCGGCAGCAAGGGTTCCACCGCGACCGCCGCCAGCGGTTTCGTCTGGCAGGCGAGGCGCACGTCAGGGGCGGCGCCCACCCGTTTCAGTACCTTGAGCTCCTCCGGGCTGGCCGGGGGCAGCCGGTCGAGGCCTTCCCTGACCCGCACCCGGCAGGTGGAGCAGCGCCCGCGCCCGCCGCATACCGAGGCGTGCGGAATGCCGGCCATGCGGCTGGCCTCGAGGATGGTGGTGCCGCGCGGCACCTCGACCAGGCGCCCGCCGGGATAGGAGATCGCGATCCGGCGCCGGCGGAAGACCCGGTGGCGGACGACCCGCGCCGCCAGCACGCCCGCCAGCAACAGGAAGAAGCCCCCGAGGAAATAGCTCTCGAGCCGGTACAGGAACTCGACCGCCTCGGGCGTCGGGAAGTTGATTGTGGCCGCCGCCGCCGCGAACCACTCCGGGTTTTCGTAGACCCGCGCCACCTCGCGGCCCGCCGCGGCGAAGCCCAGCAGCGCCAGCACGGGCAGCAGCAGCGCGCCGGCACGGAGGTAGGGCGCCGCCTTGGCGTACCACGGCCTGAGACGGAGCCAATAGTGCAGCCCGACGCAGCCGTGTCCCCAGGCGATCAGCAGCACGGCGGCCTGGCGCGCCCCGATCCAGGGCTGCCACACCCATTGCACGAGCACGATGTAGGCATAGGTGTCGTTGGTGTCGAACAAGGCGTTGGACAGCCGCGTGCCCAGTAGGTGGATGACGAGCAGAGGCGGTACGAGCATGCCCAGCACGAGCTGGGCCGCTTCCCATAGCGGCATGTTGAAGCTGCGCCGCAGATAGAGCGCCCAGAAGGCGAGCGCCAGGTGGATCGCCAGCGCCCCGTACAGCGCGACCGTGCCGATCGGATTGCGCCACAGCAAAAGGAACCACTCGCGGCCCGCTTCCATGGCGGCCAGCGAAACGAGGCCGAGCGAATGATTGAGGAAATGGGTGACCAGATAGCCAAACAGCACCAGGCCGGTCGCCAGCCGCACCCGCCGCAGCACGAAGCCGGCCTGCATTCGACCCTCGCCGGTTCTAGACGGCACGCCGCCGGCGCGCCCGGTGCCAATAGGTGATAATAGATGCGGCCATGAGCGAATGGAAATCGACGGCTTCGCCGGTACGCCCCTACCTCAATCGGAACGCCGCGCCGCCGGCGGCGCCGTACGATACGTCTTTGTCGGCGATCTTGAGCCGCGAGGCCTTCGCCGAGGCGGCCGTGGCCGCCATGCGGGTGCTGGCCGAGGGAGTCGGGGGTGACCCCTCCGTCGTTAGCGGCGAGGCCGGCGTCGGCGGGCTGGCCGGGCTGCTCGCCGCGACCGGCGATCCGAAGGCGCGCCGCCGGTTGGGGCTCGGCCCCGATGCGAGCTTCATGCTGTTCGGCAGCGAGGGCGATACCGACCCGGCGCTCTATCGGCGCATCGTCGGCCGCTCGGGCGCCGAGGTCCGCGCCGCCTGAGCGCGGGCGCCGGTCGCATGGACGAACGCCGCCAGCGACGCATCCTGGAACGCGAGCGCCGGCGATCCCTGCGCCTGCGACTGCTGGCCGCGGGTCCGCCCAGCCCGTGCATCAGCGTCTGCCGCATCGACGAGCGCACCGGGTTGTGCGCCGGCTGCTTCCGCACCATCGAGGAGATCGGCGAGTGGATGATCCTGCCGCCTGAGCGGCGCGACGAAATCCTGCGCCGGATCGCCCAGCGACGCGGCGCCCCGGAGCCGCCCCGTTGACGGCGCGCGGGGCCGAGGCGACGGCGCCCCATACCGGCATCCTGCTGCTGGCGGCGCTGTCGCTGTTCTGGGGCATCAACTGGCCGATCATGAAGATCGGGCTATCCGAGGTGCCGCCCTGGACTTTCCGCGCCATCTGCCTGGCGCTCGGCGGCGGCGGCCTGCTCGCGATCGCCTGGGCGGGCGGCCTGCCGCTCAGAATTCCGCGCGCCGAATTGAGGCCCCTGCTGCTGGTCGGCCTGTTCAATATTACCATCTGGCACCTGATGTCGGCCACGGGCATCGCCAACATGGCGGCGGGCCACGCCTCCATCATCGCCTTCACCATGCCGCTGTGGGCGGCGGTCTTGGCGGTGCCGCTGTTGGGCGAGCGCCTGGCGCGGACCACGCTGGCGGGCCTTGCCGTGGGGCTCGCCGGCATGGCGGCCCTGGTCATCCCCGACTGGCGAGCGATCGCGGCGGCGCCGCTCGGCCCGCTGCTGATGCTGGGCGCCGCCATGAGCTGGGCAGCCGGCACGGTCGGGCTCAAGTATTACAGGTGGTCGATGCCGGTCATCGTGCTCACTGGCTGGCAGCTCGCGCTGGGCGGCGCGCCGGTCGTGCTGGGCGCGCTTGTGTTCGAGCGCGGCTTCGAGGCCGGCGCCGTGAGCGCGGAGGCTTGGCTCGCCACCCTGTACGCGGCCACCATCCCGATGACGTTCTGCCATTGGGCCTGGTACCGGACGGTGGCGCTCTACCCGGCCGTGGTCGCCGCCGTCGGCACGCTGGCCATCCCGGTGATCGGCGTGGCGAGCAGCGCCGTGGCGCTCAGCGAGCCGATCGGAGCGGACGCGATCGCGGCTCTCGTCCTCGTGCTCGGCGCGCTCACGCTCGTGCTGATCTTGCCGGCGCTGCGCCGGGCGCGAACCGCGTCCTTGACAGCCAGGGAGGTCGCGGATGCTGGCTAAGGAAGACAACTTGCAGCGGGCCGTCCGCCTGCACCGGGAGGGCCGAATCGCCGAGGCGGAGGCGATCTATCGCCGCGTGCTCGCCCAACATCCCGACCACCCGGACGCCCTGCACCTTTTGGGCGCGCTTGCCGTGCAGGCGGGCCGATCCGACGAAGCGATCGCGCTCGTCCTACGCGCGATCGCACGCGACGGCGAGGTCGGCGCCTACCACAACACGCTGGGACTGGCGCGGAGGGCCCAGGGCGACCTCGCCGGCGCCGCGGCCGCCTTCGCGCGCACCTTGGCCCTGCAGCCGAGGAACTCCGAGGCCCATCTCAACCTGGGAAACCTGGCGCAGGACCGGGGCGACCTCGCCGGCGCCGCCGAGCATTACCGCCGCGCGATCGCGCTGGCTCCCGATTCCGCCGCCGCCAACTCCAACCTCGGCAATCTGCTGCGTCGACAAGGTGAGGCGGACGAGGCGCTGCGCCTGCTCGAACGGGCGCACCAGCTAGCGCCGCGCGATCCGGACATCGCGAACGGCCTGGCGCTCGCGTTGCAGGCGGCCGGCCGGGCCGAGGCGGCCATCGAGCGATACCGCGCGGCGCTCGCGCTGGCGCCCGATCACGCCGGCGCGCTCGCCAACCTCGGCTCGCTCCTGGCCGAGCGGGACGAGCCGGAAGAAGCCGTGCGCCGCCTGGAGCGCGCCTTGGCGCTCGACCCGTCGATGGCCGAGATGCGAGTCAACCTCGCCAATGCCCTCGACGCGCTGGGCCGCCACGAGGCGGCCTTGGCCGAGTGGCGCCGGCTCGTGGCCGAGCGGCCTGACACGGTTTGTTTCCGGTTGCGCCTCGCCGGCACGCTCCGGGCGCTCGGGCGCTTCGACGAGGCGCGGGCGCAGGACCTCGAGAGCGCGCGCGGCGATGCCGATTGCGCCGCCGCCCTGGCCGAGATCGCCATCGCGGACAAGGAACGGCTCGCGCCCCGGTGGCGGGAGCGGATCGCGGCGCTGCTGGCGCGCCGCGAGCTGCCGGCGGACGATCGCGCCGTGCTGCATTTCGCGCTCGCCAAGGTGCACGACGCCGAGGGCGAGTTCGACCTCGCCTTCGATCACCTGCGCCGCGCCAACGATCTGAGGCTGGGCGAGCGCAAGGCGAAGGACCGCGGCTTCGACCTTGCGGCGCTGGCCGCCCAATTCGACCGGCTGATCGCCGCCTTCGACCGGCCGCTGTTCACCGGCGCCAGCGGGTTGGGCGACCCGTCCGAGCGGCCGGTGTTCATCGTCGGCATGCCGCGCTCGGGCACCAGCCTGGTGGAACAAATTCTTGCCAGCCATTCCAAGGTGTACGGCGCGGGCGAGTTGGCCCACATGGAGCGCATCACGCGCACGATGCCGGCACGGATCGCCGGTGCCGGCCCCTACCCCGAGTGCGTCGCCGCGCTGACGCCGGCGACGGCGCGACAGGCCGCGCGGGACTATCTCGATCGCATCCTGACGCTGGCGCCCGGCGTCACCCGCGTCACCGACAAGGCGCCGTTCAATTTCCTCTATCTCGGTCTCGCCGCGGTGCTGTTCCCCCGGGCACGGGTGATCCATTGCCGGCGCCAGCCCGTCGACACTTGCCTGTCCTGTTACGAGCAGGACTTCAAGGGGCCGATGCCATGGTCCTGGGATCTCACGACCCTCGGCCAGTTCTACCGGCAGCACGACCGCCTGATGCGCCACTGGCAGGCCGTGCTGCCGCTGCCGATGCTGGAGGTGAGCTACGAACGGTTGGTGGCCGAGTTCGACGCGACCGTGCGGCGGATCGTCGCCTTCTGCGGCCTCGACTGGGAGGCGGCATGCCTTGCCTTTCACGACAACCCCAGGCCGGTGCAAACCTTCTCGCAGACGCAAGTGCGCCAGCCGATCTACGCCTCCTCGGTCGACAGGTGGCGGCGCTATGAGCGCCACCTCGGGCCGCTCATCGAGGCGCTGGGCGACTTGGCGCCCGGTGCGCGGCCGTGAGGCACGCCGCGTCAGGCAGCGTGGCGGCGGCGCTCGACCAAGCGGCGGCGCTGCACCGGCAAGGCCGCTTCGCCGAGGCGGAGGCGATCTATCGCCGCGTGCTCGCCCAACATCCCGACCACCCGGACGCCCTGCACCTTTTGGGCGCGCTTGCCGTGCAGGCCGGGCGCGCCGGCGAAGCCCTGCCGCTCATCGAGCGCGCCATTGCTGGCCGCGGCGATGTCACCGCCTACCACAACACCCTCGGGCTGGCGCTGCGGGCCGCGGGCGATCGGGAAGGCGCCGCGGCCGCTTTCGCGCGGGCCTTGGCCTTGCAGCCGGATAATCCCGAAGCGCACCTCAATCTCGGCAATCTGGCGCGGGATCGGGACGACGCGGCGGCCGCCATCGCGCAGTATCGGAAGGCGGTCGAGCTGGCGCCCGGGCACGCCGGCGCGCTCAATAATCTGGGCAACGCGCTGCGCAAAGCGGGCCAAACGGCTGAGGCGGTGCAGTGCCTGGAGCGCGCGCACCAAGCGAACCCCGGCGACGCCGACATCCTGAATAATCTGGCGATCGCGCTGCGCGCGGACGGCCGGGCGAGAGCGGCCATCGACCGCTTCGAGCAAGCCTTGGCGTTCCGCCCCCGGCATGTGGGCGCGCTGGCCGGCCTCGGCTCGCTGCTGGCCCAGCGCAACCGGCCCGAGGAGGCGGTGCGCCGGCTGCAACAGGCCGTGGCCCTCGATCCCTCCTTGGACGACGCGCGCTACGACATGGTCGGCTCGCTTTCCCATCTCGGGCGCAGCGAGGAGGCGCGCGCGATGCTGGACGACATGGTGACAAGAAACCCGGACGCGGTGCGCTACCGCGTCAAGCTGGGCGACGTCTTGCGCGCACTCAATCGTATCGACGACGCGAAACGGCATTACGCGCGGGCCATCGAGATCGACCCCGACTGCGCGGCGGCGCTGGCCGAGATGGCGATGCTGGAGAAGGCGGAACTCGCGCCGGCGGCGCTGGATCGCATCGAGCGGCTGCTGCGGCGCCCCGACATCGCCTCGGGCGATCGCAGCCGCCTGCACTTCGCCATGGCGAGAGTGCATGACGCGAAGGGCGAATACGATGCCGCCTTCGCGCATCTCGAGCAGGCCAACGCCGGGCGGCGCCGGGAGCTGGCGAGCGGCGAGCGCGGCTTCGACCTGGCGGACACCCGACGTCAAATAGACGAACTCGTCGCCACCTTCGATCGCGCGCTGTTCGCCCGCACCGCCGGCTTCGGCGATCCATCCGACCTGCCGATGTTCGTCGTCGGCATGCCGCGCTCGGGCACCACGCTCACCGAGCAGATCCTCGCCAGCCATTCCGAGGTGCACGGCGCCGGCGAGCTGCGCGAGTTGCAAGCGATCATCGCCCGCCTCGAAGAAACCGGCGGCGCTCGTTATCCGCGCTGCATGAGGACGCTGGACAGGGCCGAGACCCGGCGCCTGGCGCGGGGACATATCGAATGGCTGGCGCGTCTGGCGCCCGGCAAGTGCCGGGTGATCGACAAGGAGGTGCTGAAGTTTGGCAGCCTGGGGCCGATCGCCGTATTGTTCCCCGGCGCCAAGATCATCCACTGCCGGCGCCATCCGCTGGATAACGGGCTGTCCTGCTTCGAACAGGATTTTCTCGGCAACTGGCCGTGGATCTGGGACCTCGCCACCATCGGCCAGTTCTATCGCGAGTACCGCCGCCTGATGGACCATTGGCGCGAGGTGCTGCCGGTCGCCATCCTCGACGTCGCCTACGAGGACCTCGTCGCCGACACGCCGCGTGTGGCGCGCGAGATGGTCCGCTTCTGCGGCCTCGACTGGGAGGACGCGTGCCTCGCCTTCCACGAAAGCGGGCGCCCGGTGCTGACCGCCAGCAAGGAGCAGGTCCGCCGGCCGATTTACTCCTCCTCGGTCGGCAAGTGGCGGCGCTACGAACGCCATCTGGGCCCGCTCATCGAGGCGCTAGAGCAAGATCGTTTCATATTGAATCACGATGATTCGATATGAAACGTGAATCTTGCTCTAGATTCAAAACCTAGAGCCTGATTCACGCTCCACATTGAAGCACGAGGTGCTTCAATGCGGAGCAATCAGGCTCTAGGCGACCTCGCGGCCGCAAGTTAGGCCCGCGCCTTGCAATCGGGCCGTCGCCCCGTTAGACAAGGGTTCCGGCCGGTACGAGTGCCGATCATCCGTCAGGAGGACAGCGCCATGACCACCAACGCGGAGTTGCTGGCGCGGCGCAACGCCGCCGTGCCGCGCGGTGTTGCAACGGCCACGCCCGTATTCGCCGCGCGGGCGGAGAACGCCGAGTTATGGGACATCGAGGGCAAGCGCTATATCGATTTCGCCGGCGGCATCGCGGTGCTCAACACCGGACACCGCCACCCCAAAGTCATGGCGGCGGTGGAGGCGCAAGGAAAGCGCTTCACCCACACGGCCTTCCAGGTGATGGCATACGAATCCTACGTGGCGCTGGCCGAGCGGCTGAACAAGATGGCGCCCTGCAAGGGACCGAACAAGACCATCTTCTTCACCACCGGCGCCGAGGCGGTCGAGAACGCCATCAAGATCGCGCGCGCCTTCACCGGGCGCCCGGCGGTGATCTCCTTCAGCGGCGCCTTCCACGGTCGCACCCTGTTGACCCTGGGGCTCACCGGCAAGGTGGTGCCCTACAAGGCCGGATTCGGGCCGTTCCCTGGCGACATCTACCACGTCCCGTTCCCCATGGAGTGTCATGGGGTGACGCCCGAGGATTCCTTCGCGGCGCTCGACCGGCTGTTCAAGGCGGACCTCGAGCCGGCGCGGGTCGCCGCCATCATCATCGAACCGGTGCAGGGCGAGGGCGGTTTCTACATCGCGCCCAACGATTTCCTGCGCCGGCTCAAGGCGCTGTGCGAGCAGCACGGCATCCTGTTCGTCGCCGACGAAATCCAGTGCGGGTTCGCGCGCACCGGCAAGATGTTCGCCATCGAGCATTCCGGCGTGGCGCCGGACCTCATCGTCGCGGCGAAGAGCCTGGCGGGCGGCTTCCCGCTGTCGGCCGTCATCGGCCGCGAGGCAGTGATGGACGCGCCCGGCCCCGGCGGCCTCGGCGGCACCTATGCCGGCAGCCCGGTCGGCTGCGCCGCGGCGCTGGCCGTGCTCGACGTGATCGAGGAGGAGAAGCTGCTCGAGCGCAGCCGGGAACTCGGTCGGCGGGTGGTCGAGCGCCTCAAGGCCATCGCCAGGCGCAACGACGTGCCGCCGATCGGCGACATCCGGAACTTGGGCGGCATGATCGCGTTCGAGTTGGTCAAGAATCGCGGCGAAAACACGCCCGACCCGGAGACGACCAAGAAGCTCACCTCGAAGGCGCTGGACAACGGCCTGGTGGTGCTGTCCTGCGGCGTCTACGCCAACGCCATCCGCATCCTGGTGCCGCTGACCGCCGCGGACAAGGTGGTGGACGAGGGCCTCGACATCATCGAACGTTCGCTGGTCGAGATCGCCGCCGCGGCATAACGCCGCGCGGCACGCCGATGATTCGCGTGGCCCCCGGCATCGCGCTCGACGAGCGCGACATCGAGTGGCGGTTCGTGCGCGCGTCGGGCCCCGGCGGACAGAACGTCAACAAGGTGGCGACGGCGGTCCAGCTGCGCTTCGACGCCGCCGGCTCGGCCGCGCTCGACGACGCCATGCGGCGGCGGCTGCGGCGGCTCGCCGGAAGACGCATGAGCGGGCAAG
The DNA here is from genome assembly GCA_964411425.1 of uncultured Rhodospirillaceae bacterium. Lineage (GTDB taxonomy): Bacteria > Pseudomonadota > Alphaproteobacteria > Dongiales > Dongiaceae > CAYPKW01. Next base: position 12,236 of record CAYPKW010000056.1, read on the forward strand.
GCGTCCTGGTGATCGCGGCCCGGCGCTGGCGCTCGCAAGCAAAGAACCGCCAGGACGCCTTCGACCGGCTGGCAGCGCTGATCGAAGCGGCCGCCCGGCCGGCGCCGAGGCGCAAAGAGAGCAAACCGCCGGCCGCGTCGAAGAAGCGCCGGCTCGAGGCCAAGCGCCGCCGCGCGCGCGCCAAACGCGCGCGCCGTCCCGCCGCCGAGGACGACTGATCCGCCTAAGCGTTGGTGCGCCCGGACACCTCTGCTATGCTGCGCCCGCCTGAGACGGCGGAGATCCTATACCTGGAGCGCCCATGACCGCAGCCGACGCCGGCAACCGGCTCTTGCACACCATGATCCGGGTCCGCGACCTCGACCGCTCGCTGCGCTTCTACTGCGAGCGGCTCGGCATGAAGCTGTTGCGCAAGATGGACTACCCGGACGGCAAGTTCACGCTCGCCTTCGTCGGCTATGGCGATGAAGGCGGCAATACCGTCATCGAGCTTACCCACAACTGGGGCCGGGAAGAGCCCTACGAGCTCGGCACCGGCTTCGGCCATCTGGCGATCGGGGTCGGCGACATCCACGGCACTTGCGCGCGGCTCAAGGCCGCGGGCGTGCCCATCCCCCGCCCGCCCGGACCGATGCAGCACGGCACGACCGTGATCGCCTTCGTCGAGGACCCCGACGGCTACAAGATCGAGCTGATCGAGAGGAAGTAGGGGCGCTCGGCACCGCCGGCCGAGCGAGTCACGCGTGCAAGCTGGCGCGCCCGGAGAGACTCGAACTCCCAACCCTCAGATCCGTAGTCTGATGCTCTATCCAATTGAGCTACGGGCGCGCGGGCGGCGGACCCTACACCACGGCCCGGCGGCGTGGCAAGCGCGGGCGGCCTGGGGAATTGCCGCTTGTTGCGGGCCGCGGGCGGCCTGTAGTATTTCGCCGCGCGGATAGAAGCGCCGGGGCGCATCGCGGTCGGTGGCGGGCTTGGCAGGCGGATCAATCATGGCCATGAGACGGATGCGCGCCGCCGCCGTCGGCGCGACGCTTCTTGTCGGCGCCTGCGCCTTCGCCGATCAGGCGCTGATCCCGGCGATGACGGGCGAGAAACCCGAGCCGGCCGCGACGACGAGCGCGCCGGCGAGCGAGGCGCCCGCGGCCTCGACCGCTCCCGCGGTGGTCCCGGCCGGCGATACGGCGCCGGTGACGGCCTCGACGCTGGGCGCCAAGGTCGCCACTCTCGCCGACGAGCACGCCCAGCTGCAGAGTTCGGCCGCCGCACAAAGCGAGGCGTTGCAGCGGCTGCGGCGCCAGTCGGCGGAGCACGCGCTCGCCTATCACGCGACGGTGGGCGCCATCGCCGCCAGGCTGCAGAGCGGCGCCGCGCCCGGCGACGCCGGCCTGCGCCAACAATGGTCGGTGGCGCAAGGTGAGCTCGGCCGGATGCAGGCCGACCTCGGCGAAACGAGCTCGCTTGCCAACCAGGTAGCCGGCAACGTCGCCTTCGCGCGGTATTTGCAGGAATCGGCGCGCGCCATGTACCGCATCGCCGGCGCGCCCGAGACCGATTATCAGCAACTTCAGCAGCTCGACGATGCCGTCAACGGCACGGCCGTGCAAGTGGACCGCCTGCTCGCCGAGCTGGGCGAGGACGTGGCGCGCCAGAGCGGCGCGCTGGCCGCCGAGCAGAACAACCTCGTGGCGCTGTCGATGGCGGTGAACGCCGGTCAGGCGCAGGCCTTCGCCGCGCCCGCCGCGCCGACCGCGGCGCCGCCCGGGGCCGGTATCGCCGGCGGGCGGCCGTTCGTGGTCATCCGTTTTGACCGCCCGGACGTAGAGTACAGGCAAGCGCTGTACGAGGCCGTCAGCAAGGCGCTGGAGCGCCGTCCGACGGCGGCCTTCGACTTGGTCGCCGTGGCCGGCGTCGAGGGCAACGGGGCCGCGGCGCAACAGAACGCCGAGGAGGTGCTGCGCGCCTTGAACGAGATGGGATTGCCGCCTGACCGGATCGCACTCTCAGCCGCCACCAGCCAGCAGGCGACCGGCAACGAGGTGCATCTCTACGTTCGCTGAGCGAGGCGCGCCATCGGGCCTAGCCCGCCTTTCGGATTGAGTGGAGGTCTACCCCATGATCCAGCGGCTCTTCATCGTCATCGCCATCTGCGCCCTGGTCGTACCCGGCCTCGGTCGCGCCGAGGACGGCACGTCGCTGGGCGCGCCCGACGGCGCCGCCATCCGCCAGGTGATCGAGGGCCAGCTCGCCGCCTTCCGGCGCGACGACGCGGCGGCGGCGTTCTCCTATGCCTCGCCGACGATCCAGCAGAAGTTCGGGACCGCGGAAATATTCTTGGAGATGGTGAAGATTGGATATCGGCCGGTGTACCGGCCGCGCCAAGTGGAGTTCAGGGAGCTTAGGGTCGAGGGCGGGACGATCGTGCAGGATGTCTTCGTCGTCGGTCCGGACGGGCACTCGACGCTGGCGCTGTACATGATGCAACGGCAGCCGGACGGGACGTGGAAGATCAGCGGCTGCGTGCTGGCGACGGCGCCCGATCTCGACGTGTGACCGGCTGGTACCCCGCGAGGCGCGCCGGCTTGCGTCCCCAAGGCCCGCTCGACCTCGCCGTCCAGCACTTCCGCGCCGGGCGATTGAACGAGGCGCTGAGCATTTGCGAGCGGCTGCGGGCGGCCGAGCCGCGCAACGTCACAGTGCTGCATCTGCTGGCGGCGACCACCTTTCGGCTCGGCGATCCGGCCGCCGGCGCCGCCATGATGGCCGAGGCGATCGGCCTCGATCCGAGCAACGCGGAGGCGCACAAGAATCTCGGCCTCATGCTGCGCGACCAGGGCCGACACGAGGAAGCCGCCGCCAGCTATCGCCGCGCGATCGCGCTTCAGCCCTCCTACGCCGACGCCCATTTCCATCTCGGCGTCGCGTTGCGCGAGTTGGGCAGGCTGGAGGAAGCAGCCGCCAGCTATCGCCGGGCGATCGCGCTTAAGCCCGACTTTGCCGCCGCCCATGCCAACCTCGGCCATGTCTTGGCCCAGCTCGACCGCGTGGAGGAGGCGGTAGCATGCTTCCGGCGGGCGCTGGAGGCGCGGCCCGGCGAACCGGACTTCCTCGTCGATCTCGGCAAGACGCTGGCGCGGCTAGGCCGGCACGAAGAGGCGGCGGCCTGCTATCGCCGGGCGCTCGAGATCAGGCCCGACTTCGCGCCCGCCCATTTTTGGCTCGCGCCGCGGGTCCGCTACCGCCCCGGCGATGCCGCCTTCGCTACCTTGGAGCGTGTCCTGGCCGGCGGAGGAATGGCTCCCGGGGAGGAGGCAACGGCCCGCTTCGCCCTCGGCAAGATGTACGCCGACATCGGCGACTACGACCGGTCCTTCGCCCACTATCGCGACGCCAACCGCCTGGAGGAGCGCCTACAAGAGAGCATGGGCATGGCGTTCGATCCGGCGGAGCGGCGACGCTACGTCGCCAGGCTGCGAGACACATTCGACACCGAGTTCTTCGCCCGGCGCCGCGGCTTCGGCATCGCCGACCGGCACCCTGTCCTCATCGTCGGCATGCCGCGTACCGGCAAGAGCCTGGTGGGGCAAGCCCTGGCCGGCCACTCCGCGGTCAGCTTCCAGGACGAAAAAACGTTCCTTGGCGACCTGATGCGCGCCATTTCCGAGGCTTTGGCCGGGGAGCCGCCGTATCCATGGTGCCTGGCGGAATTCGATGCCGCGACGGCGCGACGGTGGGGCGAATGGTACCGAGACGCGATAGCGACGCGCTCGGAGGCGAGCCAAACTTTGGTCTCAAGCTACGCGGGTGGTACCGTCCAGCTTGCGCTCCTCACCCTCATCTGCCCGGGGGTGCGCGTCGTCTACTGCCGGCGGGATCCGCGCGACACCGTGCTGGCGTGCTACTTCAAGTCCTTCGTCAGAGCCCGTTACGCCTTTTCCACCGATCTGGTGCTCTGCGCCCGATTCTTGCGCCTGTACGAGGCGCTCATGGAGCATTGGCGCCAGGTGCTGCCGCTCGCGATGCTCGATGTCTGGTACGAGGAGTTGGTGAGCGATCCCGCCGCGGTCATACCGCGCATCGTCGAGTTCTGCGGCCTCGCCTGGGAGGACGCCTGTCTCGAAGGCGTCCTCGCTGCCACCTCCGCCGACACGCTGGGGCTGGCGGATAGTTCGTCGATCCCCACCCGGCTCGATGCGACGCGCATCGGCGCCTGGCGCCATTACGAGGCCCACCTCGGCCCCATGCTCGGGGCGCTCTCCGAGGACGATTGAGCGCCGCGCCGTGAAATCGCATTGGCGCGCCCAGGCGGGATCGGATAAACCATCCGGGATCGTACCAACTTTCGCGAGTTCGCGAGTCGCGTCCCGCGACTCGCGAGCCGCGAAAGTGGTACAAACTCCAGAAGTTGTACTCGACCGCGCGCTCCGCGCCTGTGGCGCGGAACTGTGCGGTCGAGCACTAGGGAGGACGCGCTTGCTGCCAGCCAACACCCGCATGAAGAAGACGTTTCCGGTCTCCTGGGAAGGGCTGCACCGCCACGCCAAGGCGCTCGCCTGGCAGCTGATCGACGTCTGACCGACCGGCCGGACCGCGTGGAATCAGCTATGCGCGCCGGCTTGCGTCCCCAAGGCCCGCTCGACCTCGCCGTCCAGCACTTCCGC
>CAYPKW010000057.1:0-16865 GCA_964411425.1 uncultured Rhodospirillaceae bacterium
TACAGCGGCTCGCCAGGCGCAGACGCAGGTATTCCTCGTCCTTCGAGACGCGCCCTTCGGGCGCTCCTCAGGATGAGGAAACTAGGAAGACTCGCCCCTCGTCCTAAGGACGCGCGAAGCGCCGATGTTCTCCAAGATCCTCATAGCCAACCGCGGCGAGATCGCCTGCCGCATCGTGCGCACGGCGCGCGCGATGGGGATCGGAACCGTCGCGGTCTACTCGGAATCCGACGCCGACGCGCGCCACGTGCGCGAGGCCGACGAGGCCGTGGCGATCGGCCCCTCGCCGTCGGCGAAGAGCTACCTCGCGATCGACAACATCCTCGCCGCCGCCGCCGCGACCGGGGCCGAGGCGGTCCACCCCGGTTACGGCTTCCTGGCCGAAAACCCGCGCTTCGCCGAGGCCGTCGAGCGGGCCGGCCTCGCCTTCATCGGCCCCGGCCCCGAGGCGATCGCCGCCATGGGCGACAAGATCGAGGCGAAGAAGCTGGCGCGGGCCGCCGGGGTGAACGTCGTCCCCGGCCATTCGGCCGCCATCGCCGACGAAGGGGAGGCGGTGCGCGCCGCGCGCGACATCGGCTATCCGGTGCTGCTGAAGGCCGCCGCCGGGGGCGGCGGCAAGGGCATGCGGCTCGCCCGCAACGACGCGGAGGTGCCTGAGGGTTTTCGCGCCGCCGCCGGCGAGGCTGGCACCGCCTTCGGCGACGACCGGGTGCTGATCGAGAAGTTCATCGAGCGGCCGCGCCACATCGAGATCCAGGTGCTGGCCGACGCCCATGGCAACGTCATCCATCTGGGCGAGCGCGAGTGCTCGATCCAGCGCCGGCACCAGAAGGTGATCGAGGAGGCGCCGAGCCCCTTGATCGACAGCCGCACGCGCGCCGCCATGGGCCTGCAGGCGGTGGCGCTGGCCCGCTCCGTCGGCTACCGCTCGGCCGGCACCGTCGAATTCATTGTCGATCGGAACAAGAACTTCTACTTCATTGAAATGAATACGAGATTACAGGTCGAACATGCCGTCACCGAGATCGTGACCGGCCTCGACCTGGTGGAGTGGATGATCCGAATCGCCGCCGGCGAGAAACTGAGCCTCAGGCAGAAGGACGTGGCGCTCGCCGGCTGGGCGGTGGAGGCGCGCGTCTATGCCGAGGACCCGCGGCGCGGGTTCCTGCCTTCGACCGGGCGGCTCGTCCGCTACCGCGAGCCGGCGATGCCCGCGGTCCGCGTCGACAGCGGCGTCTACGAGGGGGCGGAGATCACCATCCACTACGACCCGCTGATCGCCAAGCTGATTGCCAGCGGCGCCGACCGCGCCGCCGCCATCGCCGCCATGGGCGACGCGCTCGACGCGTTCTCGGTGCGGGGCGTCGCAACCAACCTGACGTTCCTCGCCGCGGTGATGGCGCATCGGCGCTTCCGGGACGGCGACCTATCGACTGACTTCATCGCCGAGGAGTTCCCCGCCGGAATCCTCGCCGCGCCGCCGGCCGACCGGCTCGGGCCGCTGATCGCGGTGGCGGCGGTGATCCATCACCGTTTGCAGGCGCGCGATGCCGCCATCGGCCGGGCGAAGCCCGCTGCCGGCGCCGACTGGGTGGTGCTCCACGGCGGCGAGCGGCACAAGGTGACGGTCGCCGAGACCGCCGCCGGTCACGCGGTCATCGGCGAGGGCAGCCACGAAGTGGTGGGCGAGTGGCGTTTCGGCGAGCCGCTGTTCCAGGGCGCCGTCAACGGCAAGGCCGTGAGCGTGCGGATCGAGCGCCAGGGCATCGGCTACCGGTTGGCGCATGGCGGCGTCGAGATCGAGGTGCAGGTGCTCAGCCCTCGCGCGGCCGAGTTGGCGGCGCACATGGCGGCGAAGCGCGCGCCCGACACCTCGCGGTTGCTGCTGGCGCCGATGCCGGGGCTGCTCGCTTCGCTCTCGGTCGGCGTCGGACACGAGGTCAAGGCCGGCCAGGAGCTCGCCGTGATCGAGGCGATGAAGATGGAAAACCTGCTGCGCGCCGACCGCGACGGCAGGGTGGCGGCGCTGCACGCCGCGGCCGGCGACAGCCTCGCCGCCGACCAGCCGATCCTCGAATTCGAATAGGCGGGCGACGTGAACGACGTGCCGAAATCGGTCAGGGTCTGCATCGAAGGCGATGTGCAAGGCGTGTGGTTCCGCGCCTGGACCGTGGACGAGGCCACCCGGCGCGGCCTCGCGGGCTGGGTCCGCAACCGGCGGGACGGCGCGGTCGAGGCCCTCTTCGTCGGCCCGCCGGGGCCTGTGGACGAGATGATCGCGCTCTGCCGGCAGGGGCCGCGCCGCGCCAGGGTGTCGAACGTCGCCGTCAGCCCTTGCGAGGAATCGGCGTCCGGATTCGAGGTCCGGCCGACACTCTGAGCGGCAGGTTTCTCGCGGCCCGCTATAAGTGACGAGTGAACCGATGGTGCTGGGCGCCCGCCATCAGTTTGTCGAAGTGCTCGCCGGCGACGCGCACCAGGCTGGCGTGGTCGCCGCCCTCGAAATAGACGTAGCCCTGATGTAGCAGGCTATCGTCCACCACGACCCTGAGGCCGTACGCGGCGCCGATCGCCGGCACGGCGCCCCGCGCGCAGTCGGCGAAGAGCCCGGCCACTTCGTCTTCCGTCGCCAATCCGACGGGGTGATGGAACCAGCGCCACAATTCGCCCAATGCGATGCGCCGCGAGGCCGGCAGCACCGCGACGAAGTAGCCGTCGTCGTCGCGCATGACGACGGCCTTGGCGACGCGGTCGCCGGAAACGTGGCTCGCCTCGGCGCTGCGCGAGGCCGATACGGTGTCCTCGTGCTTCAGCGTGTCGTACTCGATCCCTTGCGCGGCCAGGTATTTGTGCAGCGTGGGCGCGACGGTCATGGGACGCCTCCTTTCCGCCCGGTCCCGTTCGCCGGCCCGCCATCGGCCGGCGAGGCCGGCGATCTCTGTAGTCTAGCGCGGTAGCGCCCGGCGCGGAAGGATGGCAGTCATGGCGGTCCTCGACATCGGCGAGCTGATGGTCAGGTTCCCCGACTTCCGGGTGGGCCTCGTGGTGGCGGCCGGCTTGGCGATCCCGCCGGACCCGCCCGAGGTAAGGCGTTTCCTCGCCGCCACCGAGGCGGCGTGTCGCGCCGCCTTGGGCGACGGCGCGCTGGCGGACATCCCGGAGTTGCGCTGCTGGCGCGAGGCCAACAAGGCGTTCGGGGTCAAGAAGACCAGCTACCGCTCCTCGGTGGAGCGGCTGCTGAAGGGCGCGCAACGCGGCGCGGGCCTGCCGCGAGTGAACGCGCTGGTCGATCTCTACAACGCGGTGTCGGCCGCCCATCGAATGCCCGTGGGCGCCGACGACCTCGATCTCGTGCGGCCGGCGCTGGAACTGGTACCAGGACGCCCGCAGCGCGATCGCGCCGACGACCGTCAGGCGGTGCTCACCGTCCAGGCGCTGGCCCCGACGGCCGCGCGACTGGAGCAGGCGGCGGCGGAACTGTGCCGGCTGCTCGCGGCCCATTGCGGGGCCCGCTGCGACTGGCGCATCGCCGACCGCGCCAATCCGCGCGTCGAGGCCGGCGAGCGGTGGTGTCTCGATCTGACCCTTATGCGGCATCCAGCCTCGTTGGACTCGCCCTCCGCCCACGCATAGAATTTCCCTACAATCGCCATCTCGACGGGAACGGTCACTATGGCGGCCTGGCGCGCCCATCTGAGACACGCGGCGGTTCTGGCTGCTGATGCGGTCGGCGGAAGCCGCCTCATGCGCCAGCACGACTTCGCCCTCCCATGAGCAAAGTCGAGCGAAAACTGACGACGATCCTGGCCGCCGATGTCGTTGGCTTCAGTCGGCTGATGGGTGCCGACGAGGAGGGGACCCTCGCCACCCTGAAGGCGTGTCGCGGCATCATCGACAGCAGTATCGCCGAGCACAACGGCCGCAAATTCGGCGGTGCCGGCGATTCCGTAATCGCGGAGTTCGCGAGCCCGGTCCGGGCCGTTCTGTGCGCTGCGGAGTTCCAGCGCCTGCTGGCCGATCGCAACGCCCACTTCGGGGATAAGGAGCCGATGCAGTTTCGCGTCGGCGTGAACATGGGCGATGTGATCATTGACGGCGACGACTTGTACGGCGATGGCGTGAACGTCGCTGCGCGGCTGGAGGCGCTCGCCGAACCCGGCGGCGTCTGCGTGTCCGGTAAGGTCCACGAGGAAGTCAGGCGAAAGCTCGACCTGCTGTTCGTCGATGGCGGCGCGCAGCAACTCAAGAACATCGTCGAACCGGTGGCGATCTACCACATGCGCAGCCAAGGGGCCGGGGTGTCCGGCGCGGCCAAAGACGAAAAATCGACATCGGGGCTGCCATCGGCGGCGAAAGTCGACGGGGCCGAGGGTCGTCCGACCGTCACCGTGCCGCCAATCAAGGTGATCAGCGGCGGCGACGAGATCCAGTCCCTGGCCCAAGGTCTGCGCGAGGACATCGTCGGCAGCCTGGCGAAACAGACCGCGATCTCCGTGCTGGACGCCGCGCCCGGCCACGGCGCAACCGGGCAAGGACCGAATGCCGGCGCCAATTTTCGACTCGAAGGCAGCGTGCGCGCCGCCGGCCACAAACTGCGCCTGACCTTCTCCTTGATCGATACCGCGAGCCGGAGCCAGGTATGGTCGGAACGTTACGACCGCGAGCTGGATGACATCTTCGACCTCGAGGACGAAATTTCGAAGAGTGTTGCCTCTGCCGTTCGAATCCGAATCAAGGCCAGCGCCTTCGAGAAGCTGCGCGGCACCGACAACGCCACGCTGAGCGTGCCGGAATTGCTGTCCAAGGCGGCCGGCTATTTCGTGCACTCCTACGGTCAAAACGCGGAGGCGGCGGAGGTCCTGCGTCTGGCGGTGGAAAAGGCGCCGAAGAACTCGATGGCCGTCGGAATGACGGTGTTCTGCCGACACCGCATGTTCGAGTTTACGGCCATCGACGTGCCGCAGGACGTGAAGCAAACCATGATTGAGGACGCCGGCAAGGCGGTGTCGTTGGACCCGTCGAGCTATTTCGCGCGGGTCATCGCGGCGTTGGCCAACCAGGACCTGCGTGGCGACTACAACACCGCGCTCCTGCAGGCCGAAACCGCTCTCGAACTGAATTCGGGTTTTGGTCCGGCACAGGCGATGCTGGGAATCGCCAAGTGCCACCTCGGGGAGATCGAGCGGGGAATGGACATGTTGCAGCGGGCGATTGCCGCTGCCCCGGAGGATCCTCACCGATTCCGCCAACATCGCGAACTCGCCATCGCCCATTTCCTGACCGGCCGGTACGACAGGGCCGTCGAGGCCGTCGCCCGGCTCGTTCACCTGGCGCCCGACCTGTCGCGGAACAGGCTGGTGCTGGCGTCCATGTCCTGGCACGTCGGAAAACACGACGCCGCCAGGGAATGCGTCGAGCGATTGCTGCGCGAATACCCGGACCTGACGCTGCGGACCATGCGTCCCGTGCGCTTCGCCGACTCCGGCATGTTGGAACGTTACGTCCTCGGCCTCGCCGAAGCCGGGCTACCGGCGTGATTTGCGGCAAGTTCCTCGACAATGAGCCGTGACCAACGACGTGCGAATGACTGCTGGTCAGCCCGCGCCCGGCATGACCAGGCTTTCCGGCGGCCTCCACCCCTCGGCGAGGGATGGGTTGAAGACTCCGGTGCGGATGCCATCCGCCCTGACGGTGTCGAACGAAACTTCGAGCGAAGCGCGCTGCGCGGGAGAAAGCGGCGCCAAGAGCAGGTCCTTGTCGTTAAGCGGTTCCCCGGCGAAATACATTTGGGTGGTCACCGACGGATTGAACGGTGCACTCACCTTGAAGTGGATATGAGGTGGGCGAACCCACTCACCCATCGCCGGATAGGACCCCGGAATGACGGTCAGGAAGCGATACCTTCCGTCCCTATCCGTGGCTATCCTGGCGTAGCCTTGGAAATTTGGGTCCAAGGGTCGCTCTGCCGACTTGTCTCCCGGGTGGTTGTAGCGGCCATGGACGTTGGCTTGCCATACTTCGAGTATGGAGCCGGGTAACGGTTGGCACTCGGCGTCGAGCACCCGACCGGTCACCTCGATCACTTCGCCTTCGGCGCGCCCGGTTCCGCCGGACACGCTGGTGAGGTCCCAGTCGTAATCTTGAATGGCCACGGGATAAAACGGGCCGTCTATCTGGGATGGCGTAAGTGCGCAGGCGGCCTTCGCCGCCCGACCTGTCGCAACCAACGCCATCCCGGCGATCATACCGGTGAGAATGTTTCGCCGGGAGAGTTTCCATGACCTATTGCGTGTGATCACCTGGAATTTGAGTTTCCTTGGCATGTTTCCTTCTCTCTGTTCGAATCGCCCAATGAATTGCGCCGAAAACGCAACGCATGCCAGGCGAGGTCAACAGGACATCATTCAAAGCCGCGTTAGATGATATACGACTAATCAGAGACTGGTGCCAGGGATTTTCCTGGCGCATGGATGATTGGCTTGTCTAGTGGCCGAACGGCGGCTCCTGGCACAACGTGGGAATTCCGCAAACGGAGACGGTTCCCGACGAGCAGGCCGCTTGACACGCTTGAAAAAGTTCCTATAATGGCGTCTGCTTACGGCGGTGGGCCTAAGGGCCGCGGCCGACCCGTCCCCGGGGTGGGCGCTGTTTGACATCGTGAAGCACTTCCGAGCGGCCGAAAAACGGCGCCGTTCCGCGGCGTTTTGGGTCGCTCCTCGAAAAATCGATGCCTGGACACCTTGCTTTACGCATGGCGGCCTACCCCGGCGAAAGCCGGGGGCCGCCGCGGCGCCGTCCGGCGCCACGGGGCGGCCGAGCGGACCCCCTACCTTTGTGGTTTGCCCGCCCTCGCCAAGCGGCGGCCGCCCCGATTCCCCGCTGCGCATGGGGTAGATCGTCGAATTTTCTACCCTCTCGCTGGAGGCCCGCTTGGGGCGGCGTGACCCCCTGGCCGCTACGGCGCCGACGCCAGCTGGCCGGCGCTGGTCATCGCCTTCGGCAGGCCGCCCTCGGTGGGCAGGTCGCGCGCCTTGAGCCAGGCGTCGTCGAGCTCGCCGACGGCGATCAACTCGGTCGGTCCGGCGAGCGTGACGTTCGTGTAGCCGCCGGCCGAGTCGACCTCGAAATCGACCCGCAGCAGCCCGCCGCCCTTTGGCCGCACCGTCACCGGCGGCGCCACTCGGCCGGTGCCGGCCGCGATCAAGGCGGCGGCCACGGCCCCGGTGCCGCAGGCCAGCGTCTCCGCCTCGACGCCGCGCTCGTAGGTACGGATGTCGAGGTGCCTGGGGCCGGTCACGGCGACGAAATTCGCGTTGGCGCCGCGCGCCGAGAAGTGCGCGTGCCGGCGCAGTTCGCCGCCGAGTCGCGCCACGTCGAAGCTCTCCAGCGCGCCCACGTCGGAGAGGAACACCACGGCGTGCGGCACCCCGGTGTCCACGTAGTGCACCTCCAGCCACCGATCGGCGACCGCAAGCGGCACCGCGGCGCGCAGATCCTGCGGCTCGGTCATGACCAGCGTCACCTCGCGCCCGGTCACGGCGGCGGCGATGGTGCCGGCCGGCGTCGCCATCGCAAGCCGGCTGCCCGCCAGCCCGAGTTGGGCGGCCCGCCAGGCGACGCAGCGCGCTCCGTTGCCGCACATCTCGCCCTCCATGCCATCGGCGTTCACGTAAGTCATGCCGACATCGGCGTCCTTGGCCGGCGGCGGGCCGATCAGGATGAGCCCGTCGCCGCCGACGCCGGTGCGCCGGTCGCACAGCGCGCGGGCCAGCGCCGAGCGCCGCCGGTACAACCGCCCGGCGCGGTCGTCGATGACCACGAAATCGTTGCCGCAGCCATGCATGCGCGCGAAGGCAAGTGGCATGGGATCAGCCTATCATGTCGCGGGGAGAGCGCGAAACGGCGCTCGCCCGTGTCGGGCCGTCCTCGAACACCTCGGCGAACGCGATCCCCAGCGCGGCGTCGAGGTCGGCCATGGCGGCGCCGCTGCCGAGTGCCGCCAACGAGGTGACGCCGAGCCGGCCGCTCGCCTCGATGCCGCATGGCACGATGCCGGCGTAATGACCGAGGTCCGGGTCCAGGTTTATCGACACGCCGTGGAAGCTGATCCAATGGCGCACCCTGACCCCGATCGCCGCGATCTTGTCCTCGCGCCCCGCCGCTCCGGCGACCCAGATGCCGACCCGGCCGGGGCGGCGCAGGCCCGCGACGCCGAGGCGCGCCAGTGCCCGGATCGTCCATTCCTCCAGGTCGCGGACGTAGCGGCCGAGGTCCGATCCCCGGCGCCTGAGGTCGAGCATCGCGTAAGCGATGCGCTGGCCGGGGCCATGATAGGTGTACTGGCCGCCGCGGCCGGTGCGGTAAACCGGCAGGCGCGTCGGGTCCAGCAGGTCGTTCGGCCTAGCGCTGGTGCCGGCGGTGTAGATCGCGGGGTGCTGCAGCAGCCAGACCAGTTCCGGGGCGCGCCCGGCGCGGATTGCGGCCACCCTCGCCTCCATGGCCGCCAGCGCCGCCGGATAGGCGACCGGAGCGTCGCTCGACTGCCATTCGACGGTTGCCAAGACGGCACCCTTGCGCTTGCCATGCCAAGAGCGATTTGGTATGCCCGCGCGGGCCGCCCTGGCAAGCTCGGTTCATGGTCGGCCAGAGGGGGCGAAAATCGCGGTCGTGGCGGAACTGGTAGACGCGCAGCGTTGAGGTCGCTGTGGGAGAAATCCCGTGGAAGTTCGAGTCTTCTCGACCGCACCAATGACCTGATCTAGCCAGGCGCGCGTCCGGCCATCGGCCGCCACCGCGCCGATGGCTCGAAGGCAAGTCGATGGCCGATGATCTTTCAGAGAGCGCCCTTGCGAGCGAGGCGCGGGACGCGGGCCAGCCGGAGGTCCCGTTCGGGCCGACGCCGGAACTGATCCGCGCCACGCGCGAGGCGTTGGCCGACGGCCGCACCGCCGAGCTCGAGGCGATCGTCCAACCGCTGCACCCGGCCGACCTCGCCGACGTCTTGCAGCAGCTCACCGCCGAGGAGCGCCGGCAGCTCCTCGAGCTGACCAGGCACCTCATCGACCCGGAGATGCTGAGCCATCTCGACGAGGCGGTGCGCGAGGGGGTGATGGACCTCATGGGCCCGCGCGAGGTGGCCGCCGCGGTGCAGGAGCTCGATACCGACGACGCGGTCGATATCCTGGAGGACCTCGACGACGAAGGGAAGCGGCGCATCCTCGAGGCGGTGCCGGCAGCCGAGCGCGCGGTGCTGGAAGCCGGCCTCACCTTTCCGGAGGACAGCGCCGGGCGCCTGATGCAGCGTGAGCTGGTCAGCGTGCCGTCGTACTGGACGGTCGGCGAGACCGTCGACTTCCTGCGCGCCAAGGACGACCTGCCGGACGACTTCTACGATCTCTTCGTCGTCGACCCCCAGCAGCGGCCGATCGGCTCGGTGCCGCTGAGCCGCGCCATGCGGGCCAGGCGCTCGGTCAAGCTCACGGACATCATGGAGAGCGAGCCGCGCACGGTGCCGGCCGGCATGGACCAGGAGGCGGTGGCGTATGTCTTCCGCCAGTACGCCCTGGTGTCGGCGCCGGTGGTGGACGACGCGGGCCGCCTCATCGGGGTCGTCACCGTGGACGACGTGGTGCGCGTCATCGCGCGGGAGACCGAGGAAGACCTGATGGGCCTGGGCGGCGTCGGCGAGGCCGACTTTCACGCCCCCGCGATGACCACGGCGTGGCGGCGCCTGCGCTGGCTCGGCGTGACGTTCCTCAACACGCTGATCGCATCGGCCGTGATCTCGCGCTTCGACGCCACCATCGAGAAGCTGGTGGCGCTCGCGATTCTGATGCCGATCGTGGCCGCCATGGGCGGCAACGCCGGCATGCAGGTGGTGACGGTGACGGTGCGGGCGCTGGCCACCCGCGACCTCACGCCCGGCAGCAACCTGTGGCGCAGCGTGCGCAAGGAGATGCTGGTTGCCGCCGCCAACGCCGGCCTGTTCGCCCTCGTCATGGGGGCCATCGCGGCGCTGTGGTTCCATGACCCGGCGCTCGGCACCGTGCTGGGCGCGGCCATGGTGTTCAACATGTTGTGGGCGGGGTTCGCCGGCAGCTTCATCCCGATCGCGCTCGCCCGCCTGGGCATGGACCCGGCGATCGCCGCCGGCCCGTTCCTCACCACCACCACCGACGTGCTCGGGTTCTTCTCGTTCCTCGGGCTGGCGACGTTGGTCCTGTTGTGAGCCGCCTCGACACCGCTCGCCCTGCGGGCGCCGGAGCTATCGTTCCGCTTCGCTTCGGGCGGGAGTCTCGCTAACCTGTCAAGCGGTTAGGACGCCCCATGCCGACCAACCAGTACCCATCGCTCGATTTCGCCCTCGGCGAGACCGCCGACCTGCTGCGCCGGCAGGTGGCCGACTTCGCCGCGGCCGAAATCGCGCCCCGCGCCGCCGACATCGACCGCCGCAACGAGTTCCCCATGGACCTGTGGCGCAAGATGGGCGCGCTCGGCCTGCTCGGCATCACGGTCGAGGAGGAATACGGCGGCGCCGGCATGGGCTATCTGGAGCATGTGGTGGCGATGGAGGAGTTGAGCCGCGCCTCGGCCAGCGTCGGGCTGTCCTACGGCGCCCACTCCAATCTCTGCGTCAACCAGATCCGGCGCAACGCCAACGAGGCGCAGAAGCGCAAATACCTGCCGCGCCTCATCTCCGGCGAGCATGTCGGCGCGCTTGCCATGAGCGAGGCGGGAGCGGGTTCCGACGTGGTCGGCATGAAGACCCGCGCCCTCGGCAAGGGCGGCCGCTATCTCATCAACGGCACCAAGATGTGGATCACCAACGGACCCGACGCCGACGTGCTGGTGGTCTATGCCAAGACCGACCCCGGCGCCGGCGCGCGCGGCATCACGGCGTTCCTCGTCGAGAAGGGTGCCGCGGGCTTCTCCACCGCCCAGAAGCTCGACAAGCTCGGCATGCGGGGATCGAACACCTGCGAGCTCGTGTTCCAGGACTGCGAGGTGCCGGGCGAAAACGTGCTGGGCGAGGTGGGCAGAGGCGTCAACGTACTCATGAGCGGCCTCGATTACGAGCGCGCGGTCCTCGCCGGCGGGCCGCTCGGCATCATGCAGGCCTGCATGGACGCGGTGATCCCCTACGTGCACGAACGCAAGCAGTTCGACCGGCCGATCGGCGAGTTCCAGCTCATGCAGGCGAAGCTCGCCGACATGTACACCGGCATGAACGCCGCCAAGGCCTATGTCTATGCCGTGGCCAAGGCCTGCGACCGGGGCGAGGCCGCCCGCAAGGACGCCGCCGGCGCCATCCTGTTCGCCGCCGAGACGGCCACCCGGATGGCGCTCGAGGCGATCCAGGCGCTGGGCGGCGTCGGCTATACCAACGACTATCCGGTCGGCCGGCTGTTGCGCGACGCGAAGCTGTACGAGATCGGCGCCGGCACCTCGGAGATCCGCCGCATGCTGATCGGGCGCGAGATTTACGAGGAGACGGCGTGAGGGCTCGGACCACGACGCGCGGCCGGCCAGCGGGCTTCGGCGCGCTTGACACCGGCGCGTACTTTAGGTAAGAAATAGTACATTACTCAGATAAGGTAATAGGTAATGTCAGGGTACTTCCCCAAGGTCGAGCTCAGCGTCAGGGAGCGCCAAAAAATGGAACGGATTTCCGGCTCCTTGCCGACTAAGGCGGCCAAGATCCGTGCCTTGCATGCCGCCGGGTACATGAGACAGGCGATCGCCGCCTTCCTCGGTATTCGCTACCAGCACGTCCGCAACGTGCTTATCGAACGGCCGAGTGGTTCGGGCACGGCAGCGGCGACACCGGAGTTGCTGCCTGCGCCGGCGGCCAGTGTGTCGGAGCCAACGCCCTCCTACGGTCGCGCGAGCGTGGACGAGAAGGGACGCATCGGGGTGCCTGCGCTAGTGCTTGCCGCATTGGAGGTCCGGCCCGGCGGATGGATTCCGTGGCGCTTCGAGGACGGCGAGCTCAAGCTGATGGATCGCGCCGCTGGGATACGCTTCGCCCAGTCGATGGTGGCGGACCTCGCCAAGCAACAGCCGGGGAGTTGGTCGGACGAGCTGATCGCCGAGCGGCGCGCGGCAGCCGCCCGCGAGGATGCGGAGCAGCGGCGTGAGTGAGTTCGTGCTGGATGCCTCGGCGGTGCTCGCCTTGTTGCAGCGAGAGAAGGGACACGAAGAGGTTGTCGCGGTCGTCGGCGAAGCCAAGGTCTCGGCGGTCAATCTCGCCGAGGTCGGCTCGCAGCTCGCCGACAAGGGCCGGCCGATGACGCAGGTACGCGCGACCTTGGACGGCCTCGGCCTGGACATCGTGCCGTTCGACGAGGAGCAGGCATTCGAGGTGGCGCGCCTTCGACCCTTGACTCGTTCGCTCGGCCTGTCGCTGGGCGACCGCGCTTGCCTTGCGCTGGCGGTGCTGCGGGGTGTGCCGGCCATGACCGCGGATCGCACTTGGAGCGCGCTGCGGCTGGGCATTGACGTGCGGGTCATCCGCTAGGCTCGCATCCAGGGCGCGCCGCATGGCGATCGGTCGCCAGCTGTTCGAAGAGAAGGAATGAACGAGCCGAAATCCTCGCCCCGCCGGCATATCTCGTCGGGTTCGTCCTTCGAGGAGATCGCTGGCTATTCCCGCGCCGTCGTCGACGGCGACTGGGTATTCGTCTCCGGAACCACGGGGTTCGATTATGCCGCCGGCACCATCGCCCCGGACGCGGTGGCACAGGCCGAACAATGTTTTCGCAATATCGAGCAGGCGTTGCGGCAGGCGGGCGCGGGGCCGGGGGACGTGGTGCGAATCCGCGTCTACCTCGCCGACCGCGCCGACTTCGAGCGGGTGGTGCCGATCGTCGGCCGATGGTGCCGGGCGGCCAGGCCGGCCAACACCACGGTGGTGGCGCCGCTGGTCGATCCGCGCATGAAGGTCGAGATCGAGGTCACGGCAAGAAAGCAAACGGAGGATAAGTGATGGGCAAGGACGATCCGATCGCCATACCGGCGCGCCGCGGCAAGGCGGCATACGCGCGCAAGGGCCAGCATATCAAGATGATCAACACGCACGGCACGCAGGTGGTGGACACCTGGGCCTTCAACGCCGACGACCTCCATGAATTCATGTCGATGGAGCACACGCGGCCGCACACCATGCGGATCATCCCCAGGGTCGGCGACGTCATGTTCACCAACAAGCGCCGACCGATCGTGACTTTCGTCGAGGACACCTCGCCCGGCGTCCACGACACCATCGTCGCCGCCTGCGACCGCTATCGCTACAAGTTCCTGGGCGTCGAGGGCTACCACGACAACTGCACCGACAACCTGGCGGCCGCCATGAAGGAGCTCGGGCTGACGCCACCCGAGGTGCCGAGCCCGCTCAACATGTGGATGAACATTCCGGTCGGGGCCGACGGCGGTATCGATTTCCTGCCCACGGTGTCGAAGCCGGGCGACTACGTGGTGCTGCGCGCCGAGATGGACGTGGTCATGGCGTTTTCCGCTTGCCCGCAAGACCTGCTGCCGATCAACTCGCAGATGCCGAAGGACTGCCATTTCCAGATCTACTGACTGGGCCCTTGCGATGTTGCTCGACGAACAGCAGAAGATGACGCGCGACACGGCGCGGGCGTTCGCGCGCGAGCGCTTGGCGCCGCGCGCCGCCGAGTGGGACCGCGAGGAGCGGTTTCCGAGCGAGGCGGTCGTTGCCATGGGCGAGCTCGGGTTCATGGGCATGCTGGTGCCGGAGGCGTGGGGCGGCGTCGGCGCCGACCGCGTGGCCTACGCTCTCGCCGTCGAGGAGATTGCCGCCGGCGACGGATCGTGCAGCGCCATCATGACGGTGCACAATTCGGTCTGCTGCCCACCGGTGCTGAATTACGGCACCGAAGCGCAGAAACAGCGCTTCCTGCGCGCCATGGCGACGGGCAAGCTGTTGGGCTGCTTCTGCCTGACGGAACCCGAGGCGGGTTCCGACGCCGCCGCCATCCGCACTCGCGCCCGACGCGAGGGCCCCGACTACGTACTCGACGGCAGCAAGCAGTTCATCACCAACGGCAGCACCGCCGGCGTCGCGATCGTGTTCGCGGTCACCGACCCGGACCGCGGCAAGAAGGGCATCACCGCCTTCCTGGTGCCGACCAATACGCCCGGTTTCAAGGTGGCGCGGCTGGAAAAGAAACTCGGCCTCAGGGCCTCGGACACGGCGCACATTGTCTTGGAGGACTGCCGGGTTCCCGGCGACCTGCGGCTCGGGCAGGAGGGCGAGGGCTACCGCATCGCGCTCGGCAACCTCGAAGGAGGGCGCATCGGCATCGCCGCCCAGGCCTGCGGCATGGCGCGCGCGGCGCACGAGGCGGCGCTCGCCTACGCTAAGGAGCGCAAGGCCTTCGGCAAGGCGATCGTCCATCATCAGGCGGTGGCGTTTCGCCTGGCCGACATGGCGACCCAGATCGAGGCGGCGCGCGAGCTGACGCTGGCGGCGGCCGCGCTGAACGACGCCGGCCAGCCCTGTCCGAAAGAGGCCGCCATGGCCAAGCTGTTCGCCTCGGAAATGGCCGAGCGCGTGTGCTCGGACGCCATCCAAATCCACGGCGGCTACGGCTATCTCGCCGACTATGCGGTGGAGCGCATCTACCGCGACGTGCGCGTCTGCCAGATCTACGAGGGCACCAGCGACATCCAGCGGCTGATCATCGGCCGCGCCCTGCTCGGCGCGTGAAGGCGAGGGCCGGCTTGGCCGAACTGCGCGGCGTTCTGCTCGACATCGACGGCGTATTGTACGTCGGGGCCGCGCCGGTGCCGGGGGCCGTCGAGGCGGTCGCGCGCCTGCGCGCGGTCGGCCTGCCGATCCGCTTCGTCACCAACACGACGCGCCAGCCGCGCCGGGCGATCCTGGAGCGGCTGGCCGGCATGGGGTTTCCGGTCGCCGAGGACGAGCTCTTCACCCCGGCGGTCGCGGCGCAGGCTTGGCTTAGGGCGCGTTCCGCGCGGCCGTTCCTGCTCGTTCATCCGGACCTCCTGGAGGATTTCCGTGGCTTCCCGTCGGACGGCGGCGATGCCGTCGTGCTCGGCGACGCCGGCGAGGCGTTCACTTACGCGGCGCTCAATCGCGCGTTCCGTCTCATCCTCGCCGGCGCGCCGCTGCTGGCGCTCGCGGCCAACCGCTACTTCCGCCAGACGGACGGCCTTAGCCTCGACGCCGGCGCGTTCGTCGCGGCGCTGGAATACGCCAGCGAGACCAGGGCCGAGGTCTTGGGAAAACCGGCCGCCGCCTTCTATCGCAGCGCCGTGGCCGGTCTCGGTTGCGCGCCAGGGGACGCAGTCATGGTCGGCGATGACGTGGACGCGGATGTGAACGGCGCCATCGCGGCCGGGATCGCGGGCATCCTGGTGCGGACCGGGAAATTCCGGGCCGGCGACGAGGCCCGTCTCGATCGCAAGGGACTCCTCGTACCCGACATCGGGGCGGCGGTAGCCAATGCTCTTTGCGGACGGCGAACGTAGCAAGGTCTACATGGCCGACCCGATCGAGTTCTACTTCGACTTCTCGTCGCCCTACGGCTACCTCGCCTCGACGCGGATCGACGCCTTGGCCGCCCGGCACGGGCGCGAGGCGGCTTGGCGGCCGTTCCTCTTGGGCGCGGCCTTCAAGCTCACCGGCCAGAAGGCGTTGCCCGAGCAGCCGCTGCGCGGCCCCTATGCGCGGCGCGACTTCGAGCGCTCCGCGCGCCTCTTGGGTGTTCCGTTCAGGCTGCCCGACCCGTTCCCGTTCTTCGCGCTGGCCGCCGCCCGCGCGTTCTATTGGCTGGCCGAGCGGGACGCGGGAGAGGCCAAGGCGTTCGCGAAAGCGGTCTATCACGCCGCCTTCGCCCTGAACCGCGACGTGACGAGCGCCGACACGCTGGCGGCCCTGGCGGCGCCGCTAGGGATCGACGGCGCGGAGCTCGTCGCCGCCGTCGAGCGGCTGGAGGTGAAGGAGCGTCTGCGAGGGGAGGTGGACAGGGCGCTTCAGCGCGGCGTGTTCGGCTCGCCTTTCGTCTTCGTCGACGGCGAGCCGTTCTGGGGCCACGACCGGCTGGAGCACGTCGACAAGTGGCTGGCGACCGGCGGGTGGTAGGCGACGGTCAACCGGTAAGCCGCGCGACCAGATAACGCGGCAGCCTTGCGTCGATCGCGGCCAGCGCCAGACAGATCAGTGCCATGCCGGCGATCTGTTGCACTTCGAGCCGTTCGCCCAAGAACAGGACACCGAGCAGGATCGCGCTTGCTGGAATGAGCAGCGTGACCAGCAACAGGTTGGTGGCCCCGGCCACAGCAAGGATGCGGAAGAAAATGACGTAGGCAAGGGCCGTGCTCAACAGCGCCAGGCCGGCGAGCGCGGCCCAGGTCTGCCAAGACACGGGGCCGAGGCTCCCGGGTCGATCGACGAGCAGCGCCACCGGCAGCATGACAAGCGCGCTGGCGGTCACTTGACCGGTCGCGGGGATGAGGGGTGGCAAGTCCTTGAACCGCCGCCCGTAGATTCCGGCGAAGCCATAGGACACCGCGGCGGCGATCACGGCGAGCTGGCCGATGCTGCTGCCGGCGAGCCCGTTCAAGGCGTCGACCCCGATCATGACCGTGACGCCCGCCAAGCCGATCAGGACGCCCATGAACCGCGCAACCGTCAGCCGCTCGTCAGTCGTCATGGCATGCGCCAGCAGGACCGTGAACAGCGGCGTCGTAGCGTTGAGAATCGAGGCCAGCCCGCCCGAGATGTAGGTCTGGCCCCAGAAGATCAGGCTGAACGGGATCGCATTGTTGAGTAGTCCCATCGTCAGGAATTGCCGCCACTGCCGGGCGGTGCTGGG
>CAYPKW010000058.1:0-16855 GCA_964411425.1 uncultured Rhodospirillaceae bacterium
TCCTCAGGATGAGGTCAGCCGGACGAAGGGCGGGCGCTCCTCAGGACGAGGGTTTTGTTCACAAAAACAACCCCTTGCCTCATGCTGAGGAGCCGGCGAAGCCGGCGTCTCGAAGCACGAGGCAAGAGGTCGCCGTCATCGGCCCTTCGTATTACGGCTGCCAGCGGCGCAAGGTTCGCGGCAGCGCCACCTCGCGCCACATGCCCTTGATGTCGGCGACCAGGCCGCCGGCATGGAGGAGGTGCGCGAAGTCCGCCGCCCGCAGGGCGCGATACGCCTCGTGCGCCACCGCCCCCACCACGCAGTCGTACGGCGCCGCGGCGCCCGGCTCGGGTAATAAGATGATGTCGTAGCGGCGCGCCGCCTCGCCCGGGTCGGCGCCGGGATCGTGCACCGCGACGAAGTGGCCGCGCGCCTCGAGGCCGCGCACCAGATCGACCACCTTGGTGTTGCGTAGATCCGGCAGGTTCTCCTTGAAGGTAAGGCCGAGCACGAGAATGCGCGCGCCGGCGCCACCCCCGTCCAGCGCGCCGGCGATGCGCTCGGCCAGGTGCTCGCCCATGCGATCGTTGATGCGCCGGCCCGCCAGCACGATTTCCGGATGGTGGCCGGCGGCCTCGGCGCAGTGGGCGAGGTAGAACGGATCGACGCCGATGCAGTGGCCGCCAACCAGCCCCGGACGGAAATCGAGGAAGTTCCACTTGGTGCGGGCCGCGTCCAGCACGTCGTAGACCGACAGCCCGAGCCGGCCGAAGATCATGGTCACCTCGTTGATGAAGGCGATGTTGATGTCGCGCTGGGCGTTCTCGATCACCTTGGCGGCCTCGGCGGTGCGGATGTCGCGGGCGACGAACACGCCGCCAGCGACGCGGCCGTAGAGTTGCGCCAGGCGCTCGGCGACCTCGGCGGTCTGGCCCGCCACCACCTTGGCGACGCGCTCCACCGTGTGGCCGCGGTCGCCCGGATTGATGCGTTCGGGCGAGTAGCCGAGGAAGAAGTCGCGGCCGGCCGCGAGGCCGGACGCCCGTTCGATCGCCGGCCCCAGCACCTCCTCGGTGACGCCGGGATAGACCGTGCTCTCGACGACCACGATGGGGCGCTCGGCCCTGGGCATCGTCGCGAGCGCCAGGCCCACCGAGCGGGCGGCGGCGCGCAAGGCCGACAGGTCCGGGCGGTTGTCGGCGTCGACCGGCGTCGGCACGGCGACGATATAGAAGCCGGCGCCGGCGAGCCGGCCGGCGTCATGGCCGAGAGCGAGGCCGCTCGCCCGCAGGTCCTCGCCCGACACCTCGCCGGTGCGGTCGCGTCCGGCGCGGAGCTCGACGATTCGGGTCTCATCGATATCGAAGCCCATGACGCGCTCGCCCGGCGAGCGGCGGGCCAGCGCCACGGCGAGCGGCAGCCCGACGTAGCCGAGGCCGATCACGACCACGTTCGGCGTTGCGGTTGAGGACATGACAGCATCTCCAAGTGGTCCGATCCCGACAGACAGTGCCCTCTTCGAGGGCACTGTCTGTCGGGTGAATCGGCCCACAAACCTATTGACGCTAGTGGTATTCAGCTTCCGACAAATGGCTTCCCCGTGGGAGCCATTTGTCGGAACCATACCACTAGGGACGCGGCTGGCTGATTTCTGGCGAGCGCCGTCTCCGTGTCAACCGCGAGCGCTCTCAGGCCCGCCGTGCTAAGGTCCGGCGCGTTCCTGCCGGAGCCCTTGCCATGCCCGACCTGGTGCCGATCGCCCGCGCGCTCGTTTCCGTCTCGGACAAGACCGGCGTCGTCGAGTTCGCGCGCTTCCTCGCCGGGCGCGGGGTGAAGCTGGTTTCGACCGGCGGCACGGCGGCGGAATTGCGCGCCGGCGGGCTCGAGGTCGTCGAGGTCGCGCAAGTGACCGGCTTCCCGGAGGTGATGGACGGCCGGGTCAAGACCCTGCACCCGAAGATCCACGGCGCCATCCTGGCGCGCCGCGACCGGCCCGAGCACCAGGCGGCGATGGCTGCGCACGGCATCGCCGCCATCGACCTCGTCGCCGTCAACCTCTACCCCTTCGCCGCGACGGCGGCCAGCGCCGACTTCGCCACCGGCGTCGAGAACATCGACGTGGGCGGGCCGGCGCTGATCCGCGCCGCCGCCAAGAACCACCAGTTCGTCGCCGTCGCCACCGAACCCGGCGACTACGCCCAGGTGATGGCGGAGATGGCGGCGCATGACGGCGCCACGACGCTGGCGCTGCGCCGTCGGCTGGCGGAGGCCGCGTTCCGGCGCACCGGCGCCTACGATGCCGCGATCGCCCACTGGCTCGCCGCGGCCGGCGGCGGCGGTGAGCCCCTGCCGCCCCTGTTGGTGCTCGCCGGCCTGCGGCGGCAGGTCCTCAAATACGGCGAGAACCCGCACCAGCTGGCGGCGTTCTACGCGGCGCTTCAGCCGGGCGCGCCGCCGCGCCCGGGCGTCGCGACCGCGCGCCAACTGCAAGGCAAGGAGTTGGGCTTTAACAACCTCGCCGACGCCGACGCTGCCTTCGAGTTGGTCGCCGAGTTCGAGCGGCCCGCCGCCGTCATCGCCAAGCACGCCAACCCTTGCGGCGTCGCGGTGGCGGGCGAGCTGGCCCTCGCCTATGCGCGCGCGCGGGCCTGTGACCCGGCGAGCGCCTACGGCGGGGTGCTCGCCGTCAACCGGCCGCTCGACGCGGCAACGGCCGGCGCCATCGTCGGGCAGTTCCTCGAGGTCGTCATCGCGCCGGCGTTCGAGCCCGAGGCCCTGGCGGCATTGGCGGCGAAAGAGAATCTACGTCTGTTGAGCGCGGGCGACCTGCCCGACCCGGCGGCGCCGAGCCTCGAGCTCAAGTCGCTGGCCGGAGGCTACCTGGTGCAGACCCGCGACAACGGGCGCCTGCGCGACGGCGACCTTCGCGTGGCGACCAGGCGGGCGCCCACGCCGGCGGAGTTCGCCGACCTGCGGTTTGCCTGGCGAGTAGTAAAGCACGTCAAGTCGAACGCCATCGTGCTGGCCAAGGACGGCGCCACGGTCGGCATCGGAGCGGGCCAGCCGAGCCGGGTCGAGGCGGCGCGGCTGGCGGCCTCGAAGGCGGGGAAGCGGGCGCTGGGCGCGGTGGTCGCCTCGGACGCCTTCTTCCCCTTCCCCGATGGGATCGAAGCCGCCGCCGAGGCCGGCGCCACCGCCGCCATCCAGCCGGGCGGATCGGTGCGCGACGCCGAAGTAATTGCCGCCGCCGACGCCGCCGGCATGGCGATGGTGTTCACCGGGATGCGCCACTTCCGGCATTGACCAGAGGGCGGGAACGGATTTGCGCAAGGAAATTTACAAGGAAGCCGGCGTCGATACCGAACAGGCCGATGCCGGTCTCAGCAGGCTGACGCGGCGGATCGTCGCGACCTGGCCGGGCGCCGACCAGATGGGGGCGGTCCAGCTCGACATCGGCTACTTCGCCAACGTCATCGACATCGGCGGTATCGGGATCGCCATCTCGACCGATGGAGTAGGCTCGAAGGCGCTCATCGCGACGATGCTGGGGAAGTACGATTCGATCGGGATCGACTGCGTCGCGATGAACGTCAACGACATACTGTGCGTCGGCGCGCGGCCCCTATCGATGGTCGATTACATCGCCGTCGAGACCGCCGAGGCCGGCATATTGGATGAGATCTCGATCGGGCTGTGCGAAGGCGCCATGATCGCCGGCGTCTCGATCGCCGGCGGCGAGACCGCGCAGCTCAAGGGCATGGTGCACGGGTTCGACCTGGCCGGCACCGCGATCGGACACGTGGCCCTGGATCGGATCTTGATCGGCCAGCGCATCGAAGAGGGCGACGTCGTCATCGGCGTCGAGAGCAACGGCATACACAGCAACGGGCTTACTCTCGCGCGACACGTCCTGTTCGAGCGCCATGACTGCAAGCTGTCGCACAGGTTCGAGGAGCTGGCGACGGACCTCGGCACGGAACTGCTGCGCCCGACCCACATCTACGTCAAGGAGGCGCTCGATCTCATGGAGCGGGTCGAGTCCACGAAGGCGCTCATCCATGTCACGAGCGGCGGCTTGCTCAACCTGGCGCGCGTCGCGGCCCCGGTCGGCTATGTCATCGAGGGGCTTCCCCCCGTGCCGCCCATTTTCTCGATCATCCAGCGCCTCGGCCGGGTGGACGAAACGGAGATGTACGAGGTCTACAACATGGGCGTCGGTTTCTGCGCCGTCGTCGGACCCGCGGACGCTGAACAGGCGCTGGCGATCCTGAGCTCGCGCGGAAAACGGGCGCATCGGATCGGCCATGCCGTGGCCGACCCACAGCGCCGCGTCACTCTCCTCAGCCAGGGCCTGGTCGGCAGCGGCAAGCGGTTCCAGCGCGGCTAGCGCTCGATTGCTATGGTCTCGGTTCCGGCCTCGTCCTTCGTCCCTCGACAAGCTCGGGATGAGGAGGCTCAGGACGAGGCCCTCATGCTGAGCTTGTCGAAGCATGAGGCCGACTCCAGGATCTGTGCGGGCAAACACTAACGCATACGTCGGTAGACCGCGCCTCGCCGTATCGCCTAATATAAGCCATTGGCGTACAAGCAACGCGGCTGCGAGTGGGACGAGGCGAAGAGCGAGGCCAATCTATCGCAATGCCTATCGTGAGATATTCGGCTGAAGAGCTCCGGCGCAAGGCGCGGGTCCATCGGCGAAGGATCGAGGCGACGACCGAAGCCGAGATCGCCCGTCACGCGGCGGCAGACAAATCGGCGACGGACGCCATCGACCTTGGCGCCGCTCTCAAGGAGGGTCGCGCAAGGGCGGTGGTCCCGCTCGATGTTGCCGCTATCCGTGCCAAGACGGGTCTGTCCCAGCAGCGTTTTGCCAGGGCCTTCCGGATCAGCCCGCATACGCTGCGAAACTGGGAACAGCGCCGGCGCGTGCCCGAGGGTCCGGCGCGCGCCCTCCTCTTCGCCATCGACCGAAATCCCAAGGCGTTGATGCGGGCGCTAGGGGCTTGACGAGGGATACGACCGCTCCCTGACCGGCAGCAGCAGGAGGAATCCCGCCGCCATGAACACGAGCGTCACGGCGATGCCGGCGCGCTGGCTGGCGAAGGCGAGCGTGGCCCAGGCGACCAGCGCGGGCCCCAGGAACGCGCTCGCCTTGCCGGCCAGCCCATAGAGGCCGAAGAACTCGGTCGCCTGCGCCGGCGGGGCAAGGCGCGCCATGAACGAGCGGCTCGCCGCCTGCGCCGGCCCGAGGAAGGCGCCGAAGCCCATGGCGATCGCGTAGAACGTCCGCTTGTCCTCGACGGTCACCCCCGCGACCCCGAGCGCGATGATGGCGCCGAGCGATATGAGGATGGTCCGCTTCGGGCCGATCAGGTCGTCCACCCAGGCGAACGCGAAGGCGCCGAGGCCCGAGCTGACGTTGAGCAGGATGCCGAACAGCAGCGCCTCGTCGAGCGCCATGCCGAAGGTGCCGACGGCGTAGATGCCGCCGAAGGCGAAGAGCGTGTTGAGGCCCTCGATGTAGACCATCTTGGCGAGGAGGAACCGCGCCACGTTGGCGTGCCGGCGCACCTCCTTGAGCGTGCGCAGGAGATCGACGAGGCCACCCCGCACCGCGGCGCCGACGCCGCCGCCCGAGGGCGCCCGATCGGGCACCAGCAGGAACAGCGGCCAGGCGAAGAGCGCGAACCACAGGGCGGCGAGCGGCATCGCGATCCGCACCGGCTCGGCCGCCGCTTCGTCGAGGTCGAACAGCGGCGCCACCGGGCGCACGAACAGCACGAGCGCCAGCGACAGGCAGACCAGCCCGCCGCTATATCCCAGCGCCCAGCCCCAACCGGACACCCGGCCCAACCACTCGCGCGGCACCAGCCCCGGCAACATGGCGTTGTAGAACACCGTGCCGAGCTCGAAGCCAACGGTGGCGACGGCGGCGACGACCAGCGCATAGCGAAGATCGCCAGGGTCGGGCCGCACGTACCACAGCGCCGCCGTGGCGACGACGCAGATGAGCGTCATCGCCGCCAGCCAGGGCTTGCGCGGCCCACCGCGGTCGGCGATGGCGCCCAGCACGGGGCTCGAGATCGCAATGGCGAGGCCGGCGAGGCTCATCGCCCGGCCCCACTGGGCGGTGCCCGACAGCGTGTCGCCCGCCACCGCCGTGGCCACGTAGGCGCTGAACAGGAAGGTGGTGACGATGGTGGGAAAGGCCGAGTTGGCCCAGTCGTACAGGCACCACGCGGCGACCGCCCGCCGGTCGAAGGCCGGCGCAGCCATCTAATCGCCGACGAGGCTGCGCAACTGGCGATTGGCGATCGCCAGGCGGGCCAGGTCGACGCTGCCGCCCTGCTTCAAGTCGGCGAACAACGCGTCGGTCTGCTGCATGGCAGGCCCCAGGCCGTCGATCCAGGCGGTTAGGTCGGTTTCGCCCGCGGCTGTCGCGGCGCCGTTCAACGCGCTCATGGTCAGCTCGCGCTGGTGGCCGAAGAGATCGTCCTGAATGGCCGCCACCGCCATGCGGTCCCAATGGCTGTCGAGCGAGACGCCGCCCATGGCGCCGCGCAGCCAGTCGAGGTGGCAGCGCGCGCCGACCGCGAAATACACCTGGCCCACCTCGGCCACCGGCCGGGCCGCGCTCTTGGCGATGCGCGCCACGTCGAGACCGGGCGCAAGCGCGTCGAGAGCGGCCACACGCTGGGCGAGCGGGGCCGGCACGCCGGCGCCTAGCAACTCGTCGCGCCGAGCCTCCATGGCGCGCCGATCCGCCTCGCCGACCAGTTGGGAGAGCGCCTCGGCCAGCAGGCCGACGCCGGGCGCGTAGAGGGCGATATGCAGCGCGATGTCGAGCGGGCGCGTGCCGTTCCGGAGGAACCACAGCGTACCGCGCTCGGCCAGCCGATTGATCGCCGCCAGCATGTCGGTCTGCGCGGCAGCCGGCACCTTGTTGTCCAGGCCCTCGATGGCGCTCCACAGGAGGCGCAGCTCGAAGACGCCGCGGGTGATGGCGTAGGCGCGGGCGATGTCGGAGGCCGGCAGCCCGGTCTTCTCCTTCGTCACGCTGAGGAAGGTGGGCCCGACGCGGTTGACCAGGCTGTTGGTCACCACGGTGGCGATGATCTCGCGGCGCAGGCGATGGCGGCCGATGGCCGCCCTGTAGCTTTCGCCGAGCGGCGCCGGGAAGTAGCGCACGAGGTCGTGCTCGAGCTGCGGGTCGTCGGGCAGGTCGCTCGGCACCAACTCGTCGTACAACGACATCTTGGCGTAGGCGAGCAGCACGGCGAGCTCCGGACGCGTCAGGCCGCGCCGGGCGGCGATGCTCTCGCGCACCGCCTCGTCGTCGGGCAGGAACTCGAGCGCGCGGTCGAGCTTGCCGGCGCGCTCGAGGGCCCGCATGAAGCGGCCCTGCTGGTCGAGCTGCTTCCAGCCTTGCGCCTCGGCCACGCTCAACGCCTGGCTCTGCAGATAGTTGTCGCGCAGCACGAGCGCCGCCACCTCGTCGGTCATCTCCCTGAGCAGCCGGTCGCGCTGCTTCAAGGTGAGGTCGCCCGCCTGCACCAGGTCGTTGAGCAGGATCTTGATGTTGACCTCGTGGTCGGAGCAATCGACGCCGGCCGAGTTGTCAACCGCGTCGGTGTTGCCGCGCCCGCCCTTGAGGCCGAACTCGACGCGTCCGCGCTGGGTGAAGCCGAGGTTGGCGCCTTCGCCCACCACCTTGCAACAGAGATCGGCGCCGTCGACGCGGAGCGCGTCGTTGGCGCGGTCGCCCACTTCGGAGTGGCTCTCCTGGGACGACTTCACGTAGGTGCCGATGCCGCCCAGCCACAGCAGATCGACCTCGGCCGCGAGCAGGACGCGGACCAGCTCGGCCGGCGTCACGCTGTCGCGCGCGATGGCAAGGCGCCGGCGCACCTCGGCCGATAGCTTGATCGACTTGGCGCGCCGCTCGAACACCCCGCCGCCGGGCGAGATGAGTTTGGCGTCGTAGTCGCTCCAGGCCGAGCGCGGCAGGTCGAACAGGCGCTTGCGCTCGGCCCAGCTCTCCTCCGGGTCGGGCTCGGGGTCGAGGAAGACGTGCTGGTGGTTGAAGGCGCCGATGAGGCGGATGCGCTTCGACAGCAGCATCGCGTTGCCGAACACATCGCCCGACATGTCGCCGACGCCGACCACGGTGAAGTCCTCGTTCTGGATGTCGCGGCCGAGCTCGCGGAAATGGCGTTTCACCGATTCCCAGGCGCCGCGCGCGGTGATGGCCATCTTCTTGTGGTCGTAGCCGGCTGAGCCGCCGGATGCGAACGCATCGCCCAGCCAAAAGCCGTATTCGCCGGCAACCGCGTTGGCGACGTCGGAGAAGGTGGCGGTGCCCTTGTCGGCGGCCACCACGAGGTACGGGTCGTCGTTGTCGCGGCGCACCACCTCGGGCGGGGCCGCGACCTTGCCGTCGGCGAGGTTGTCGGTGAGGTCGAGGAGGGCGCGCATCATCGTCTTGTAGCACTCGACCACCTCCGCCATGAGTTGGTCGCGCCCGCCGGCGGGCGGCCGCTTCACCACGAAACCGCCCTTGGAACCAACCGGCACGATGACCGCGTTCTTCACCGTCTGCGCCTTCATCAGGCCGAGAACCTCGGTGCGGAAGTCCTCGCGCCGGTCGGACCAGCGGATGCCGCCGCGCGCCACCTTGCCGGCGCGCAGGTGAATGGCCTCGACCCGCGGCGCGTAGACGAAGACCTCGTAAAGCGGGCGCGGCAGCGGCAGTTCATCGACGGCGCGCGAATCGAGCTTGAAGGCGAGATAGGGCTTCCAGCGCCCGCCGGCGGCGCCTTGGAAATAGTTGGTGCGGAGCGTGGCGCGGATCACGTTGAGGTAGCGCCTGAGGATGCGATCCTCGTCCAGATTGGCGACCTGCTCCAGCGCCTGCTCGATCGCCTGGGTGTAGGCGACCGCGCGCCGGTTGGCGTCGCCGCGCGCCGCGGGATCGAACAGCGCGCGGAACAGCTTGATCAGCAGGCGGGCGATCGTCGGATTGCCGGCCAGCGTCTCTTCCATGTAGGCCTGGCTGAACGGGATGCCGATCTGGCGCAGGTACTTGCAGTAGGCGCGCAGCACCACGATTCGCCGCCAGCCCATATGCGCCCGCAACACCAGGCGGTTGAACCCGTCGTCCTCCATCTCGCCGGCGATCACGTGAGCGTAGGCCTCCTGGAACGGTTCCTTCGCCTGGCCCAGGTCGATCTCGGCGCCGTCCTGGGTCACCATGCCGAAGTCATGCAGCCAGACCGGCCGCTCGACGCCGGACGGGCGCAGGACGTAGGGCATCTCGCCCACCACCTTGAAGCCCATGTGCTCCAGCATGGGCAGCACGTCGGACAGCGCGATCTGCTCGCCGGCGTTGTAGATCTTGAGCCTCGCCTCGTGCGCCGCCGCCTCGACCGGCCGGTAGAGGTTGAGCGCGAGCCGGCCGGTGCCCAGCGCCTCCTCTATGCGGTCGATGTCGAACACCGCGACTTCGGCGCCGAAGCGCTCGCGGTAGCTCGCCGGAAACGCCTCGGCGAAGCGCCGGAAGGTGGCCAGCCCGCGCTCCTCGCCGCGCGCCTCGACGAGGGCCGCCTGCAACAGGTCGCCCCAGGTCCGTCCCGCCTCGACCAGCCGGCGCTCCACCTCCTGGAGATCGACGTCCGGGATGGCGCCGCGCGCGGTCTCGACGACGACGTGCAGGCGCCCGAGCGCCGAATCGCCCATCTGGGCGGTGAACGCCGCGATGCGGCCCCGGTAAGCGGCGGCGAGGATCGCCTCGATTCGGGCGCGCAGCTCGGTGCTGTAGCGGTCGCGCGGCACGTACACGAGGCAGGACACGAAGCGCTCGAACGGATCGCGGCGCGTGAACAGCGCGATGCGCTGGCGCTCCTGCAAGTGCAGCACGCCGAGTGCCACGTCGAACAGCCCGTCCTCGGAAATCTGGAACAGCTCGTCGCGCGGCAATGTCTCCAGGATGTGCTGCAGGGCCTTGTCGTCGTGGCTGGCCGGCCTGAAGCCGGCGCGCTTCATGCAGTTGCCCACCTTGCGGCGCAGCAGCGGTATGTCGCGCGGGCTGCGGCTGTAGGCGGTCGAGGTGAACAGGCCGACGAACAGCCGCTCGCCGACCACGCGGCCGCCGGCGAAGCGCTTGACCGCGATCGCGTCCATGTGCACCGGGCGGTGCACGCTCGCCAGGCGGTTCGCCTTGGTGACGATCAGCAGGCCGGACTGGCGCAGGAACTGACGCACTTCGGGCGGCAGCTTGTCGAGGTGGCGCAGGCCGTCGAACACCGACACGGCGTCCTCGCGCAGGATGCCGAGGCCGCTGCCGGCACGGATCGACAACGCCGCGTCCTCCTCGGCGCCGGCGAAGTCGTACTCGCGGTAGCCGAGGAAGGTGTAATGGTCGGCGTCCATCCATTGCAGGAACGCCTTGCTTTCGGCGAGCTCGTCCGCCGGGAGCGGCGGCGGCTCCTTGTCCAACTCGCCGACGACGGCGCCCACCATGGCACGCATCTTCTGCCAGTCCTCGACCGCGGCGCGCACGTCGGCGAGCACCGATTCGAGGTCGCGGGCGATCATGAGCAGCCGCTCGCCGGCCGGCTGCTCGCCGACCCACACCTGCATGTAGGATTCGGCCGCGCCGGTCTCGTCGCCCCAGCCGACGACCCGGCCGGCCTCGTCGCGGCGCAAACGCAGGATCGGATGGATCACGAGGAAGACCGTCACCTCGTGCCGATTGAACGCCGCGGTCACTGAATCCACGAGGAACGGCATGTCGTCGTTGACGATCTCCACCACCGTATGGGGGCTGCGCC
Source organism: uncultured Rhodospirillaceae bacterium (assembly GCA_964411425.1). Classification (GTDB taxonomy): domain Bacteria; phylum Pseudomonadota; class Alphaproteobacteria; order Dongiales; family Dongiaceae; genus CAYPKW01. The sequence goes on from CAYPKW010000058.1 coordinate 10,812, forward strand.
AGCCGTGCTCGTCGAGCCGCGGGTTGTAGGCGCGCACCTTGGCCTTGCCCGGCCGGCGCTGCAGCCCGAAGTTCCACAGCGACAGCGCCGCGCCGAACAGGTTGGCCGGCGCGTCGTGCAGGATGTCGTCCGGGGGCACGTTGGCGTAGAAGCCGCGGATGAAGCGCTCGACGATGGCCGCCCGCTCGCGGCCCAACCGCCGCAGGGCCTCGCCCGAGACGCGCTCGATCAGCTCCGCCTTCTGTTGCTCCGCCTTGAGCGCCATCGCCCCGCCCCGTTCACGTTCCATCGAGGGCCGCCGCCCCGGGGCAAGCTAATCCATCCGCGCCGCCGGACAAAGCCGAACCGAGCAAGCGAATCTTAACGGGGGCGCCGGTAGCCTGCCTCCGCCGCGGCCGCCCGCCGTGACACCAGGCCACGGCCTAGCTTGACCCGAGAGACGCCCGATGATACCGATTTCCGCCATGATCGGACAGCAAGCCGATGGATAGGTCGTATCCCGTTGCCTCCGGGCCACCGCCGGCTGCTCCATTCGACCGATTCGTCGAGACGCTGGCGCGCTACCTCCGATACGAGCCAGTAGCAACTTCGGTTGCGATCGGCACCGTAGCCGCCGCCGTCACGGACAGCTTTGCGGCCTTTGTAGTTGCCGGCGTCGCCGCGTGGTTGGTGGCGACCGCCTTATCGCGGAAGCATCGTGCCGCGTCCGAATAACTCCGAAATCGGAACACGCCGCCACTGACCGATGGCCGGATTTCCCGATCCGAAGGATTTGGGCGCCAAGACCGCGGCCGACGTCGGAGTGTTCTTGTTCGGTGCATTCGTCGGCGGCGGTCTCGACGCCGTCTTGAACGTTGCTGGCTTCGCCGAGCCCCTTGTCTTCGCCGGGATCTGTGGGGCGGGCGCTTTGGGCCCCAAGAAAATCATCGATGCATGGCGCGACGGCGATGCCAAGGAAGGCAATGAGGACCGCTGACAACCTTATCTCGGCCATATCTCCGTTTGAAGCCCCCCCCGATCCATTCCCGCCGCCAGGGGAAAGCCGAACTCGGCAAGCGAATTTTGACGCGGGCGCCGGTAGCCTGCCGGCCCGGGCGGCGCTCTGAGCGCCCGTTGACGGTCGAGGGTGTCATGCCAATGGACGAAGCACGCGCCGAGGCGCTGTTGCGCCGGCTGCCGGCGGCGGTCGTGGCCGATCTCGGGCCGGTCGAGCTCGAGGACCTGCGCGCCGCGCTGGCACGGCCATCCGGCATCGATCACCCGGTCGATATCCGCCTGTCCGTGCCGCTGCCCTGGGGGCGCCGTTATGTGGCGCTGGTGTCGGGACGCGAGCGCCGCGGGCCGGAGCGCCGGGCGGTCGAGCGCCGAAACCGGCCGCTTGCCACCCTCGGCAATGCTCTGTTTGTCGACTTCGCCGCCGGGATTCTGTCCTCGTCTGCCCTCGTCCTGTTGCTGGTCCTGAGCGCGGCCGTCGAGTTCTAGCCTCGCCTTTCCCGCCCATTCGATCTACCATGGTTCGGGCGCGTGTGGCGCCGGATCGCTCATGGGGGAGACCGACATGGCTGCACCAAAGAAGCGGGCGAGCGCGGCGAGCTATTCGCGCCTCGCGTGGAAACTGTCGCTGGAGAACACGCCGCAGAGCAACCGGAAGGCGATCAAACTGCTCAAGGAGGGCCGCCGGTTCCATCCGCTCGACGACGAGCTGCTCGCGTTGCAGGGCCACGAGCGGATGAAGGTCTGGCGCAACCGGCGGCCCAACTCGTCAGGCGAGCTCGACGGCGGTTGGCAGGACTGCCTCGCGGCCTTCGCCGGATCGGCCGATAAGTGGCTCGTCAACTGGGCGGTCGCCATCGTGGCACGCTACAAGGAGAAATGGTCGATCGCCGCCGCGCGTTACACGCGAGCGAGAACACTGGTCGACGATCCCAATTCGGGCGCGACGCTGGAGCAGCGCGCCAACGTGCTGGCCGACTACGGGGAATACCGCATCTATCTCGGCGACCCCACCGACGGGCGCGATCAGGCGCTCGCGGCCATCGCCATGGTCCCCAACACCCCGAATAACCCTCCCAACCACCAGCCGTGGTACGAGTGGGTTCTGGCCTTCGCGCATTACCAGCGCCGCGACTACGCCGCGGCGCTGGCCGTATTCCAGCAACTCGAGAACGATGGCTTCTTGGCGCTGCCCAGCATGCGCGATTCGTACCTGGTGCGGGCGGCGGCCTACGCCAGAAGCGGCGACGCAGCCGGGGCGGCGCAGGCAATGGAGGCGTTTCGGGGACGACAGCCCAACACCGGCTCCGAGTACTGGTGCTGGTGCCGCGACGACGAGGAGGCCCGCGGGCCGTTCCACCCGAACGCCGGCACGAATCAGGCGCACTGGATCGAAGGGCTAGAACGGGCCCTTCTGCCGCGGCGCCGGCCGCTGGGCTGCTACTCGTAGCGCCGGGTCACCGCCGCCACTTGATCGAGCAACCGATGGAGGGCGCCTGGTCCGAGGCGAGCGCGCCGCCGCGGGCAAGAGCGCGCATCGCCTCGAGGAGCTCGCGCCTCGCCCCCGGCACCGGCTTGGTGCCGGCGGTCTCATAGAGCCGGCCGCGGTAGCGCAGCTTGAGGTCCTTGTCGAACCCGAAATAGTCCGGCGTGCACACCGCCCCGTAGGCGTGCGCCACGGCCTGCGATTCGTCGATGACGTAGGGAAACTCGAAGCCGTGCGCCTGGGCGAACTTCGCCATGTTCGGGAACGAGTCGTCGGGATAGGCCGTCGTGTCGTTCGCCATGACGGCGATCGCGCGGATGCCCTCGGCCGCGAGCGCGCGCACGTCCTTCACGGCGTCGTCGATGGTGCCCTTCACATAGGGGCAGTGGTTGCAGATGAACATGACGAGCAGCCCGTTGGGGCCGCGCGCGTCCGCGAGCCGGTGGCGCTTGCCGTCGACGCCCTTGAGGTCGAAATCGGCCGCCGGCCAACCGAGCGGCTTCGGCGTCTCGTCGCTATGCTTGACAGCCACGTTTTCCTCCCTCGATGGGTGCTTGAAGACTATCATAGCCCCGTTCGCCCATGTGCCCACAAAGCATTGAGCGCAAGCTCGCGACCATCCTGTGCGCCGATGTGGCCGGCTTCTCCGGCCTCATGGAGCGCGACGAGGAGGCGACGCTCGATCGCCTCAGGGACTGCCGCGCCGTCTTCGGGCGCCTGATCGGCGAGCACCGCGGCCGCATATTCGGCGGCGCCGGCGACAGCCTGGTGGCCGAGTTCGACAGCGCGGTGGCGGCGGTGCGCTGCGCCGCCGCCGCGCAGGCCGCGCTTGCGGCGCAGAACGCCGAGCTGCCGGCCGAGCGGCGCATGCAGTTCCGCATCGGAGTCAATCTGGGCGACGTCATGGTGGAGAACGGCAACCTGTTCGGCGACGGCGTCAACGTGGCGGCGCGCCTGGAGGCGCTGGCCGAGCCCGGCGGCGTGTGCGTCTCGGGCACGGTGTACGACCTCGTCGTCGGCAAGATCGACTGCGCGTTTGCCGACACCGGCGAGCAGCGGGTCAAGAACATCGCGCGGCCGGTGCGCGTCTACCGCCTCAGGGCGGGCCGGCGCGACGCGCCGGCGGCGGCCCCGCCCGGCAAGCCCTCCATCGCCGTGCTCGCCTTCGACAACCTGAGCGAGGACCCGGCGCAGGGCTATTTCAGCGACGGCATCACCGAGGACATCATTACCGCGCTTTCGCGCTTCCGCACGCTGTTCGTCATCGCGCGCAATTCCTCGTTCTCCTATCGCGGCAAGGGCGTCGACGTGACGCGGGTGGGCCGCGAACTGGGCGTCACGTTCGTCCTCGAGGGCAGCGTCAGGCGCGCCGGCGACAAGGTGCGCGTCACCGCGCAGCTGATCGACGCGGCGAGCGGCCATCACCTGTGGGCCGAGCGTTACGACCGCGACGCCGAGGACCTGTTCGCCGTCCAGGACGACGTGACCAATCGCATCGTGGCCACGCTGGCGGCCCGCCTCGACGAAGAGGAACTGGAGCGCGCCCGCGGTAAGCCGACCGAAAGCCTCAAGGCCTACGACCTGTGGCTGCGCGGCCGCAAGGCGCAGGAACGCACGACGGCAGAGGGCGACGGCGAGGCCAAGCGCTTCTTCGAGCAAGCGATCGCCATCGACGCCGGCTACGCGCGCGCCCATGCGGGGCTGGCCGAGGTGGCCTACATGGCGACCGTCTATTCCGGCTGGGGCACGCCGGCGGCGATGGACTACGAGCCGGCGTTGCGCTTCGCCCAGAAGGCGGCGACGCTGGACGACACCGACGCAGCACCCCATGCCGTGCTCGGCTGGATCTACCTGGTGCGCCGCGAGTTCGAGCGCGCGCGCAAGCACTGGGACCGCGCCATCTTCCTCAACCCCAGCGACGCCGACATCGTCATGTCGCGGGCCACCGCGCTGGCCTTCCTGGGCGAGCCCGAGGAGGCGATCGCCCAGGCGACGGCGGCGATCCGCCTCAATCCCTACCACCCGGACTGGTACGTCTCCGACCTGGCGGTGGCCTACTTCGCGGCTGGGCGATACCAGGACATGCTCGACGTGTTCGAGCGCGTCAGCGAGCTGTTCCCGCACACGCCGGCCTGGCGGGCGGCGGCCGCGGCGCATCTTGGCCGCGACCAGGAGGCGACCCGCCACGCCGCCAATTTCGTCGCCAACATCAAGGAGATCTGGGGCGGGGATCCGGCGGCCGGGCCGGCGGAGTACGCGCGCTGGCTGCTCGACCGCCTGCCGTTCCGCCGGCCCGAGGATGCCGAGCGCCTGCGACAGGGGCTGGCGGCGGCGGGACTGCCGGTGTAGCTAGAATCAAAACTTCGTGTGTCTCGCCGCACCGGACTGGACGGGGCGGGGCGGTGTACTTATGTCATGCGTCGTCAGAGCAGGAGAGAAACCATGGCCAAAGCGACCTTTGCTGCCGGCTGCTTCTGGGGCGTCGAGGCGGCGTTTCGCCAACTGCCGGGTGTCGTGGCGACGGCCGTCGGCTACACCGGCGGCAGCCTCGCCGACCCGTCCTACGAGGATGTCTGCTCCGGCCGCACCGGCCACGCCGAAGCCGTGCTGGTCGAGTTCGACCCCGCCAAGGTGAGTTACGAGCGCCTGCTGGACCTGTTTTGGGAGGCGCACGATCCGACCCAGCTCAACCGGCAGGGCTGGGACGTGGGCAGCCAGTACCGCTCGGCGATCTTCTGCCACACGCCGGAGCAGGAGGCGGCGGCGCGCGCCTCGAAGGAGAAGCTGGAGGCAGCGCGACGCTTCCGGCGCAAGATCGCGACCGAGATCGCGCCGGCGGCGTGTTTCTACCCCGCCGAGGACTACCACCAGCAGTACTTGGAGAAGCGGGGTGCCGCGCCCGCCTGCCGTCTGCCGCAGGCGGCGGCGCGCCCTTAGCGGTCGAAGCCGCTCCTCCGGCCGGGAATAAAGCGCCCGGCCGTGCGTTGTAGGGCATGTGGAGGCGTTTCAAGCCTCCAATGTTCTGCAACCCTTGGGAGCGACCCGATGACCCACCCCAAGCGCCTCTGCCCGGCGAGCCAGCCTGCTCGGCTCCACGGCTACTTTATTGATCGCGCTCGGCCTCGCCGGACTGCCGGTGCTGGTCCACGATAACGGCCACTCGCCTGCCTCCAAGGCGGGGTTCGCCGACAGCGGCTCCGGCAGCAGCGGCACCTCCGGCAGCAACAGCGGTCCGGGCAGCCTGAACAGCGCGCCCGGGCAGCCTGAACAGCGGCCCCGGGAGTCTCAACAGCGGTCCGGGCACCGCGCCGGCCACTACGATCCCAGGCACCACGACCCCGGGCATTGCCGACAATTCGCCCGATGACGACGGCACGCCGGACCAGGGCCCGGGCGATGCTCCCGGCACGATCTAGCATCGCGACAAGCGGGTGGCGCGACGCCGCCCGCTCGCGAGCCTCTCGCCGCCGCTTCCAGCGGCGGCGAAATTCTCGTCGGAGTCTATCGAGGAACTGGAGCGGGCGAAGGGATTCGAACCCTCGACCCCAACCTTGGCAAGGTTGTG
>CAYPKW010000059.1:0-16774 GCA_964411425.1 uncultured Rhodospirillaceae bacterium
GCTTGCTGGAACAGGTGTCGGGGTGCACCCTCGCCCCAACGAAGTCTGGTTGACCGACCCGGCCTCAAACAAAGGAGTATCCCGATGGAGAGGACACCGGCATCCGAGCGGACACGCGAGAAGTTGAAGGCGTTGACAGCGGTGATCGACGACACAAAGATCGGCCACCTGATCGACGCGATCGACCACTGAGATTCGACCACGGCGCGCAACCCGCGCGGGCGGCATGCAGAACCTGAACAGAGAGCGAGCCGAGGAGATCCGCGCCGCCATGCGCGCGTCCGACGTTTGGGAACGAGCGGCGCGCCTGGGCGAGAAGGCCCTCTACATGAACTGGGCGATCCAGCTGCTCATCGACCACGCGGCGCAGACGAAGGGCCGGCCCGCGAACCGGGTCGAGGCGAGCCGCCTCCAGGTACTCGAGGTTGCCGCCTGGCTGGGCTCCCAGGAAGCGGCCGAAGAACTGGCGCGGCCGGAGAACCTGCTGGCGCTCGCGCAGGCGAACGCAATCGATCTAGACGCCGGCTGACCCATCATCGCGCTCGCTGGCTGCGCTCCTCCGCTACCAACACAAAACCGGCAAGCTGGAAACTCCGGCCTAATGCCCGCGGATGTGCTGCGCGGCTTTTTCCGCGATCATCACGACGGCGGCGTTGATATTGCCGGTGACGAGATCGGGCATCACGGACGCATCGATTACGCGAAGCGCTTCCGTCCCACGGACACGGAGGCTCGTGTCGACCACGGCGGTGTCGTCCGAGTCGAGCCCCATTTTGCAGGTGCCGAGCGGATGGTGCACGGTAATCGCCGATTTTCGGATATGGGCGTCGATATCGGAGTCCGCCGCAGCCTCGGGTCCGGGCGCCATCTCCTTGGCGATGAACGGGCGCAGCGAGGGTTGGGCCGCGACCTCGCGCGCCAGCCGCACGCCGGCCCGCAACGACGTCCAGTCGGCATCGGTCGACAGAAATCTTTGCAGGATTCGGGGATGCGCGTTCGGATCGCGCGACCGCAGGGCCACCATGCCGCGGCTCTCCGGATGCAGCATCACGATCCGGCAGGCGAAACCGTCGGTGAACGGCGCCTTGAACGGCGCCAAGTAGGGCCATGCCCCGAACGGCGCCGCGGTCAGCAGAAACTGGATATCGGGTTGCGGCAGTTCGGGTCGGCTCTTGAGGAACGCGGCAATGCCGCCTGGCACGTCGGCGGCGAAGCCCTTGCCAAAAAAGTAAGCCTTGCACAGTTCGCGCGCGATCCGGTCGTACCGCATCATGCGATGAAAGGGCCCGGGGCTCATGCGCTGGTACATCAGAATGACCGAGACGTGATCCTGCAAGTTCCTGCCGACCCCGGTGAGCCCGACCGTTAGCGGGATATCCAGCCTCTTCAATTCCGCCGGATCGCCCACGCCCGACAGCATCAGAATTTGCGGCGTATTGATGACGCCGCCGCAAAGAATCACTTCGCGGTCGGCTCGCGCGATTCTCTGCTCGTTACCCTGCATGATTTCGACGCCGACGGCGCGATTTCGCTCGAACACGACGCGGGTGACGACGGCGCGCACTTCGATGCTCAGGTTCCGGCGTCTCAGCGCCGGCCGGAGATAGGCGCTGGCGCTGCTGCAACGCCGTCCATTGCGGATCGTCATCTGCAGCCGGCCGAATCCCTCCTGCCGTTCGCCGTTGTAGTCGTCCGTCCACGGATGTCCGGCCGATCGACCCGCTTCAGCAAAGGCGTCGAGCAGCGGGTCCTGGTAACGGCAAGTCTGCGTCGTTAGCGGACCGTCGCCGCCTCGATAGGCGCTGGCGCCGCCCTCCCAGGTCTCCTGCTTGCGGAAATAGGGAAGAACGTCTTCGTAGGACCACCCGACAAGGCCATTGGCCCGCCAGCGATCGAAATCGCCGCGGTTGCCACGCACATAGGCCATCGCGTTGACGGACGATGACCCGCCGACGACCTTGCCGCGGGCACACTCCACGCGCCGCCCGCCTACGCTCTCCTCCGGTTCGCAGAAATACATCCAGTCGTGCAGGCGGTTCTGCAGGATCCTGCCCCAACCGAGCGGAATATGGATCCATGGATCGCGGTCCCAGCCGCCGGCCTCGAGGATGAGAACCTTGGCGTCCGCGTCCTCCGACAGTCGGTTCGCGAGCACGCAACCGGCGGAGCCGGCGCCGACGATGACATAGTCATATGTGTCGCTCTTGGTCATGACGCCCGGCCCCACGGATTTCGGCTAGACGCGGCGACGCCGAACCGATCCTCGGTCCGAACGATATCGCGAATGAAGCGCCGCAACAATTGGCGCCAAGGGCGGCAAGGGTTGACGTTGCTGTGGCGACGTGATTACGATTGCCGCGTCCCTACAACGCGCATCGGGCCATTTTCTTCGGATTGGTTCGGCCGCGATTCCGGCCACCGGTGGGACGGTTACACCTGAGGTGCAAGGATGCAGGTTTCGGGCGGAGAAGCCAAAGTCATCGATCTTCAAGCGGCGCTGGACCGGCTCCATGCCGACGTATCGCGCCACAACATGGCGCCCTACTGGGTGGTCGACCGCAGCGTGAAGCATGACGAAGACCGTCAAGTCATGGATACGCAGAAGGCGGTTCCGCATCTCTGGAAATACAAGACGGAGATCGAGCCGCTGCTCTACCGCTCGGCGGAGTTGATTACCACCGAGACATCGGAGCGCCGTTCGCTCGTCCTCGTCAATCCCGGCCTGGCGCCGAAGCGGGCCACGGTCACGACGCTCTATGTCGCCTACAGGCTCAACGATCCGCGCGAAATCATGCCGCCGCACCGCCATTCGCCCAATGCGATCCGCCTCGGGCTGACCGGCAAGATGAACTTTACCGGCGTCGAGGGCGAAAACATCACCTTCGGCCCCGGCGACCTCGTCTTGACGCCGCACGACACTTGGCACAATCACGGCAACAAAGGCGACCAACCGGCGATCAACCTGAGCGTCCTCGACCTGCCGCTCGCGGAAACCCTCAACTCCATGTATTTCGAGCATGACTACACGGAGGAGGAGGAGGGCAAGCGGGTCCGCCGGGCGATGCAGTCGGAACGCTTCCCGGCCGATTACTCGCAGCTCGTTTACGGCCATGGCGGGTTGCTGCCGCGTTTCGTGTCCCATCGTCGCGGCGCCGGCGCGGCGTCGCCGATGTACGTCTATCGCTACGACATGATGCGGGAACTGCTGCAGAAGTTCCGCGATTGGGAGGGCGACCCGTACGAAGGCGTGACGATCGAGTATGTCGATCCGACCACCGGACAGCCGATCTACAAGACCGTCACCTTCTTCATGCAGATGTTGCGGCCCGGCGAGCGGACTTTGCCGCTGAAGCAGAGCGCCAGCCTGATCTGCGCCCCCTTCGAGGGCAAGGGCTACAGTGTCATCGACGGCAAGCGGCTCGATTGGGAGCAGTTCGACACCTTCGCGGTGCCCGGCGGCACTTGGTGCGAGCATGCGAACGGCTCGGACAATAATCCGGCGATCCTGTTCGTGGCCAGCGACGAGCCGACGCTGAAGGCGCTCGCCTTCTACCGGAAGCACGGTAAGACCAAGACCGGTGAAGTGATCGCGCTGGCCTAGGAACGGTCAACGGTTTCGTCGGGTAGAACCCGCTCAAATGGCGAGCGCCAAGAACAGCAAGCGTCTGACGCATTTCGATTGCCCAGGCGGCGGCCAGGTCTGGGTGGACGGGCGCATTCTCTACATCGGCCATATGCGGGCGCCGGCCGGTACCTCGATCGTCGATGTCGCCGATCCGCGGCAACCGAGGCTGCTTGCCAGGATCGAAATGCCCACCGGCTGGCACTCCCACAAGGTGCGCGTCGCCGACGGCCTCATGATCGTCAATCACGAGCGCCAGGGGGCTGAGGGCGACAGGGAGTTCGGCGGCGGCCTCGGCATTTACGATGTGTCGAAGCCGAGCGCGCCGCGCCTGATCGGCAAATGGCGGACCCATGGCAAGGGCGTGCACCGCTACGATTTCGACGGCCGCTACGCCTACATATCGCCGACGGCGGAGGGCTACGTCGGCAACATTGCCATGATCCTCGACCTCAAGGACCCGGCGAAGCCGGAGGAGGCGGGCCGCTGGTGGATCCCGGGCCAATGGAAAGCGGGGGCCGAGCCCTATCCGTGGGAGAATTGGACGCCACCGCGTTGCCATCATCCCATGCGCCTCGCCGATCGGCTGTACGTCAGTTACTGGCACCACGGCTACTACATTCTCGACATTTCGGACCTGTCGAAGCCGACGCTGATCGCGGGCGGCAATACGACGCCCTCCTTTCCGCATCCGACGCACACCTGCCTACCGATCCCGCAGCCATTGAAGGGCCGCAAGGTAATGGTGGTCGCCGACGAGGATGTCGCAAAATTGTGGCCGGCGGCGCCGGCCTTCGCCTGGATCTACGACATCACGAACGAGCGCTGCCCGGTGCCGATTGCCACGTTCCAGGTCGAGGGGCTCGACAAGGACGGATCGCCGCAGCCGCAGATGATGGGCTGCCACCAGCCTTCGGAGCGATTCAAGGGGAGTGTCATTCCCTTTGCCTGGTTCGCGAAAGGCTTGCGAATCCTGGACATCGCCGATCCCTTCGCGCCGCGCGAGGTGGCGTTCTATGAGCCGGACCCGCCCGAGGGCTGCGATCTGGCGTCGTCCAACGATGTCACCATCGACGATCGCGGGTTGTGCTACCTGATCGACCGCCAGCGCGGCGTCGACATAATCGAGACTTCGGCCCTGTGAGCGGGGCATCGAGGAGAGGCGACGTGAAAAAAGGAATCGTTCCCATCGGCATCAAGAACTCGAACCTGCCGTTCCATCCCGCCATGCGCGCCGGCGATTTCATCTTCGTCTCCGGCCAGGTCGCCAAGGACGAGAAAGGCAACATGTGCGTCGGCGACATCGAGGAAGAAACGCGCTGGACCATCGAGTCCATCCGTCGCATCCTGGCGCTGGAGGGTGCCGACCTTCCGGATGTCGTGAAGGTTACGGTGTATCTCGCGGACGCACGCAACTTCGGGCGCTATAACAGGGTGTTCGCCGAGTACTTTCCGGAGGGGCGCGTGTCGCGCACGACGGTCGAGGCCAGGGCCGTGATCGAGTGCAAGATCGAGATGGATGCAGTCGCGTACAAGCCGCGGGAATGATCGGTACCGAACCGAACGGCCGACGGCGCCATCCTGGCCACGGCAACGGGAACCGGGCCGCGGCCCTGAATGGCAAGAAAGTGGGGGAAAAATGTTGAGGGTCCTGGGTCGCGGCACGTCCGGCAACGTGCAAAAAGTCGTCTGGCTGCTCGAGGAGCTGGGCACGCCCTACCGGCGCGAGGATTACGGTCGGCAGTTCAACAACACCCAGGACGCCGCTTATCTCAAGCTCAATCCGAATGCCAAGGTGCCGACGCTGGTGGATGGCGACACGGTGGTCTGGGAGTCGAATACGATCCTGCGCTATATCTGCAACAAGTATCTCGGCCGGGCTTTCTATCCGGTCGACGCCGGTGAGCGCAGCCTGGTGGAGCGCTGGATGGATTGGCAGCTCGCCTCGCTCAACGGAACCTATCTCGGAATCTTCCGCGAGGCCAAGAAGCCGGCCGCCGAGCGGGCCGCCAGTTGGGCTGAGGACGCGAAGGAGCTGACGACACAGCTTGGCATCCTCGAGACCGGTATCGGCGGCCGACCTTGGATAGCCGGCGGCGCCATCACGCTGGCGGACATCTGCCTCGGCCCCATCGTTCATCGATGCCTGGATTTCCCGGTCGAACTGCCCGGCCTTGCCGGCGTCCGGGCGTGGCGCGACAGCATCGTGGCCCGGCCGGCATTCAAGAAGGCGACCGCATAGGGACGCCCGGCATGAAAGCATTGCGGGAGGCAGCATGACGAAGGCGGCCGTTATCGGTCTTGGCACCATGGGTCCAGGCATCGCCGCCACGTTGTCGCGCGCGGGCTTGAGCGTTTCGGCCTACGACGGCGACCCGACTCAGCGCGCCAAGGCGCTTCAGGGTTTAGAAACGGCCGCCGCCGTTCTGTCCAGCCTGGGCCAGCCCGACAAAAGCGACGGTGCGACGGTCGCGATCGCCGAAACGCTGGCCGAGTGCGTGGCCGGCGCCGACTTGGTGCTGGAGACGGTCCCGGAAAATCTCGAGCTCAAGGTCAAGGTCTTCAAGGAAGTCGAGGCGTCGGTCACGAGCGAATGCGTACTGGCGTCGGATACCTCGGGCATACCGATAACGAAGATTCAGGAACATGTCGCGGCCCCGGAGCGAGTCGTCGGCATGCACTGGTCGAACCCGCCGCACATCATTCCCATGATCGAGGTGATCGCGGGGGCCAAGACCTCGGCCGCCGTCGTCGGTTGGCTGGTCGATCTCATCAAGTCGGCCGGCCTTCTGCCGGTCGTGGTGAAGAAGGACGTGCCGGGCTTTGTCGAGAACCGCGTGCTTTACGCGCTGTTGCGGGAATGCGTCGACCTCGTGGAGAAGGGCGTCATCGACGCCGAAGGGTTGGACACCTGCGTTTCCTGGGGCATCGGTTACAAGCTCTCTGTCGTCGGCCCGATGGCGCTCTTGGACATGGCCGGGCTCGACATCTACCAGGCCGTCGGCGGTTATCTGAACGGAGATCTGTGCGGCCGGGCCGACGTGGCAGACTTCGTCACCCGCCGCACCGCGCAGGGGAAACTGGGGATCAAGAGCGGCGCCGGCGTGTTTTCCTATGCCCCGGAGCGAGTGGCCGAGCTCCAGAAACAGCGGGCGCGCAAATTGGTCGCCGTGCGCAAGGCGCTGCAGGAGCCGTGAGAGCGCATGAGCGAAACGAGGGGAAGCAACCAAGGGAGGACAACCATTCGATCAATAGCGAGATCGCTAACGTCTTGACGATACGCGGCAGAGAGACCACAACGTGATTTACGAAACGTTTCAAATGTTTGGAGGTTAGAGCCATGACGAAGATCGCGACACGGAACGCAACCCGGCTGGCCTTCGCGGCGGCCGTGGCCTGCGCAAGCATGATGGCGGTGCCGGGCGGCGCGGTGGCCGGCGAAGTCAAGAGCATCGCGGTTCTCACGCCCGAGGATCCGACCGATTTCGGTTGGAACCAACAGGGGCATGACGCAGCCAAGGCGGTCGCCGAGAAGTTCGGTTTGGAATTCATGCCGGCCACCGGCCTTGGCTACGGCGACGTGCATCCGCAGTTGCGCGAGCTGGCGGACGACGGTGCAAGCCTGATGATCGCCCATGCCAGCGGTTACAATACCGCCGCGCCGGAGATCGGCGCGGAGAAAAACGTGCCGGTCGCGATCGTCGACCGGCCGGACGCGAACAAGAAGGGCGCCGTTGCGGACTACACACTGAGCGGCCATGAAGGCGCTTATCTGGCCGGCGTGCTGGCGGCGCGGACGACAGCGACCAAGGCGGTTGGCATCGTCGTATCGGGCGAGCCGCCGTCGTGGAACTCCCAGTCGGCGGCGTTCGCCCAGGGAGTCCAGGCTACCGACCCGAGCGTGAAGATCCTCTACGCGGTGATCGGTCCCGCGGCCTATTCCGACGCCGCCGGCGGCCGCCGCGTTACCGAATCGGTCATCGGCGCCGGCGCCGACGTGATCTTCGGCCAGGGCGACGGTGCCACCTTTGGCATGCTGCAGGCGGTCGAGACCAGCATGTCGACCAACGGCGGCAAGGTTTGGTTCATCGACGTGATCGGCGACAAGACCTCGATCGACAAGGGCAACCTGCTGTCCTCGGTGATCTGGAACCTAGTGCCGGTGTTCTCGGCGATGGTGGAGGACCTGAAGGCCGACACCTTCGGCACCAAGGGCTACTCGATCCAGCTGGCCGACGATTCCGTGCAACTGTTGCACAGCCCGCACATTGCAGCCGACATCTGGAATGACGTGACGGCGATCCGCCAGCAGATCGTCGACGGCGCCATGAAGGTGGAGCCGGTCTGGGAGGCGGAGAAAGTCCGTGCCATGATGACCTCGGTCACCGACGCGCCGCAGTAAGGGGCGCGTAACACCCACTGATTTGCATCGGGCCGCGCCAACCTGTTGAGGGCGGCGCGGGCCGGTGCAAAGAACGGCCATGAAGGAGCAACTCGCGTCATCTGCCCGGCGCGGCGGGGGAGACGGTGCGCATGGCGCCCCCGTCGCCGCCGTGCGGAACATCATCAAACGTTTTCCCGGCGTTCTCGCCAATGACGAGGTTTCGCTCGAATTCCGCGCCGGGGAAATCCATGTCCTGCTCGGCGAAAATGGCGCCGGCAAGTCGACGCTGATCGGCATCCTTGCCGGCATGCAACAGCCCGACGAAGGCGAAATTCTGATCGACGGCCGGCCGGTGAAAATCGCATCGCCGCGCGCGAGCTTGGTGCTGGGCATCGGCACCGTGTTCCAACATGTGCTGCTGGTGCCGAGCATCGCGGTGATTGAAAACTTGATGTTGGGGGGACCGTGGTGGCGGCGCCTGAACCGCGAGCCGGCGTTGCACCGGTTCCGCGAACTGTCGGCGCTGCTCGGGGTCGATATCGACCCCGACGCGCTCGTCGGCCGGTTGTCGTTGGGCGAGCAGCAGCAGGTCGAGATCATGCGGGCGCTGTGGCGCGGCGAAAAGGTGCTGATCCTCGACGAGCCGACGTCGATGCTTACGCCACAGGGCGTGCGCGATCTCGGCCAGGTCATGAAGCGGCTGCGGGACAAAGGAGTGGCCGTCATCCTGATCACGCACAAGCTGAGGGAGGCTTACGATCTCGGCGATTGCATTTCGGTACTGCGGCTGGGCCGCGTGGTTGGCCAGATCGTGCCGGAAAGGCTTCAGCGCATGAGCGAGGCCGAGGCCACGGAGACGGTCATCCAGATGATGTTCGGCAGCAGCGCGCAGCACGAGCGCGACGCCGAAACCCTCGTCGGCCGCGGACGGAGGGCGCACAAGAATCGCATTGTCGATCGCGACAGCCCGCCGCGGCTCGGCGTCCGCGGGCTGCACACCATGGCGACGCGCGGCGAATGTGCATTGCAAGACGTCAGTTTCGATCTTTGGCCCGGCGAGATCCTGGGCATCGCCGGGGTCGATGGCAACGGCCAGAAGCATCTCGCGGAAGTTCTGGCCGGCCAACGCATGGCGATCGCGGGGCGAATCGATCTGGCGGGCGTCGATATCACGCGCGATCGCGTGCCGCGGCGGCGCAAGAAGGGCATTCGTTACGTTACCGACGAGCGTGTAGGCGAGGGTACCGTCGGGCCTTTCTCCGTCGCCACCAATCTCGTGCTCAAGGAGATCGGCGCGGCGCCTTATTGGCGCCGCGGCTTCAGCAATTGGCCCCATATCCACAACCACGCCCGAGAACAGATCCGCCGTCACGACATACGTACGCCGTCGGAAAAAACCACGATCGATAAGCTGTCGGGCGGCAACGTCCAGAAAGTTCTATTGGCGCGCGAGCTGAACGCCGAAGCCGGCATCGTCGTCTTCAACAAACCGACCCACGGGCTCGATCTGCAGAACACGCACCTCGCGCATGACCGCATCCTGGCCAGCGCGGAGCGCGGACTGGCGATCATCGTTGTTTCCACTGACCTTGACGAGCTGATCGAGATCAGCGACCGCGTCGGCGTCATGTTTCAGGGCCGGCTGGCGGGAATCGTCGAGAACAGCGGCGAGGTCGAGCGCAAGGTCGGGCTCCTCATGACCGGAGCCGAAGCGGCATGAGCATCGAGTCGGAGGCCGGCGGCGGCGGCGGCGATCGTCTCGGCGGCGAGGTTGCCGGAGAGTTGCGGGCCGCCCTGTTTCGGGTGTTGGTTCCCGTGCTGATGGCGCTCGCCCTCGGCGGCGTGATTCTGTTGCTGCTGGGCAAGGATCCGCTTCAGTACTACGGCTACGTGGTGAAGCGCGGCTTGTTGAGTTGGGGTGGACTGCAAGAAACCTTCACCCGCATGGCGCCGTTGCTGCTGATCGCCGCGGGTCTGATCGTTGCCTTTCGCGCCGGCCTCTGGAACCTGGGCGGCGACGGCCAGTTTCTGCTGGCCGCCGTCGTCACGGCCGCCCTCGCACCCGCTCTGATCGAGTGGTTGCCGCGCTGGGGGACCCTCTTGGCCTGCATGATCGTTTCGAGCGCCGTGGCGGCGGCTTGGTCGTTGGTCCCTGCCGTCCTCAAGGCTCGCTACGGCGTCAACGAGATCGTCACCTCGCTGATGATGAGTTTTCTTGGCACCAGCTTCGCCAACGTGCTGGTCAAGCTGTTCTTCCGCGATCCCGGCACGACGGTTCCCCAGACGCGCAGCTTGCCGGTCGAGGACCGCCTGCCCCGTCTCTTCGAGACGACGATACACAGCGGCGTGCTGGTGGCACTCGCGGTCGTGATTCTGGTGCACTTGATGATGACCCGCACCGCATTCGGCCTGAAGCTGCAAGTGGTGGGCGCCAATCCGGGCGCCGCCGTGCACGCCGGTCTCGATGTCGGTTGGCTCACCGTTGCCACCTTCGCGCTTAGCGCGGGCCTGATCGGCCTTGGCGGCTCGGTCGAGATCCTGGGCGTCTGGGGCACGGTGCGCGCCGACTGGAACCCGGCCTTCGGTCTGCTGGTGGTGCCGATCGTGTTTCTTGCCCGGTTCAACGGTTATGCGGTGATCGGGTTCACCCTGTTCTTTTCGGCGTTGATGATTGGCGGCGAAAGCGCCGCACGGCGTGTCGGCGTGCCGCAGCATTATGTGCTCGTGCTGGTTGCGCTGCTGCTCGTGTTCTTGGCGCTGGTCGAATATCTCGATCACGTCCGCCGCAGGCGCATGAAGATTTGAGCCGTGGAAGCGTTGCTGACCGAAGCGTTTCTCACGTCGCTGCTCTTCGGCGCGGTGACGGCGGGCGTGCCATTGCTGCTGGCCGGGCTTGGCGAGCAGATCTCGGAGAAGGCCGGTGTGCTCAACATCGGGATCGAGGGGATGATGCTGTCGGGGGCCTATGCCGGCTTCGTCGCCACTTTCTATATGGAGTCCTTCTGGCTCGGCTTCCTGTTGGGGGGACTGGGTGGCATGTTGGTCGCCGCCGTCGTTGCCGTGCTGTGCATCCGCTTCGGCTTGAACCAGATCGTGATCGGCATCGCCGTCACGCTCGGGATGGAGGGGCTGACCGCTCTGCTGCATTTCTTCCAGTTCAGCAAGACCTACCCGCGCCTGTCGCGGGCACCGGTGCTCGAACTGCCGGGGCTGAGCCAGATCCCCGTCGTCGGCAAGGCACTGTTCAGCCACAATCCCGTGGTCTATCTGGGCGTGTTACTGGTGCTGGGACTGACTTGGCTGTTCCGCGCCAGTTATGTCGGCCTCAACCTCGAGGCGGCCGGCAGCAAACCGGCCGCCCTCGATGCCGCGGGAGTGAGCGTGATCAAGGCGCGTTCCCTCGCGGTGCTGGCGACCGGTTTCTTGGCGGGGGTCGGGGGTGCCTATATGGCGAATGTCGGCGCCGGCCTGTTCGTGCCGTTCATGACAGGCGGCGCCGGCTTCATCGGTATCGTTCTGGCCATGCTGGCGCGAGGCCGGCCGGTCTGGGTGCTGCTGGGCGCCGCGATGTTCGGCATCAGCCTGGCGATGACGACGGCGCTGCAGGTAGCCGCGATCAACATTCCGACCGACGTCGTCCAGATGCTGCCGTTCGCGATGGTGATGCTGGTGCTGGTTGTGTTCGCCCGCCACAGCGTGCTGCCGCCGGCCCTGGGCCTGCCCTATGTGCGCGGCGACCGATGACGAGATAGGAGGCTATGACGATGTCCGATACGAAAGTCTATCTGCTTGACGGCGGAACCCTGGTGATCGACGGCTTCCACGCCTTTTGGAACCGCGGTCCGGGCGGCGAGTTCCGCTTCCCCTGCTATGCCGTCCTGGTCGAGCACAAGGACGGTCGCTACATGTTCGACACCGGTTACGACTTCGACCATGTGATGCGGGTGCTGCCCTTCGAGAAGCCGGTCCAGGACAAGCAGCAGACCATACCGGGATTGTTGGCGAAGATCGGCCTGAAGACCGATGACATCAACTTTGTCGTCAATTCGCATTACCACTTCGACCATTGCGGCGGCAACAAGCACCTGCACAAGGCGTGCACCATCTGCCACGCGGCGGAACTCGAGGCGAGCGGCAACTGCCAACCCTTCGAGCATCTGGGGTACTCCGATCTGACCTTCGCGCCGGACCTGCTGAAGAAGAAGGGCAAGGAACTGCCGCCGGACCCGGCGCTGGAGATGTACACGCCGACCTTCCAGACGCTGAAAGGCGACCAGGAGATCGCCAAGGGCCTGTGGCTGTTCGAGACGCCGGGCCACACCGCCGGACATTACAGCATGATGGTGGAGCTGAAGAATCGCCGGCCGATGCTATTTACCGCCGACGCCTGCTACAGCCAGAAAAACATGGACATGATGTGCATCTCCAGCTTCCACCTTGATCCAGTCGGGAGCCTGAAGTCGATGCAGCGGCTAAAGGATCTGGCGGCGAAGTACGATGCCGAGCTGTTTTATTCGCACGATCCCGACAGCTTCAAGAGCTACAAGAAAGGGACCGACTATTACGCCTGAACCGGCGCGGGCTCCCGTTTGCAGCCCCGCCGTTCCGCCTTACCAGCGCACCATGCCGGCATCGACCGCGAGAGCCTGGCCGGTGATCCAGTGCGCCTCTTCCGAGGCGAGAAATGCCACCGCCGGCACGATGTCCGCCGGCGTACCCTTACCCTTGATGGCCTGCAGCATCTCGACGAAGCCGAAGGCCTCCTTGTGCGGCGTCTGCTGCACGCCCTCGGTGTCGGTGAGCCCCGGGCAGACCGAGTTGGCCGTGATCTTGTAGGCGCCTAGCTCCGTCGCCAGCGCGCGGGTGAAGGTCAGCACGCCGCCCTTCGAGGCGACGTAGTGCGCCATGTTGGGCGTGCCGGCGAAGATCGAGTTGGAGCAGATGTTGACGATGCGGCCGTAGTTGTTCTTGCGCATGAGATCGGAGCCGCCGCGGCACATCAGGAAGAGCCCGTCCAGGTTGACGCGCAGGACGCGCCGCCATTCCTCGAAATTCAGCTTGTCCCACGGCACGAACGGCACGATGGCGCCGTTGTTGATCAGCACGTCGAGCTTGCCGCATCTCGCGGCCACGGCGGCGAATAGTCCCGCCACCGCGTCCGGATCGCCGATGTCGCAAGTCTCAGCGATCGCGCCGCCGCCGATCGCCTTGGCGGTCTGCGCGGCGCCGTCGCCCTTGATATCGACCGCGACGACGACGGCACCCTCTCGTGCCAACCGTTGGGCGACGGCCTTGCCGATGCCCCGCGCGGCGCCGGTGACCGCTGCCACGCGTCCTTCGAATCTGCGCATTCTATGAACCCCCTCGCATTGTTACCTGCTGGTTCCGGATCGGCGCGGGCGGCGGAGCCTTGCCTCAGCCGCGGTCGGACTGGATCGCGGTCATTGCCGCCTCGATGCCGGCGCCGACGTCGATCTTGCGCCCGAGCTTGCGCAGCGCGCCGCCCAGCGCGGCCAACGCGACGATCGCGTAGATTGGCTCCGCCACTGGGCCCATATGGCCGATGCGCAACAGCTTGCCCAGTGTCTCGCCGCGGCCGGCGGAAAACACGACACCGAATTGCTCGCGCGCCGCGCGAATGATGTCGGAATCCCGGAGGCCGTCCGGAATGCGCACCGCCGTCGTTGTCGGCGCGGCGATGTTCTCGGTTTTCGCCCACAGCAGCAGGCCCATGGCCTTGATGCCGGTACGACACGCGCGCGCAGTGAGCGCGTGGCGCTGCCAGACCTGCTCCGGTCCCTCCTCCAGGTACTGGTCGAGCACCGCGTCGAGACCGTTCACCTCGGTGACCGAGGGAGTAAAGGGGAAGGGCTTGTCCTTGCTCCAGGCGTCCTGCCAGTCGAGCAGGCTCAGCACCGACGCGCGCGGCGCCTTCGGATTCGCCTCCATGTGCTTCCAGGCACGATCGCTGACCGCCATCAGGGTGACACCCGGCGCGCCGCCCAGGCACTTGCCGGGGCCGGTTATGAAAATGTCGGCGTGGCAATCGTCGGGATGGATGTCCATGCCGGCGAAGGATGACACCGCGTCGACCAACAGAAGCGCGTCGTGATCGCGTACGATCTTGCCGATCTCGCGGGCCGGATTGATGGTGCCGGACGGGGTATCGTGGTGGACCAGAGAGACGATCTTGATATCCGGGCGTCTGCGAAAGGCGTCCGCCACCTGCTGCGGATCGATCGATTCGTTATAGGGCACCTCGATCTCGATCAATTCCTTGTTGTAGCGGGCCGACCAATAGCCGAACCCCTTGCCATAGACGCCGGATGCAAGGTTGAGGACCACGTCGCCAGGCGAGATCAACGACGCGGCTGCCGCCTCTATCGCCGGCGCCGGTTCGCAGTGGAGAATCAGCGCCGGTTGCCGCACCTTCAGTGCCTTGGCGGCCTTGCGGGTTACGTCTTCGTAGAATTGCTGGAAGTAAGGATCGAAGTCGTAGTGAACCGGCCGCGACATGGCCCGCAGCACCCGCGGAAAGGCGGCCACCGGACCGGCTGAAAGCGTGATGACCGGTTCCTTGATGCGCGTATTCGTCATCGTGCTGCAGCCGCCCCGGCTCGGTTCGTCGCATGATAGACTCGCATCGGAAAAAGTGAAACCAATATCCGGCCGCGGTGGGGATCGGTTCATGGCGCATGCGCTCTCGACCGGAACATCGGTTCGATTTCCTCGTCATCGGTTCGGGCGCCGCCGGATCGGTGTTGGCGGCTCGCCTCAGCGAAGATCCCGGCCTGCGGGTCGGCGTGGTCGAGGCCGGCGGACCGGCGATCGATCCGCTGATCGCGGCGCCGGCCCGATGGCCGGCCCTGCAGGGCAGCGACGTCGACTGGGCGTATCGCACCCTGCCGCAACGCCGCACCGCGAATCGGGTGCATGACTGGCCTCGTGGGCGCGTGGTCGGGGGTTCGACCGCGATCAACGCCATGGCGCATGTGCGCGGGCACCCGAGCGATTTCGACCGCTGGGTTGCCGGCGGCTGCATCGGGTGGGGCTATCTCGACCTGTTGCCCTATTTCATTCGTTCCGAAACGTACACGCCGGGCGCTTCCGAGTACCATGGCGACAGCGGACCGATTCATCTGATCCGCCCGGTCGAGCCCAATCCGGTGACCGTCGCCTACATGCAGGCCGGCGCCGAGATCGGTATTCCACCGATTGACGAGCACAACGGCCCGCGCCTCGCGGGAGCCACGCTCAATACGCTCACGATCAAGGACGACAAGCGGCAGACCGTTGCCGACGCCTACCTGACCCCGGTCATGGGGCGACCTAATCTCAGGCTGTTCACCGAGACCGAGGTTGCGTGGCTGACGATGGAGGGGGCGCGGTGTCGAGGAGCGCTGGCGCGGGCGCGGGGCGGAACGGTCGAATTGGCCGCCGAACGCGGTGTCATCCTGGCGGCCGGTACGATCGGCTCGCCGGTGCTGTTGTTGCGCTCCGGTATCGGTCCCGCCGATGAGTTGCGCGCGCTGGGCATCGCGGTCAAACACGACCTGCCCGCGGTCGGGCGCAATTTGCACGATCATCTATTGTCGGGCGGCAACGTTTACCGCTCGCGCCGCGGCGTGCCGCCGTCCAAGTATCAGCATTCCGAATCTCTGATGTATATCGAGCGTACGGGGGAAGGCGCGCCGCCGGAACTGGTCCTGGCCTGCGTCGTGCTGCCGGTGACCGCCGAGCGGTTCACGCCGCCGCCGGTTGGCGAGTCGTATACGTTGATGTTCGGCTTCACCCATCCGAGAAGCCGCGGTTCGATTCGGCTTGCTTCGTCCGATCCAGGCAAGCAGCCGGCGATCGATCCGAACTATCTGGCCGAGGAATATGATCGCGAGGCGTATCTGGCGGCGCTGGCAATGGCGCGGGCGGTCGGCGGCGCGAAGGCGCTGGCGGAATGGCGTGCCGAGGAGGTGCTGCCGGGCCCCGCCGTGAAGAGCAGGGCGGATAGGCTCGCATTCCTGGAGAAGGCGGCATTGACCCATCACCATCCGGTCGGCACCTGCCGGATGGGCATTGACGCTGGGGCCGTGGTCGACCCGGCTCTCAAGGTGAGCGGCGTGGACGGCCTCTATGTCTGCGACGCATCGATATTTCCCTCGATCGCCACCGGGCCGATCAACGCGGCGGTGATCGCGCTGGCGGAGCGCGCCAGCGACTTGCTGAAAGGCCGGACGCCGCTGGCGCCGGCGCGTCTGCCGGCCGGCACGGCGAGCGACGATCATTCGCACCATGGGGGAACATCGCCGGGGCGACTTGGGGAGGGGAATCTGGGCCCAAACATCGGGCAGCAAGCCCCCAGCGCCGGCACAAGTCCCAACAACAACACGGCTCGAAGGATGGCTCGACGCGACTGATGGCGTAACATGAGGCGCACTCCTTTGAACTGGGAGTTCCCAGATGCCTCCTCCCAGGCATTGGAAAGGGTAGCACAATTGAGCATTGACCGACAGCGTGACCGCGTGGCGCAGACCGAAAAGGCCTCCGCTGAGTCAATCGGCGGGACCTCGTCGCCGTTGGGTCTTCAAGAACAATCCCGCTCACGAGTGGCTGATTGCGTCCTGAAGGGCGCCGGCCGAAATCGCTCCGTCGCAGCGCGTCCCCTTGCGCGGGAAGTACTCTATACTCCCGCCTCGTCGCCGGCGCGGGCGGCCATGGAGAGACGCCGCCATGATCATCGAAGGCTTTACTCCCTTGAGCGCGCTCGTCGGCGG
>CAYPKW010000060.1:0-4693 GCA_964411425.1 uncultured Rhodospirillaceae bacterium
AGCCGGAACACCGTGCCGCGGGCGTCGCTGCGGGCGAGCGCGATGTCGCCGCCATGCGCGTGCATCAGATCGCGCGCGATGGCGAGCCCCAAACCCGACCCGCCGGAGCGCGCCGTTCCGGCGAACGGCTGGAACAGCCGCTCGCGCGCCCGCGGCGCAAGGCCCGGGCCGTTGTCCGCCACCTCGACGACGAGCCGGCCGTCGCCTGCTTCAGCGCTCACCTCGACCCGCGTGGCCCCGGCCTGAAAGGCGTTTTGGCCGAGATTGGCCAGCACGCGAAAGAGCTGGTCGCGGTCGGCCTCGATTTCGACCTCGGCGCCGACCGCGTTCTCCCATTCGGTTTCGCCGTCCTGCCGCGCCGGCAGCGATTGGCCCACTTCCTCGACCAGCCGGGCGAGAGGGAATCGGCTGCGGTCGAGCGGCGGCGGCCCCTCGCCGGTGAAGTTCAGCACGTTGGTGCACAGGTGGACGGCGCGGTCGATGGCCGCAACCAGGCTCGGCGCCAGGCGCGTCACCTGCGGGTCTTCGCTGCCGGCGAGCCGGTCGGACACGAGGCGCGCGGATGCCAGCAGGTTGCGCAGGTCGTGGTTGATCTTGGCGACCGCGGTGCCGAGCGCGGCCAACCGCGTCTTCTGGTGCAGCGCCGCCCTGAGGCCTTGCTGCATGCGGGCGAGTTCGCGCTCAGCCACGCCGACCTCGTCCCGGCGGCGGCCCGGCACCATGAGGTGCCGGGCGTCCTCCGGGTCGTCGCGGAACGCCGTCATGCTCTCGCTCAACCGGCGCAGCGGCCGCACGATCATCCATTGCAGGCTCAAGAACAGCAGCAGGGCGGTGACCAGCGAGATCGCCACCGACAGCGCGAGGATGCGCTTCGAGAACTCGATCATCGCGAGGCGCATCGGCGCCTCGTCGAACACGATCTCGACGACGGCCTTCGGCTGGCGCGGCGACGGGCCGACCACGCGCAGCACGCGGTTCTCCGACTGGCTCAGCGCGACGAACGCCTCGCGGATGGGACCGAGGAAGCCGCGCCGGCCGAGATCGACGTGCACGTCGATGGGCGGCACCGCGCCTTGGCCCAGCTGCAGCTTGATGCCGTCTGGCCGCTTGAGGCCGATGACATAGGCCTTGGCGTGGTCGAGCAGCTCGCGTTCGAGCGCCTCGCCCACCATGTAGTCGGGCGTCGCCTGCAGGGCGAGGATGGCGAGATGCCCGGCGGCGATGCGCTCCTCCAGGTAAGAGAGACGGAAGCGGCCGATCGAGGGCGCGTAGATCAGCACCTCCGCCAGCATGACGAAGGCGATCGTCAGCACCAGCAGCTTGGTCGACAGGCTGTTGGCGAGCGCAATCCTCGATTTGCCTTCGCTCATGGGCGCCGTTGCCATGCCCGCTCAGCCGAACCGGAGCAGGAAGCGCACCAGCCGGCGCGTGCGTTGGCTGAACAGGCGCGGCGCGAAGTAGCTGCCGGCGGCCCGTTTGCCGGCCTCGCCCAGCGTGGGATAGGGCGCGATCATCTGCGCCAGCGCGCCGATCTTGAGGCCGCTCGCGATAGCCAGGACCCAGGGATGAATGAGCTCGCCCGCCCGCGGCCCCAGGATCGAGGCGCCGAGAATGCGCCCGCGCGGGCCCACGATCGCCTTGACGAGCCCCTCGGTCGTGCGCTCGGTTTGCGCCCGGTCGTTGTCGGCGAACGGCCAGCGCAGGATGCGGATCGGGCGGCCCTCGGCCCGCGCCGCCGCCTCGCCCAACCCCACCTGGGCCAGCTCCGGGTCGGTGAAGGTCACCCACGGCGCCGCGCGCCGGTCGACCTTGGCTGGCAGACGGAACAGCGCGTTGCGGATCACGATTCCGGCATGATAGGCCGCCATGTGGGTGAAGGGCAGGTCGCCCACCGCGTCGCCGATGGCGTACACCCGCCGGTTGGCGGTGCGCAGCCGGTCGTTCACCGCGACGCCCTCGGGCGTGGCCTTGATGCCGGCCGCCTCCAGCCCGAGGCCCGCGAGCTTGGCCCGCCGGCCGGCGGCGATCAGCAGCTCACTGCCGACGATCCGCTCGCTTGCGCCCTCCACCTCGACCCCGATGCCGTCCGTCGTCCGCTCGACGCCGACGACGCGGGCGCCCTCGTAAAGCCTTATGCCGTCCCCGACCAGCCGGCGGCGCAGCAGCTCGACCAGTTCCGGGTCGTCCTTCGGCAAGATCGAGCCCATCTCGACGAGCGAAACTTCAGCGCCAAGTAGCCGGAACGCCTGCGCCAGCTCGCAGCCGACCGGCCCGCCGCCGACGACGACGAGATGGCGCGGCCGTCGGTCGAGGTCGAAGATCGTCTCGTTGGTATGGTAGGCGACGGCGTCGAGACCCCGGATCGGCGGCACCAGGGGCGAGGAGCCGGTGGCGATCACGAAGCGGCGCGCGCGCACGGCATAGTCGCCGGCGATGATCTCGCTGGGGCCGGTGAAGCGGGCGCCGGCGAGGATCACCCGCACCCCCAGCCCCTCGAAGCGCGCCGCCGAATCGTTTGGCGCAATGGCGGCGATGACCTGGCGCAGATGGTCCCGCACCCGCGCGAAGTCGACGATGGGGCCGCCCGTCTCGACGCCGAACCCGCGGGCGCGGCGCGCCGCCTCGGCGGCATGGGCCGCGGCCAGTAGCGCCTTGGAGGGCACGCAGCCGTAATTCAGGCAGTCGCCGCCCATCTTGTGCCCCTCGATGAGCACGGTCCGGGCGCCGAGTTGGCTCGCGCCCGCGGCCATGGTGAGGCCCGCCGAGCCGGCGCCGATCACGCAGATGTCGGTGTCGATCGTCTCGGTCATTTGCGCGGCCCGCGGCGCCGCTGCCACAGCTTGTAGGCGACCGGCAGCAGGGCCAGCACGGCAAGCCCGACCAGCGCGGTCACTACTTCTGGCGTCAAGGCGCTCGCCGGCGCGAAGTCGTCGCCTATATCGAGCACGCTGCCGAGCCCGGCGCCGAGCGAGGCGAACACGAAGGTGCCGGGGATGATGCCGAAGAAGGTGCCGATGGCGAAGGTCCTGAGCGGCACGCCGAGCAGCGCCGGCGCCAGGTTTACCGCGAAGAACGGGAACAGCGGGATGAGCCGCAGCACCAGAAGATAGCTGAGCGCGTTCTCCGCGAATCCGCGTTCGAGGCGCCCGAGCCATGCCCCCGCCTTGGCGCGCAGGTACTCGGCGAACGCGCTGCGCGCGGCCAGAAACAGGATGCAGGCGCCCAGCGTTGCCGCGACCGCGACCAGCGCCGTGGTCGCGACCTGCCCGAACAGGAAGCCGCCGGCGATAGTGAGCGCCGCCGCCCCCGGGATCGAAAGGGCAACGGCCGCCACGTAGATCGCGAAAAACACGATCAGCGAAACAAGGTAACGGGCCTCGACCTGCGCCATCAACCATTCCCGGTGCCGGCGCAGTTGCGCCAAGCCGAGATACTCATCGAGGCCGAAGCCGAAGAACACGGCGATGCCCAGGACGAGCACCAGCAGCGGCACCAGACGCCCGAGCGGGATCTTTTTCGCCATGCCGGTGTCGTCAGGTTTCAATGCGTGTTTCTTTCGCCATGCGCGTATCGTCAGGTTTCAATGCGTGCCCCCTGAACTTGGTCGGCGGCGCGCGGCAGGTCAATCGCGGCGAGCGCGTTGACTCCGGCCGGGGCAGCCCTTATACAGCCTGCCGTCGCCCGCGAGGAGGCCCCAGCGACGGAGAAGTGCCGTGAAGCGCACCTATCAGCCAAGCAAGCTGGTTCGCAAACGCCGCCATGGTTTCCGCTCGCGCATGTCCACCGTGGGCGGCCGCAAGGTCATCGCCCAGCGGCGGGCCAAGGGACGCAAGCGTCTGAGCGCCTGAGCGGCGCTTTGGCGAAGGTCGATCGGCTGAGGCGGCGCGCCGAATTTTTGCGGGTCGCCGCGGCACGGCGCAAATGGGTTACCCCCGGCTTGATCCTGCAAGCCATGCCGAGCGAAGCCGCGGCCAGCGCCGCCGGCGGTGCCGCTGCCTTGCGCGTCGGCTTCACGGTCAGCCGCAAAGTGGGCGGCTCCGTTGAGCGCAATCGGGCCCGGCGGCGGCTCAAGGCCGCGGCGGCGATCATGGCGCTCGAAGCGGCGCCCGGCCACGATTACGTCGTGATCGGGCGGGCCGCGACGCTGAGGCGGCCGTTCGCGGCGCTGGTGGGCGACCTGGCTGCGGCGCTGGGCGGGCTGGGGTTGCGGCAGGGCCGCGCGGACGAGGCGAAGCGGGAGAAGGGGTTACCATGACCTTGGGGCAGGGCGCTTCGATCGGTCTCATTCGCCTTTATCAGTGGTTCGTCTCGCCGCTGCTGGCGCCGAGTTGCCGGTTCGCGCCGAGCTGCTCGGAGTACGCGGCCGAGGCGGTGACGCGCCACGGCGTCATGCTCGGCTGCTGGCTCGCGCTCGGGCGGCTGCTGCGCTGCCACCCCTGGGGCGGGTCGGGTTACGACCCGGTTCCCGACGCCGTCGGCCGGCGGCGCCGCTCCGAGGCGGCCGGTTAGGATCGGGGTCATGGAGCAGCGCAACCTCGTCCTGGCGATCGTAGCCTCGGTCGTCATCCTCGTGGGCTTCCAGTACTTCTACGACGCGCCGCGGCTGCAGAAGGAGCAGGCGCGTCAGGAGGCGGCGCAAGTCCCGCCGCAACCTTCGAGCGCGCCGCCGCAGCCGGGCGCGCCGGCGGCGGCG
>CAYPKW010000060.1:4793-16680 GCA_964411425.1 uncultured Rhodospirillaceae bacterium
CGGCGGCGGCGGCGGCGCTCAAGGATCGTGCCGGCGCGCTGGCGGAGGCCCCGCGCGTCGCCATCGCCTCGCCGTTCCTCAACGGATCCATCTCGTTGCGCGGCGGGCGCATCGACGATCTGGTGCTGGCGCGATATCGCGAGACCGCCCAGCCGCACGGCAAGAACATCGTGCTGTTGTCGCCGGAGGGGGCTGCTGGCGCCTATTACGCCGACTTCGGTTGGCTGGCGCCGGCCGGCGCTGCGCCGGCGCTACCGGACCCGGAGACTCTGTGGCGGGCCGACCGCGACGTGCTGGCGCCCGGCGATCCGGTGACTCTCACCTGGGACAACGGCGAGGGACTCAAGTTCACGCGCACCTTCGCCCTCGATGACACGTACCTCTTCACCGTGACCCAGCGGGTGGAGAACTCCGGCGTCAGCCCGGTCACGCTCCATCCCTACGCCCTCGTGTCGCGCACCGGCACGCCGGCCACCCTCGGCTTCTACATCCTGCACGAGGGGCTCATCGGCGTGCTCGACGGCACGTTGCAGGAGATCAAATACAAAAAAGTGGCGGAAAGCGGTGCCATTCCCTTCGACAGCGCCGGCGGCTGGCTCGGCATCACCGACAAATACTGGCTGGTGGCGCTGGTGGCTGGCAAGGACGACCCGATCCGGGCCCAGTTCACCCACGCCAAGCGCGGCGAGACCGACGTCTATCACGCCGACTACAGCGGCGCCGCCGTCGCGGTCGCGCCCGGCGCCTCGGCCGCCAGCACGACGCGGCTCTTCGCCGGCGCCAAGGAAGTGCGGCTGCTCGACCGCTACCGCGACCAGTTCGCCATCCCGCTGTTCGACCGCGGCGTCGATTTCGGCTGGTTCTACTTCCTCACGAAACCGATCTTCTACGCCCTCGATTACCTGAGCCGGGTGACCGGCAATTTCGGCATCGCGATCCTTCTGCTCACCATCGCGATCAAACTGCTGTTTTATCCGCTCGCCAACAAGTCGTACCGGGCGATGAGCCGCATGAAGCTGCTGGCGCCGGAGATGACGAAGTTGAAGGAGCGCTACAAGGACGACCGCCAGCGCATCAACCAGGAGATGATGGCCCTCTACAAGCGCGAAAAGGTGAACCCGGCGGCCGGCTGCCTGCCGATCGTGATCCAGATCCCCGTGTTCTTCTCGCTCTACAAGGTGCTGTTCGTCACCATCGAGATGCGCCACGCGCCGTTCTTCGGCTGGATCAAGGATTTGTCGGCGCCCGACCCCACCTCGTTCATCAATTTCTTCGGCCTGGCGCCATGGGCGGTGCCCGACCTGGGGCCGCTGCAGCTCATCAGCCTGGGCGTCTGGCCGCTCATCATGGGCCTCACCATGTGGCTGCAGCAGAAGCTGAACCCGACGCCGCCCGATCCCATCCAGGCGCGCATCTTCATGTTGCTGCCGATCGTCTTCACCTTCATGCTGGCGCGGTTCCCCGCCGGCCTGGTGATCTACTGGGCGTGGAACAACGTGCTGTCGATCGCCCAGCAGCGGCTCATCATGTGGCAGATGGGGGTGAAGCCCTGAACCAGGCCGCGCTTGAGGCCGGCCGCCTGCTGTTCGCCGCCGAATGCCGGTTCGTCGCCGGCGCCGCCACGGTGCCGGCCCTGCCGCCGCCCTCGCTGCCGGAGGTGGCGTTCGCCGGCCGCTCCAACGTCGGCAAGTCGAGCCTCGTCAACGCGCTTACCGGGCAGAAGACGCTCGCCCGCGTATCGCGGTCGCCGGGGCGCACGCAGCAGATCAACTTCTTCGAACTGGGCGCCCGGCTCATGCTGGTCGATCTGCCGGGCTACGGCTTTGCCCGGGCCGGCAAGGGGCGCGTCCTGGGGTGGACCAGGCTGGTCGAGGATTACATACGGGGCCGCCCGACGCTTGCCCGCCTGTGCCTGCTGATCGACGCCCGGCACGGCCCGATGGCCGTCGATCGCGAGTTGATGAGCATGTTCGACAAGGCCGGGGTGTCCTATCAGGCGGTGCTGACCAAGACCGACAAGGTTCCGGCGCCGGCGTTGGCAGCGGCGAAATCCGCGCTCGCGGCGGAGCTCGCCCGGCACCCCGCGGCCCATCCGGACATCGAGGCCACCAGCGCGCGCGAGGGCGCCGGGATCAGGGAGCTGCGCGCCCGCCTCGCGGCGCTGGCAGCGCCGGCGCACTCGCGTTAGATTGCGCCCCGGCATGGTCACCCCGAACTTCAGCGAGACGAAACACTGGTTGAGGACGGCGCGCACGCTCACCGAGGCGCTGCCCTACATGCGCCGCTACGCCGGCAAGACCTTCGTCATCAAGTACGGCGGGCACGCCATGGTCGACGCCGAGCTGGCCGAGGTCTTCGCGCGCGACATCGTGCTGTTGAAGCAGGTCGGCATCAATCCGATCGTCGTGCACGGCGGCGGGCCGCAGATCGGCGACATGCTGAAGCGGCTCGACATCAAGAGCGAGTTCGTCGACGGGCTCCGGGTGACGGACGCCGCCACCGTCGAGGTGGTCGAGATGGTGCTGGCCGGCAGCATCAACAAGCGGATCGTCTCGGCCATCGGCGCGGCCGGCGGCCAGGCGATCGGGCTCTCCGGCAAGGACGCCGGCCTGATTCGCGCCCGCAAGGCGCACTCGGATAAAGGCGACCTGGGCTTCGTCGGCGAGCCGGAGCACATCGAGGCGCCGGCCCTGAAGGCGCTGGAGACGGCCGGCATGATCCCGGTGATAGCACCGGTGGGCTTCGGCGAGGCGGGCGAGACCTACAACATCAACGCCGACACGGTGGCGGGCGCGGTGGCGGCCGCGACCAAGGCCGCCCGCCTCCTCATGCTGACCGACGTGGTGGGAGTGCTCGACAAGGACGGCCTCCTGCTCGACGACTTGACGCTCGATCGGGTGCGCGCGCTGATGGCCGACGGCACCATCTCGGGCGGCATGATCCCGAAGCTGGAGACCTGCGTCGCGGCGGTCGAGGGCGGCGTCGAGGCGGCGGTCATCCTCGACGGGCGCGTGCCGCATTCGCTATTGCTCGAGATCTTCACCAAGCACGGCGTCGGCACGATCATTCACCGGGCGTGAAGCGGACGCGGCGCTGCCTCGAATCGCTCCCGCGGCTTTCTCCAGTGCAGGCCCCGGTTCTCGCCGACGCGGGCCATATTCTCCGATCGTCATGCCGGCGAAGGCCGGTATCCATATCGACGGTCCGCGCTGGCGGGCCAAAGGGTCCCGGCTTGCGCCGGGACGTCGATGAATGGAGGCGAACGCGCCTTGAGCGTCCTTGGCGAGGCCGCGCACCGCGCCGCGACGACCTCATCTTGCCGCCGCGCGGGTTGACCGTCCGGCGCCGATGCGCTACATTTGTAGCACAATCGGTCGCGGAATCCTGCCATGGCCACCAACGTCACGCTGCGAGACGCCAACCACAACTTCGCCAAATACGTCCGCGCGGTCCAGTCGGGCAAGGAGTTCGTCATCACGCGGCGCGGCCAACCGGTGGCGCGGCTTGCGCCCGTCGCGGCCCGACGGGCGCTCAGTCCGGAGCAGGACGCCATCCACCGTCGCCTGATGCGGCGCCTGCGCAAGGGCTGGCCGATCGCCTACCGGAGAATCGACCGGGACCTGTTGCATGAACGCTAGGAGGTTCACGCTCGACACGAACGTCCTGGTCTATGCGGCGGACAGTCGAGCGGGCGCGAAGCACGCGATTGCGCTCGCTATCCTCGATCGCGCGCCCCGGTGCGATTCGCTCTTGGCCCTGCAGGTGCTGGGCGAGTTCTATGCCGCGGTCACCCGCAAATCGATCGTTTCACCCAGCCAGGCCGCGCAGGCAGTCCGTGGCTGGTTGGCGACCTTCGAGACCGTCGCGGCTTCGAACGGCGCGCTGCGTTCGGCTCTCGATGCGGCCGGCGTCGGCCGCCTGTCGTTCCGGGACGCCATGCTGCTGGCCACGGCGCGCGAGGCGGGCTGTTCCCTCGTTATCAGCGAGGATATGGGGGACGGCACGAGGTTCCACGGCCTCATCGTGCGCAATCCCTTCGCCGGCGGTCGGCTGCCGGCGGACCTGGCGTCGCTGCTGGGAAATTCGTAAGGCTTGCGCGAGGGCTTGATTTGTAGGAGCAAAGTCTTATAAAGTGACGGCCCCGCGCGTGCGTGGCGCGCGGCTGCTGTTTCTCATTGTGAATGAAGACGGGCGCCTCGCGGCCCCGGCCGGCGGCGGAACGGGTCGAACCGCCCCGCTCGGCGAATACTGTCCTATCCGCGACATATAATATGTCGCGCGCCCGCTGGGCATGGGGTAGATCGCTCGTTTTTTTGTTTCTCCGCTGGAGAATCTCCAGCGGGGGCGACGGTTCGCCGGCCGCGAGTGCGCGCTAGTCGGTCCTATCCGAGCCCGGTGAAGAACTCGATCTGCCAGTTCATCTCCTCCGGCGTCATCGGGTAGTCGGTGCCGCCGCGCGGGTTGAGGGTGGCGCGGGGCGCGATGCCGGCGATGCGCAATTGGAGCTGCACCGCCGCGCGCATCGGCAGCCCCGCCTTCCAGGCGAGCGCGGTGACGCCCTTGGCGCTGCGCGAATCGAGGATCTTCTCGACGTGAATCTCGGTCAGCCCCGCCGCCTTGGCGAGGCCGCGCACCGCGCCGCGCCGGTCGCTGGCCGCGATCGCCGCGTCGAGTGGGCGATCGGGCACCGCGCTCTCCTTGGCGTCCTTGCCGCCGTTCTCCGGCGCCTCCTCCGCCAGGCGCCGGCGCGCCATCTCGGCCACCTCGCGCGCGATGGCCGGGTCGAGGTCCGGGCGCCCACGGCTCGCCGGTCCCGCCCCGGACCGGGTCGCGCTTCGCGCTCGCCGCGGCGGCGATTCTGTTCCGACTGGTCATGCCGGCGCTGATCCCGAAAGGAGGGTCACTCTAGGAACGCCGGTTTAACGACCGCTTAAGCCGACACATGCTCTAAGGGACACCTTGCGCCGCGCCCGACGCCGCCCCACTCTCCACCCCATGGCGATGGCCGGCGAACCCACCCTGCCAAGCGGCGGCCCGGCCGCCCTGCGGCGGGTCGAGACGTGGATCTTCGATCTCGACAACACGCTCTATCCCGCCTCCTGCAACCTGTTCGAGCAGGTGGACCGCCGCATTGGCGAGTTCGTGGTGGCCGCGCTCGGCGTCGATGCGGCCGAGGCGCGCCGGGTGCAGAAGCGTTACTTTCACGAGTACGGCACCACGCTGCGCGGATTGATGGAACGCCACCGCGTGGCGCCCGGGCCGTTCCTCGAATACGTGCACGCCATCGACGTGTCGCCGGTGCAGCCCAGCCCGGCGCTCGACGCGGCACTCGCCCGCCTGCCCGGGCGCAAGGTGGTGTTCACCAACGGCTCGGCCGCGCACGCCGACAAGGTCTTGACCCGCCTCGGCGTCGCACGGCGGTTCGACGACGTGTTCGACATCGCGGCCGCCGACTACCTGCCGAAGCCGGAGCCGGCGGCATACGCGCGGCTCGTCGAGCGCCTCGCCATCCGGCCGCGGTCGGCGGCGATGATCGACGACCTGCCGCGCAACCTCGTGCCCGCGGCGGCGCTCGGCATGGTGACGGTCCTGGTGCGCACCGGCGCCCCCTGGGCCGAGGGCGGCGAAGGCGATCACATCCACCACGCGACCGACGATCTGGTGGCCTGGCTCGAGCAGGCGGGCCGCTGAGGCGCTTGCCGTTGACAGGCGAGGGTCGCTCGCCCATCTTCGCCGCCGGATTCCCGCCGGGCCCTCTCATGCGAACCGAGGCAATGGAAACCGCCATCGACGCCGCCTGGGAACGGCGCGAGAGCCTCACTCCCGCCACCGCGGGCGAGGCGCGGGCGGCGGTCGAGGCGGCGCTCGACGGGCTCGACCGCGGCGTCTTGCGGGTGGCCGAAAAACGAGACGGCGCCTGGCTCACGCACCAGTGGCTCAAGAAGGCAGTGCTGCTGTCGTTCCGGCTCAGCGATTCGGCGCCCATCCCCGGCGGCGGCGACTATCCGGGGCGCGGCCCATCGGCCTGGTACGACAAGGTGGCGTCGAAATTCGCCGGCTGGGGCGAGAAGGAGTTCCGCGCCGCCGGCTTCCGCGCCGTGCCCACCGCGGTGGTGCGCCGCTCCGCTTACATCGCCCCCGGCGTCGTGCTGATGCCGTGCTTCGTCAACGTCGGCGCCCGCGTCGGCCGCGGCACCATGATCGACACCTGGGCCACCGTCGGCTCCTGCGCGCAAGTGGGCGAAGCCTGCCACATCTCGGGCGGCGCCGGCATCGGCGGCGTGCTGGAGCCGGTGCAGGCCGGGCCGGTCATCATCGAGGACAACTGCTTCATCGGCGCTCGCGCCGAGGTGGCCGAGGGCGTCGTCGTGGAACAAGGCTCGGTGCTGTCGATGGGCGTCTATCTCGGCGCCTCGACCAAAATCGTCGATCGCGCCACCGGCGAGGTGCATTTCGGCCGCGTGCCGGCGTACTCGGTGGTGGTCCCGGGCACGCTGCCGGGCCGGGCGCTCCCCAACGGCGAACCCGGCCCCGGCCTTTACTGCGCGGTCATCGTCAAGCGCGTCGACGAGCGGACCCGCGCCAAGACCTCGATCAACGAGTTGCTCAGGGATTGACCGCCGTGGTGGCCGCGCCGATCGATGCCGTGGCGCTCGCCCGCGACCTCATCCGATGCCCGTCGGTGACGCCCAGGGACGCGGGCGCCCTCGGTGTGCTGGAGCAGGCGCTGGGCCCGCTCGGCTTCGAGTGCCACCGCCTGCGTTTCGGCGAGGGCCCCGAGGCGGTGGAGAACCTCTACGCCCGCATCGGGCGCGCCGGTCGCAACTTCTGCTTCGCCGGCCACACCGACGTGGTTCCCGCGGGCGACGAGAAGGGCTGGAGCGTGGGGCCGTTTGAGGCGCGCGTCTCGAACGGCATGCTGTTCGGGCGCGGGGCGGCCGACATGAAAGGGGCGGTGGCGTGCATGGTGGCCGCCGCGGCCCGCTTCCTCGCCCGCCGCGGCGCCGATTTCGGCGGCGCCATCAGCCTGCTCATCACCGGCGACGAGGAAGGCGCCGCGGTCAACGGCACGAAGCGCGTCTTGCAGTGGCTCGCCGCGCGCGGCGAGCGACTCGACGCCTGCCTCGTCGGCGAGCCTACCAGCGCCGACCGGTTGGGCGACATGGTGAAGATCGGCCGGCGCGGGGGCCTGCACGGCCGGCTCACGGCGCACGGCGTGCAGGGCCACAGCGCCTATCCTCGGTTGGCCGACAACGCCGCCCACCGGCTGGTGCGAATGCTGGCCGCGGCGATGGCCGAGCCGCTCGACGAGGGGACCGCCCAATTCGAGCCGTCGAGCCTACAGGTCACCACCATCGATGTCGGCAACCCGGCGGCGAACGTCATTCCGGCACGGGCCTCCGCCGCGTTCAACGTCCGCTTCAACGACCTGCAGACCCCGGCCGGCATCGAGCACTGGCTGCGCCGGCGTTTCGACGAGGTGGGCGGCGGCTACGATCTCTCGATAACCGTCAGCGGCGAGGCGTTCTACAATCCGCCGGGGCCGCTCAGCGATCTCGTCTGCCGCGCGGTGGAGCGCCGCGTTGGCCGCCGGCCGGAACTCGGCACCGCCGGCGGCACCTCCGATGCGCGCTTCATCAAGGACTGCTGTCCGGTGGCCGAGTTCGGACTGGTCGGCCGGACCATGCACCAAGTGGACGAGCACGTGGCGATCGCCGATCTGTCGGCCTTGACCGACATTTACGACGCCATGCTCGAGGAGTATTTCCGGCCGCCGGAGTAGCGATCCACCCGGCGTCGCGGCCGCTCAAGCCGCCCGGGGCCTGACCTTCCGGTCGATGTCCCTGCCCGCGATCTGGCGCGCCAGCCGCAATTCGTAGGCGCTTTGCAGGTTGAGCCAGAACTCCGGCGTGCCCCTCAAATAGCGCGCCAAGCGAAGCGCGGTGTCGGCGGTAATCCCCCGCTGACCGTTGAGTATTGCCGTAATGCGGTTGACCGGAATGCCCAGCGCGGCCGCGAGGGAGCGCGCCGAAAGCCCGAGTTCCTGCAATTCGTCTCTCAGCTGTTCGCCCGGATGGATCGGGCGCATCCGATTGATCATCCGTTCGCTCCCTCAGTGATAATCGACGATCTCGACGTCATGGGGCCCGTCCGCGCGCCACGAAAAACAGATTTGCCATTGGTCGTTGATGCGGATGCTGTACTGGCCCGTCCGGTCGCCGCGCAGCCTTTTGAGGCGATTGCCCCTGAACTGCGCCAAGTCGGCCAGCGCGGCGGCGCTATCGAGGCGGTCGAGGCGTAACTCCGCCTGTGTTGCGAAGCCACGAAACCGACGGACCAGGCGGCCCTCGTAAAGCGCCTGAGTCTCCTTGTCTCGGAAGCTTCGGATCACGAAATCGATGCTATAGGCTGTTCCCAGTTACGTCCATGATAACGACCATTCAGTATGACACCTCCACTAGATAGAGCCCCTCGGCGGGCGCCGTCGGGCCGGCGGCGGCGCGGTCGCGGGCGGCGAGCGCGCCGCCAATCTGCTCGGCCCGCCACTTGCCCTCGCCGACCAGCTTCAAGGACCCCACCATGTTGCGCACCTGGCGATGCAGGAACGAGCGCGCCCGGGCATGGACGCGGATCTCCTGGCCTGCGCGCGCGACCTCAAGTGCGTCCAACGTCTTCGTTGCCGAATCCGCCTGACAGTCGTGCGACCGGAAGCTGGTGAAGTCGTGCCGGCCGACCAGCGCCTGCGCCGCCCCGTGCATGGCCGCGGCGTCGAGCGGATGGGCTACCCACCAGGCGCGCCCGCGCTCCAGCGCCGGCGGCGCGCGGCGGTTGACGATGCGATAGAGGTAGCGCCGCTCGAGCGCCGAGAAACGGGCGTGAAAATCGGGCGCCGCGATCTCCGCGCCGAGCACGACGATCGGCGTCGGCCGCAGATGGAAGTTGAGCGCGTCGCGCACCGTCTCCACGGTCGTCTCCTTGGCGAGGTCGAAGTGCGCCACCTGGCCCAGCGCGTGCACGCCGGCATCGGTGCGCCCCGCGCCGTAGGCCTGCGCCCGTTCGCCGCAGAAGGCGAAAATGGCGTCCTCCAGCGCCGCCTGCACCGAGGGCCCGTTGTCCTGCCGCTGCCAGCCGACGTAGCCGCCGCCGTCGTATTCGAGAGTGAGCTTGAAGCGCGTCACGGCAGCACGAAGTCGGCGGAGAGCCGCTGCCCGCGCAGGAACTCCGCGGCGTCGAGCGGCCGCCGGCCCGCCTTCTGCACTCGGTTCAGTTCGAGGGCGGTGCCGTCGCCGCAGGCGACTTCGAGGCTGCCCGGCCTAACCCGGCCCGCGGGGCCCGCGGCCGCGCCATCGACCGCCGCGCTCAGCACCCGCACGCGCTGGCCCGCCAACTCGAACCAGGCGCCGGGCCAGGGATCGAGCGCGCGCACCTGCCGTTCGAGCTCGGCGGCGGGCCTGCGCCAGTCGAGCCGGCCGTCCTCGCGGCTGAGCTTCGGCGCATAGGTGATTCCCTCGGCAGGCTGCGTGCGCGGCGTGAGCCATCCGGCCGCCACGCCATCGAGCGCCGCCACGAGCAGAGATGCGCCCAGGCCCGCGAGCCTGGCGCTCAGGGCGGCGCCGGTGTCGCCGGCCTCGATCGCGCTGCGCTCCGAGAGCAGGATCGCTCCGGTGTCGAGGCCCGCGTCCATCTGCATGATGGTGACCCCGGTCTCCGCATCGCCGGCTAAGAGCGCGTGCTGAATGGGCGCCGCACCCCGCCAGCGCGGCAACAGCGAGGCGTGCAGGTTGAGGCAGCCCAGTCTGGGCGCCGTCAGCATGGCCGGCGGCAGCAGCAGCCCGTAGGCGACGACCGCGGCGGCGTCGAGCCGCAGGTCGCGGAACAGCGCGTGCTCTCGGCCGTCGCCGAGGCTGGCCGGCGCGCGCACCGCGAGCCCGTGCCGTTCCGCCAGCGCCTGCACGGGACAGGCCCGGAGCCGGCGGCCCCGGCCGGCCGGGCGCGGCGGCTGGCAGTACACGGCCGCTATGTCGTGGCCGGCGTCGATCAGCACGGCCAGGCTGGCGACCGCGAACTCCGGGGTGCCGAGAAAGGCGAGGCGCAGCCGGGGCATGGTCGGCGACCGGGCTCAGTCGGGCGCGGTGACTTTGCGCGCCTTGCGGAGCCGGCGCAGGATGATGTTGCGCTTCAGCGCCGAGATGCGATCAACGAACAGGATGCCCTCCAGATGGTCCATCTCGTGCTGCACGCAGGTGGCGAGCAGGCCGTGGGCGTCGAGCTCGCGCGGCTCGTTGTCGCGGTCGAGATAGCGCACCCGAATCGCCGCCGGGCGCGTCACATCGGCGTATTGATCGGGGAACGACAAACAGCCTTCGTCGTAACTAACCTCCTCGTCGGACGCCCACAGGATTTCCGGATTGGCTATGGCGTAGGGCCGAGGCGGCTCGTCGGCCCGCGCCACGTCGACCACGATGACGCGCTCCGGCACGTCCACTTGCGGCGCCGCGAGCCCGACGCCGGGCGCCGCGTACATGGTCTCCAGCATGTCGTCCATGAGTCTGCGGATACGCGCATCGACGCCGACCACGGGCTTGCACTTGCGCTTGAGCCGCGGGTCGGGGGCAACGATCACGTCGAGCTGCGCCATGGCGCGAGACCGGCTGTTATTGCGGGCCGAGAAAACCGGCCTCTACCTATGGTGTCGCCCGCATGGGGTCAAGCGGTTGCCACGGGCCGGCGCTGCCATGTTAGGTTGGCGGCA
Organism: uncultured Rhodospirillaceae bacterium; assembly: GCA_964411425.1. Taxonomy (GTDB): domain Bacteria; phylum Pseudomonadota; class Alphaproteobacteria; order Dongiales; family Dongiaceae; genus CAYPKW01. The sequence goes on from CAYPKW010000060.1 coordinate 15,547, forward strand.
GGCTGTCGATGGACCCGGTTCTCCTCGCGATCGTAGGCGCCCTCGCCGTGTTGGCGTTGGCCGTCGTTCTGTTTGCGCGCCACGGCGGCTCGCCGGAGCTCGCCGGCCGCCTCGACCAGATGGCACAGAGCCAAGCGGCGGCCCAGGCGCAATTGGCCGAGCGTATGCAGGCGCAGGAGCGTGCACTCGCCAAGGCGGTGGAGGAACGCCTGGCCGAGTTCGGCAAGCGGGTCGGCGACCGGCTGCAGGAGCAGACCCAGGAGGCCGGGCGCTCGCTCGGCGACCTCAAGGAGCGGCTCGCCGTCATCGACGCGGCGCAGAAGAACATCACGGAGCTCTCGTCCCAGGTGGTGGGCTTGCAAGACCTGTTGGCGAGCAAGCAGGCCCAGGGCGCCTTCGGTCAGATCCAGATGGAGGACCTGGTGCGCGACCTGCTGCCACGATCCGGTTACGAATTCCAGGCGACGCTCAGCAACGGCAAACGTGTCGATTGCCTCATCCGTCTGGCGAACCCGCCGGGGCCGATCCCGGTGGATGCCAAGTTTCCGCTCGACAGCTACCGCGCGCTGCGCGAGGCGCAGAGCGACGACGCCTTGAAGCAGGCCCGTCGCGGCTTCGACGACGCGGTGCGCAAGCATGTCAAGGACATCGCCGAGCGGTACATCCTGCCGGGGGAAACGGCGGAATCGGCCTTGCTGTTCCTGCCGAGCCAGGCGATCTACGACGAGCTTTACGCCAACTTCCGGACCGTGGTGGAGGAATCCTTCCGCCGCCGGGTGTGGATCGTGGCCCCCACGACCATGATGGCCCTGCTAACTACCATCCGGGCCGTGCTGCGCGACGTGCAAATGCGCGAGCAGGCCGGGCGCATCCAGGGCGAGGTGCGCAAAATGCTCGAAAACGTCGCGCGGCTAGACGAGCGGGCCGGCAAGCTGCAACGTCACTTCGAGCAGGCAGGCGAGGACCTGCGCGAGATCCGCATCTCGACCGAGAAGGTGACCCGGTCGGCCGAGCGCATCGAGGAAGTCCGCCTCGAGGATGACGCGGCTCTGCCACCCGGGGAAGCGGCATCTTTGGAGTAATACCAGTTCGCTTTGTCGCTGACTCACCCCCACCCGGCGCTTCGCGCCGACC
>CAYPKW010000061.1:0-16347 GCA_964411425.1 uncultured Rhodospirillaceae bacterium
ATCCGCAACTGAAGAACCTGCCTCGCTGGCTCGTCGCGACAAGCGCCGTCGGGCTGTTCATGGTGATGCGCTGGCCGAGGCTGGTGGTGATCGTGCTGCCGCTCGTCGTGATCCTGTGGCTGCTCGGGCCGCGACCGCCGCGCGGTCGAGGGCGGCTAGCCCAGCCGGCCCAACGGAAAGAATACGCCCTTGCTCCATACGCCCAACACGTCCTCGGCGGCGACGCGCCGCTCGACCGCCAATTCCACCAACCGATAGTAGACCGGCCGCAGCAGCCGCGCCTCCATCCGGTCACGCACCAAGATATAGGGCGACGGCTCGCCGGTGTCAGGATGATGCGCGACGCGAATGGGATTGGGGCGGCCGGCCGTCACCTCGTCGTCGACATTGGTGCGGAAGCGGAGCGCCTGCTCGGTCCCGGCCCCGCTCGCCTCGACCTCGACCGCGGCGAACGGCGCGTCGTCCACGGTAATGCGCCCGCGCTCGAACGGCGTGACCAGCCAGTACGAGCCGTCGTCGGCGCGGCACAGCGCCGAGGCGAACAGCCGGACCAGCGGTTTGCGGGCGATCGGGGAATCATGATAGAACCAGGTTCCGTCGCGACCGATGCGAATGGCGAATTCCTGCGCCGGACGGGGCGGGTCGCCGGGGGCGGTATTGTCGCCGCTGTTCGCTGTTGTCGCCGTCATTTCGAAAAGATCGTGGAGTAGCCGGCCTTGACCACCACCGAGACGCTATCGCCGACGGCGCGGCCGCCCGGCGCCGAGACGGACAAGATGGTCGCCGAGATCGAGGCTCTTGGCCAGCGATTGCGCCAAGTGCGGCGCAGCATCGGCCGCGTAATCTTCGGCCAGCACGCCGTCATCGACCAGACTCTTATCACCCTCTTGGCCGGGGGTCACGCCTTGCTGATCGGCGTGCCGGGGCTGGCCAAGACCCGGCTCGTCGAGACGCTGGGCACCGTGCTCGGCGTCGAAGACAAGCGCGTGCAATGCACGCCCGACCTGATGCCGGCGGACATCCTGGGCTCCGAGGTGCTGGAGGAATCGGGCGGCGGGCGGCGCTCGTTCCGCTTCATACCGGGCCCGGTCTTCTGCCAGTTGCTGATGGCCGACGAGATCAACCGCGCCAGCCCGCGCACCCAGTCGGCGCTGTTGCAGGCGATGCAGGAGCGCCGCGTGACGGTGGCGGGACACGCCCACGCCCTGCCGGCGCCGTTTCACGTGCTGGCGACGCAGAACCCGCTGGAACAGGAAGGCACCTATGCGCTGCCGGAGGCCCAGCTCGACCGCTTCCTGATGCAGATCGACGTCGATTACCCCGAGCTCGTGGCCGAGCGCGAGATGCTGATCGCCACCACCGGGCCGAGCGAGGATTCGGCCGTGCCGGTTCTGGCCGCCGAGGACCTGCTCGCCGCCCAGCGCCTGGTGCGCCACATCCCGGTCGGCGAGAGCGTGGTCGAGGCGATCCTCTCGCTGGTGCGCTCCGGGCGGCCGGATACGAGCGACATCGAGGAGGTGCGCCGGCACGTGTCCTGGGGGCCCGGGCCGCGCGCCAGCCAGGCGCTGATGCTGGCGACGCGCGCCCGCGCGCTTTTGGACGGGCGCCTTTCGCCCTCCATCGACGACGTGCTGGCGCTGGCCCGCGCGGTGCTCTGCCATCGCATGGCGTTGAGCTTCACCGCGCGCGCCGACGGCGTCGCGCTCGACGGCGTGATCGACCGCATGTGCCGGCCGTTCGCCTGACATCGATCGTGGTCTCGCCCGGGCTGCAACGCGCCGAACGGCTGGCGGCCACGTTCCCGCCGCTGCTCGTCGCCGCCCAGCGGGTGGCGGCCACGGTCACCGCCGGCGTGCACGGCCGCCGGCGTGCCGGCCAGGGCGACACCTTCTGGCAGTTCCGCCGCTACGAGGCCGGCGACCCGATACAGAAGATCGACTGGCGCCGCTCGGCCAAGTCGGACCCGCTGTTCGTGCGCGAGATGGAATGGGCGGCGGCGCAGAGCGTGTGGCTGTGGTGCGACGCCTCGGCGTCAATGCGCTATCGCTCGCTGCTGGACCTGCCGGCGAAGATCGAGCGGGCGGAGCTGCTGACGCTGGCACTGGCCGTTCTGCTGGTGCGCGGCGGGGAGCGCATAGCGCTGCTCGACAGCGCCCGCCCGCCTGGCGCCGGGCGCACGGCGCTCGAGCGCATGGCGCTGCAATTGTCGCGCCCCGACCCGGCGGCCCCGAGCCTGCCGGCGTTCGCCCCCCTGCCGCGCCATGCCCGGCTGGTGCTGGTCGGCGATTTCCTGTCGCCGCTCGAGGAGATCGACCGCAACCTGCGTCGCCTTGCCGACCGCGGTGTGCGCGGCCACCTGGTGCAAGTGGTCGATCCGGCGGAGGAGACCCTCCCCTTCGCCGGGCGCGTGCGCTTCGAGGGGCCCGAGGCCGAAGGCGACATGCTGGTGAGCCGCGTCGAAACGGTCCGGCCGGAGTATCTCGACCGCTTCAAGGCCCATGGCGAGGGGTTGGCGGCGATCGCCCGCGCGCTCGACTGGACCCTGGCGGCGGCCCGCACCGACCGGCCGCCGCAGGCGGCGCTGATGGCGCTCTATCTTCGCCTGTCGGACGGCCCTAGACTCCGCCCCTCCCGGTAGGAAACCGGCGGCCGGCCGCAAGCGGACACTCCATGACGAGCCTCGGCGCCCTCACCTTCGCCGCTCCCTGGCTCTTGCTGGGGCTGCTCGCCCTGCCGGTGCTGTGGTGGCTGCTGCGGCTCATGCCGCCGGCGCCGCGGCGTCTTTCGTTTCCGGCCATCCGTCTGCTGTTCGGCCTGAAACCGAAGGAGGAGACGCCCGATCGCACGCCTTGGTGGCTCGTGCTGCTGCGGGTCGCGCTGGCGGGCCTCGTCATCGTCGCCCTGGCGCACCCGCTCATCGATGCCGCCGACCGGCCGGGCCGCGGGCCGCTCGTGCTGGCGATTGACGACGGCTGGGCGGCGGCGGCGCGCTGGGGGGCGCGCGTCGAGGCGATCGAGGCGGCGATCGGGCGGGCCGAGCGCGCCGGCCTGCCGGTATACCTGCTGACCACGGCACCTCGGGCCGCGGGGGAGGGCGACCTGTTGACCGGCCCGCTGGCGGCGCCCGAGGCGCTGCGCCGGGCCCGCGCCCTCGTTCCGCAACCCTGGCCCGGCGACCGCGGCGCCGCGCTCAAGGCGCTCGACGGACTGCCGGCCGAGGGCGGCGCCAGCGTGCTGTGGCTCGCCGACGGCCTTGCCGGCGGCGATGCCAAGGTCGACGCCGAGTTCGCCCAGCGGCTGCAACGCCTCGGCAACTTGCAGGTATTCCTCGACCCGCCCGAGGCTTTGCCGCTGTTGCAGCTTCCGCCGGCCGTCGGCGGCGGGCTTACGGTGCGGCTCAGCCGGGTCGCGGCCGCCGGTGCGCGCACGGTGGCGTTGCGCGCCACCGGCGAGGACGGAAGGCTCATCACCCGCGAAGAGATCGCGTTCCCGGCCGGCGCGGCCGAGGTCGAGCAGGCGATCCGCCTGCCGACCGAATTGGCGAACCGGGTGACGCGGCTCAGCCTGGAAGGACACGATTCGGCCGGCTCGGTGGTGTTGCTCGACGAGCGCTGGCGGCGCCGGCCCGTGGGCCTGGTGTCGGGCGGCCCCGAGGAGGAGGCGCAGCCGCTCCTGGGCGACCTCTACTATCTCGACCGCGCGCTGGCGCCGTTCACCGAATTGCGGCAGGGCGAGCTCGCCCAACTGATGCAGGGCCAGCTCGCGGTCATCGTGCTGGCCGACATCGGCACCCTCGGCGACGAGGAGACGGCGCGGCTCGCCGACTGGATCGAGCGCGGCGGCGTGCTGCTGCGCTTCGCCGGCGAGCGGCTGGCGGAGAACGCCGGCAGCCTGCTGCCGGTGCGCCTGCGCATAGGCGAGCGCACGCTCGGCGGCGCCATGTCGTGGGCTAGGCCGGTGGGCTTGGCGCCGTTTCCCGCGGACAGCCCCTTCGCCGGCCTGCCGGTGCCGGCCGACGTGCTGGTCAAGCGTCAGGTGCTGGCCGAGCCGGAGCCCGATCTCGGCGCCAAGACTTGGGCCAGGCTCGCCGACGGCACGCCGCTCGTCACCGGCGAGCGGCGCGGCGCGGGCTGGCTCGTGCTCGTGCACACGACCGCCAACACCGATTGGTCGAACCTGTCGCTGTCCGGTCTGTTCGTCGACTTGCTGCGCCGCATCGTGGGCCTGAGCCAAGGCGTGCTCGAGGCCGATGTCGAGGTGAGCCTGGCGCCGCTGCAGACGCTCGACGGCTTCGGCCGGCTGGGCAAGCCGCCGGCCACGGCATTACCCGCCGCGCCGGAGGTGTTCGCCGACGCCGAGGTGGGCCCCAGCCATCCGCCCGGCTTCTACGGCACCGACCAGGGCCGGCGCGCGCTCAACCTGTCGGCCCGCGTGCGCGCCATCGAGCCGCTGGCCGGCTTGCCAAGCGGCGCCGCTGTCGCCCCGTACGGCGCCGGCCGGGAAACCGACTTGAAACCCTGGCTGCTGGCGGCGGCCGCCATCCTGCTGCTGATCGACATGATGATCGCGCTCGCGCTGCGCGGGCTCTTCATCCAGCCGGCGGCGCGGCGGGTGGCGGCAACGCTGTTGCTCGGAGCCATCTTCCTGTCCCCGCCCGCGCCCGCCCAGGAGACGGCGACGGACGACGAGGCCGCCATCGCCGCCACCAGGGACACGCGGCTCGCCTATGTGCGGACTGGCTCGCCGCAGGTGGACGCCACCAGCAGCGCGGGATTGCAGGGGTTGGTGCTGGTGCTGAAGCAGCGCACCGCGGTGGAGGCGGCGGCCCCCATGGGCGTCGACGTCGAGCGGGACGAGCTCGCCTTCTTCCCGCTGCTCTATTGGCCGATTGCCGCCGAGCAGCCGCTGCCGTCCGCCGCCGCCCTGCGCCGGCTCAACGCCTACTTGCGCAATGGTGGGATGATTTTCTTCGACACCCGCGACCAGGGCGCCGCCAGCACGTTCGGCGGCCTCGCTCCCGGCGCCATGCGCCTGCGCGAGTTGGCGCGCGGCCTCGACATTCCGCCGCTGGCGCCGCTGCCACCCGACCACGTGCTGACCAAGTCGTTCTACCTGTTGCGCCAGTTCCCGGGGCGATGGGCCGGCGGCACGTTGTGGGTAGAACCCGGCGAGGGCCGCATCAACGACGGAGTGGCCTCGGTGCTGATCGGCGGCAACGACTACGCCGCCGCCTGGGCGGTGGACGACTTCGGCTCGCCCTTGTTCCCGGCGGTGCCGGGCGGCGAGCACCAGCGCGAGACCGCCTATCGTTTCGGCGTCAACCTGGTGATGTACGCGCTCACCGGCAACTACAAGTCCGACCAGGTGCATGTGCCGGCGATCCTGGAGCGCCTCGGCCAATGAGCGCGACCGCCACCCTGGCGGCGTACGGCGTCGAGTGGGCGCCGCTGCTACCCTGGCCGGCGATCGCGGCGCTGGCGGCGGCGGGCGCGGCATTGGCGCTGTTCGGCCTGTGGCGCCGCGCGCGCGGCGCCTGGTGGCGGGCGGGCGTGCTGGCGGCGCTGGTGCTGGCGCTCGCCAATCCCTCGCTCGTCGCCGAGCAGCGCCAGCCGCAGGCCGACGTGGCGGTGCTGCTGATCGACGAGTCGCCGAGCCAGGACATCGCGCCGCGGCCCGACCAGCGCGCGGCGGCGGCGGCGGCCATGGAGCGGCGCTTGGAAGCGCTCGCCGGCATCGAGCTGCGCGTGGTGCGGGCCGGCGCCGGGTCGGCGGGCGGCGGCGAAGGCACTAGGTTGTTCGAGGCTCTGTCGCAATCGCTGGCCGACGTTTCGGCGCGGCGCCTCGCCGCCGTCATCGCCATCACCGACGGGGAGGTGCACGACGTGCCGAAGGACCCGGCCGACCTCGGGCTCGCGGCGCCGTTGCACGTCCTCCTGACCGGGTTGCCGGGGGACGGCGACCGCCGCCTCACGCTTCCCGCGGCGCCGAGCTTCGGCCTGGTGGGCAAGGATGTGGCGCTCACCGTGCGCGTCGACGACCTGCCGGCGAACGGCGCCGGCGAGGTGAGCTTGCGGCTGTGGCGGGACGGCGAGCCGCTGCCTTCCGTCGCCGTGCCGCTCGGCGCCGAGCGCGACGTGGCGCTCCCGCTCGACCATGCCGGACCCAACGTGTTCGAGATCGCGGTCGATGCCGGGCCGCGCGAACTCAGCCTCGCCAACAACCGGGCGGCGGTGGTGGTGAACGGCGTGCGCGACCGCCTGCGCGTGCTGATGGTGTCCGGCGAGCCCTATCCCGGCGAGCGCACCTGGCGCAGCCTTCTGAAGGCCGACCCGGCGGTGGACCTGGTGCATTTCACGATCCTGCGCCCGCCGGAGAAGCAGGACGGCACGCCGGTCAACGAGCTGTCGCTGATCGCGTTCCCGACCCGCGAGCTGTTCGAGATCAAGCTCGACGAGTTCGACCTCATCATCTTCGACCGCTACCGCAGAAGCGGCGTGCTGCCGCGCAGCTATTTCGAGAACATCGTGCGCTACGTCGAGAACGGCGGCGCGCTTCTGGAATCCGCCGGCGCCGACTTCGCCGGACCGTTCAGCCTGTACCAGTCGCCGCTCGGCAGCGTGCTGCCGGCCGAGCCCACGGGCGCGGTGGTCGAGCGCGGTTTCCGGCCGCTCGTCAGCGCCATCGGTCGGCGCCATCCGGTGACCGCCGAGCTGCCGGGGGCCGAGACGGCGAGCTGGGGCCGCTGGTTCCGCCAGATCGACACCCGCATCCGGCGCGGCAACGTCGTGCTCGACGGCATCGACGGCCGCCCGCTGCTGGTCCTCGACCGGGTCGGCAAGGGGCGCGTGGCGCAACTGCTGAGCGACCAGATCTGGCTGTGGTCGCGCGGTTTCGAAGGTGGCGGGCCGCAGTCCGAGCTGCTGCGGCGCGTCGCCCACTGGCTGATGAAGGAGCCGGAGCTGGAGGAGGAGGACCTGCGCGCCACCGTGCTGGACGGGCGCATTGAGGTGACCCGGCGCAGCCTGTCGGAGACGCCGGGCAGCGTCAGCGTGACCTCCCCCGGCGGCGCCGGCGTCGAGCTCCTGCTCGAGCCGGCGGGACCCGGCCGCGCCAAGGGCGCGATGCCGGCCGGCGAGCCCGGCCTCTACCGTGTGAGCGACGGTCGGCGGCACGCCTTCGCCGTCGCCGGCGAGCTCAATCCGCTCGAGTTCCTCGACCTGCGCGCCACGGCCGAGCGCCTGCAACCGATCGCCGACGCCACGGGCGGCGCCATCCACCGCTTGTCCGAGGGCGCGCTCCCGGAGCTGCGCAAGGTGCGGCCCGGCCGCGATACCGCGGGGCGCGGCTGGCTAGGGCTGAAGAGCAACGAGGACTACGTCGTGAAGGGGGTGACCCAGACGCCGCTCATGCCGCCACCCGCGGCCTTGGTGCTCTTGCTCGGCACGCTCGTTCTCGCCTGGTGGCGCGAAGGCCGGTAGGCTCCACAGCCCGAGCTTGTCGGAGGGACCGCCCCCGTGTCATGGATGCAACGCTGGCCGGCGCGCCGGAGGACAAGGAGACCAGGAGCAGGCCCAAGACCGACGCGCTGCGCACCTGCTACGAGTTCGGCGACGGCTCCTATCTCGCCTTCTTCGAGGCCCGCGACATGCCGTTCGAGTTCAAGCCCAAACACGACTACTACCTGCACATCGCCCTCGAGGCCGGTCGCCGCACGCTCGCGGACATGCCGGCCAAGGGCGAGGCCGCCTGACCGCCGGCGGCGAGGGCCAGGCGGTGGGCTTGCTGGTCGACGGGGTCTGGCGCGCGGGCTGGCACGACACGAGCCGGAGCGGCGGCCGCTTCGTGCGCGCCGCAAGCGTCTTTCGCAACTGGGTAACGGCCGACGGTTCGAGCGGATTCCGAGCCGAGCCGGGGCGCTATCACCTTTACGTGTCGCTTGCCTGCCCCTGGGCCCACCGCACCCTCATCTTCCGCCGGCTGAAAAAGCTGGAGCAGGCGATCACGCTCTCGGTGGTGGACTGGTTCATGGGCGAGCAAGGCTGGGCCTTCAGCGAGCGCGAAGGCTGCCTCCCGGATGGCGTCAACGGCGCCAGCTTTCTGCACCAAGTCTACACGAAAGCGCGACCGGATCATAGCGGCCGGGTCACGGTGCCGGTCCTGTGGGACAAGCGCCTGGGCACCATCGTCAACAACGAGTCGTCCGAGATCATCCGCATGATGAACGGCGCCTTCGACGCCTTCGCCGACGCCGGCGTCGACTTCTATCCGACGGCGCTCGGGGCCGAGATCGACCGCGTCAACGCCTTCATCTACCGCGACGTCAATAACGGGGTCTACGAGGCAGGCTTCGCCACCTTGCAGAAGGCGTACGAAGAGGCGGTCAACCGTGTGTTCGCCGCGCTCGACGAGGTGGAGGCCCGCATTGCCCGCCAGCGCTACCTTGCCGGAGACCGGCTCACCGAGGCCGACTGGCGGCTGTTCACCACGCTGGTGCGCTTCGATGCGGTCTATGCCGGCCACTTCAAATGCAATCGGCGACGGCTCGTGGACTACCCCAATCTCTGGAGCTATGTCCGGGAGCTCTACCAGGTCCCCGGCGTGGCGGAAACGGTGAACTTCCGGCACATCAAGGGCCACTACTACGAGAGCCACCGCAGCATAAACCCGACCGGCATCGTGCCGGTCGGTCCCGACATCGATTTCGGGGCGCCGCACGATCGCCGGCGCCTCGCCGCCGCCTGAAGACCGGCGTCATTGCAGCGCCGGCTCGAGCTCGGCGCGGAAGAGTTCGAGGTGGGGCTTCATCTTATCGCTCTTGCAGCCCCACTTGGCGACCGTGTCGCGCATCTCGGCCTTCGCCCGCTCGATCAGCGTGAGCCGTTTGCCGGCCCCGATGGCGTAGTTGACCTTTTGCTCGACGATGCCGGCCAGCCTGCCGTGAACCGCGGCATCGAACTCCTTGCCGGCGTTGACGCAGTGGACCCCGGCGCGGATGGCGCTGTGGTAGCGCAGGTAGGTCTCCTCGACGGTTTCCGCCGCGGCCGGAGCCGCTAGACTGAGCAGCGCAATCAAGCCGAGGGTGCGAAACATGACAAGCCTCCGTGAAAGTCGGTACTAGGCTACTGCCTTCGCCGCCGAATGGCAAAACCGGATCATTCTCTAAGGAGAGGGCGACATGAAAGCGACCACCCGGTTCCGGCTGTTGATCGAGGCGCCGGAGATTCTTGTGCTGCCCGGCGTGCACGACACGCTGGCGCTCAGGCTCGCCGAGCGGGCGGGGTTCGCGGCCGTCGCCTGCGGTGGCTACAGTGCTACCGCGAGCCTCCTCGGCGCGCCCGACGTGGCGCAACTCACCATGAGCGAGATGGCGGAGCTGTACGCCCGGCTCGCCGACGGCAGCGAGCTGCCGATTCTCGCCGACGCCGATACCGGCTACGGCGGCCCCGCCAGCGTGGCGCGCACGGTGCGCGCCTACGAGCGCGCCGGCGTCGCCGGCTTCGTCATCGAGGACCAGGTGTCGCCCAAGCGCTGCGGCCACATGGAGGGCAAGGAGGTGGTGCCGGCGGTCGCCATGCTGGCCAAGCTGAAGGCGGCGCTCGACGCTCGCCTCGACGCCGACCTGGTGATCGTGGCGCGCACCGACGCCCGCGCCGTGCTCGGGCTCGACGCGGCCATCGAGCGCGCCGAGCTCTACCGCGAGGCCGGCGCCGACATGCTGTTCGTCGAAGCGCCGGAGAGCGCGGACGAATTGCGCCGGGTGGTGTCCGAGGTTCCGGGCCCCTGTCTTGCCAACAACGTCGAAGGCGGGCGCACGCCCGTATTGGCGGCGGCGGCGCTCGAGGAGATGGGCTTCGCGGCCGTGACCTTCCCGGTGGCAGCCACCTATGCCGTGGCGCAGGCGCTCGCCGAACTGTACGCCACGCTGTTCCGCGACGGCACGAGCGCCGGATTCGCCGATCGCATGATGGACTTCGACCAGTTCAACGCGCTGGTGGGGTTGGGCGCGCTCCGGGAGACGGAAGCCGAGTGCGAGGCATTCGCGCGCGACCTCATGGCGCGGGCGCCCGCCGGCAAGGGCGGATGACGCGCCGTCAAGTTTCGGCGAAAGGGCCGGTGGTGAAGCGGAAATAGACCAGCACCATGTCGACCCGCTCGCCGTCGGCGCCGAGCGGCAGGAACAGGCTGTCCACCTCGTAAACCGCGTCGCTCTTGCGGTCGCGAAACGGCTCCTTGGAATAGACGGGGGCACCGGTCCGCACGATCCGCTCGTAAGGCTCGATCGCCTGGGGGAATTCGCGGAAGAAGCGCACCTCGTCGAAGGTGCGTCCGGTACGCTCCTCGCCGGTGGCGGCGACGATCGACGTTCCGATCAGGCGATAACGAAAGCGCCCGGGATCGCCCAGCACGTCGAGCAGCATCACGTTCGGCAGGTGCCGGGGCAAATCGAGCGGATCGATGTCCGCGCGCGCCGGCATCGTCCGACCGCGCCGGCGCGAGGACCAGTAGTCGTAAAGCTCGACCAGGCTAGGGTGGTTCAACTGATCGCGCAGCGTAGCCATCGACACCTGCTCGATATCTGTCGCCACGCACCGCGGAATCCGCGCATGGCTGGGGCGCCAGGATTCGAACCTGGGGTCACGGGACCAAAACCCGTTGCCTTACCGCTTGGCCACGCCCCAACATGGCAGCCCTCGGGCCGGCGCCACAATATGCGGCATGGCGGCCCATCGGCAACAGGGCCTAAGCGGTGCTCGCGCTCAGCAGCGGCGCCGCGGCGACCCACCAGTCGGGTGCGGCCTCCGCCATCGCCTGGGCCGCCGCCGCCGCGGCCACCGGCGAGGCGAACAGGCCGAAGCAGGTGGCGCCGCTGCCCGACATTCGGGCGACGAGGCAGCCGGGCGCCGCGGCGAGCGCGGCCAGCACCGCGTCGATCCCGGGCACGAGCCGGCGCGCCGCCTGGGCCAAGTCGTTCCGCCGGCGCTCGATGAGCCGGGCGAGCGCCGCCGCGTCGGCCGGCGGCTCGCGCCAGCGTGCCGGCTCGGAGTAGGCTCCGGCGCGCGCGGCGAAGACTGTCGCGGTGGCGAGCGCCACACCGGGGTTGGCGAGCACCAGATGGGCCGCCGGCAGCGCCGGCGCAGGCTCGAGCGCGTCTCCGATTCCGCCGACGAAACACGGGCGGCCGGCAAGACAGACCGGCACGTCGGCGCCCATCTCAAGCCCGAGCCGGGCGAGGCGCTCTTCGCCGAGCTCGACACCCCACAGCCGCGACAGCGCGCCGAGCGCCGCCGCCGCGTCGGCCGATCCGCCGCCGAGCCCCGCCGCCACCGGCAGGTTCTTCCGCAGCACCAGGGCGGCACCCTTGCCGCTGCCGGTCGCCGCCTGCAACAGGCGGGCGGCGCGCAACACCAGGTTGTCGGTCGTGTGCCCGAGGGCGGCCGCGAAACGTCCCTCGACGCGTAGCGTGAGGTCCGCCGCCGGCTCGCAGGATACCTCGTCGCCAATGCCGGCGAAGACCACCAGGCTGTCCAGCAGATGAAAGCCGTCGGCGCGCCGGCCGAGCACGTGCAGGTAGAGGTTGACCTTGGCGGGGGCCGCGGCCCGGACCGGGGCGTCCTCCACCGTCAACTGTCAGAGGGCAGGCCCAGCCCGCGCTCGATCTTCGCCTCGATCGGCTGGACCTGGTCCGGCTCGGGCTCGAAATGGAGCGCGCGGCGCCATTGGAAGCGCGCCTCCGCCTTGCGGCCGACCCGCCAATAGGCATCGCCCAGATGGTCGTTGATGACCGGATCGTCGGGTTTCAGCTCGACCGCGCGCTCGAGATGCTCCACCGCCTTGTCGTATTGTCGCAGCCGGTAGTAGACCCAGCCCAGGCTGTCGACGATGTAGCCGTCCTCGTTCCTGAGCTCGACCGCGCGCTTCAGCATGTCGAGCGCCTGGTCGTAGTTCTGCCCCAGCTCGACCCAGGAGTAGGCAAGGTAGTTGAGCACGAAGGGTTGCTCGGGCACGAGCTCGAGCGCCTTCAGGAAATCGGGTTCCGCCAGCGCCCACTCCTTGTTGCGCTCGCGCGCGATGCCGCGGAAGTAGAACAACGACCAATGCTCGGCGCGCGGCTGGCCCAGGCGCGCCACCGCCAAGTCGTACGCCTCGGCGGCCTCCCTGAAGCGCTCATGCGCGCGCAGCACGTTGCCCAGCGCAATCGGCGCGTCCGTCCGTTCGGGGCGCTCGCCGGCCATGGCGCGGAGCTCCGCGATCGCTTCCTCGGCGCGGCCGAGGTCGTCCAGGAGCTCGGCCACCTTGCGCCGCGCCTGCCAGCCATAGGCCGTCGCCGGCGGCAATTGGCGATAGGCCGCGACGGCTTCCTCGCCGCGGCCCAGGTAGGAAAGAATGTCGGCCAGCAGGCTCAGGACGATGGGCTGCCGCGGGCGCAGGTGAAGCGCAAGCCGCGTGTAGAGCAGCGCCGATTCCGCGACCCGCTCCTGGTACAACAGAGTGGCGACGCCGAACAGCGCCTCCGCCACGCCGCTCGCCGCATCGGGCACCGTCGCCGCCGCCGTCGCGCCGCCGTCGAGCGCCGCCAGCAGCGGGTCCGCCCACATGCGCTCGGCCGCGGCGGCGAGCTTCTCGTACAGCGCGCGCGCGTCCGCCGCGCGGCCCTGGCGCTGATAGAAGTTGCCGGCGATCTCGTGCATGCGCAAGCTCGGCTCAGCAGCGGCGGCGAGCGCGGCCAAGTAGCTCTTTTCGGCCTCGGCCGGCCGGCCCGCGAAGTCGTTCAGCAGCCCGGCATGCATGTGATAGAGGGCGGCGAGGCCCTTCATCTCCGCGATCGGCGCGAGGCGGGCAAGCGCCGCGTCGGGACCCTCGGCCCCGATCGTGAGCCAGGCGCGCACCAGCGGCAGCGCGATGTCGTTGATGCCGCCCGCCGGCATGCCCTCGAGCAGCGCCGCGGCGCCGGCGAGGTCGCCCTCCTCGATGCCGAGGACGGCGGAGGTGAGGCCCACCATCTCCGCGCCGGGCGACAGATCGCGAAGCCGCTCGGCCAGCGCCGCCGCCTCGGCCATGCGCCCGGCCCCGAGCGTGCTCAGGAACGCGCGCTGCAACAGTTCCTTGTTGTCGGGATCGGCGGCCAGCGCTTGGCCTAGCCGGTCGGCCGCGGCGGCAAGGTCGTTCTGGCCCGCGGCGAAACGCCCGGCCAGGTAATTGCCGGCGGGCGAGGGCGCCAGCGGAGCGCCGGTGGCGGGCGCGTCCTCGGGCAGCAGATCGGCGGCGGCGCGCGTCGCGGACGGCGCCCACAGACAGGCGATGGCGATCAGCGCGACGCCCGCCGCGCGGCGGAACTGGTGCAAGCGTAATCTCCTCGCAAACCGGGGTGGAGGGTCAATCTAGCCGATGCGCCGTCGGCCCGCCAGCCGCCTCACATGTTCGGATAGTTGGGTCCGCCGCCGCCCTCGGGCACCACCCAGGCGATGTTCTGGCGCGGGTCCTTGATGTCGCAGGTCTTGCAGTGCACGCAGTTGGCGGCGTTGATCTGCAGTTGCGGCGCGCCGTCCCGCTGCACGATCTCATAGACCCCGGCCGGGCAGTAGCGCTGTTCCGGCGCGTCGTACTCCTTCAAGTTGACGGCGACCGGAATCGCGGCGTCGCCCAAGGTGAGATGCACCGGCTGGTCCTCCTCGTGATTGGTGTTGGAGACGAACACCGAGGAGAGCCGATCGAAGGTTAGCACCCCGTCCGGCTTCGCATAGGCGATCCGCCGGCACAGGGCGGCCGGCTTCAGGCACTCGTGGTCCGGCTTGCCGTGTTTAAGCGTCCACGGCACGAGGAACCCGAGGCCGAGGCAATTCAACCACATGTCGAGGCCGCCATAGGCGGTGCCGAGCCACAGCCCGAGTCTCAATCCCGGCTTCACGTTGCGCACCCTCGCCAGGTCCTCGTGGACCCATGACCGGCGGTAGGCGCGCGCATAGTCGTCGAGTTCATCGCCGCCGGCGGAGCCGGCCGCCAGCGCCGCGAACGCGGCCTCGGCCGCCAGCATCCCGGTCTTCATGGCGTTGTGCGTGCCCTTGATGCGCGGCAGGTTGACGAAGCCGGCCGCGCAGCCGATCAGGCAGCCGCCCGGAAAGACGAGTTTCGGCACCGACTGCAGCCCGCCCTCGTTGATCGCCCTGGCGCCGTAGGAGATGCGCTTGCCGCCCTCGAAGGTGGGCCGGATCGCGGGGTGCGTCTTGAAGCGCTGGAACTCCTCGAACGGCGACAGGTACGGATTCTCGTAGTTGAGATGCACAACGAATCCGACCGCCACCTGGTTGTCCTCGAGGTGGTACATGAACGAGCCGCCGCCGGTGCGGGCATCGAGCGGCCAGCCCTGGCTGTGGAGCACCAGCCCCGGCCGGTGCCGGGCGGGGTCCACCTGCCAGAGCTCCTTCAGACCTATACCGTATTTCTGCGGCTCGACGCCGTCGCGCAAGGCGAAGCGCCGCATGAGCGTCTCGGACAGCGAGCCGCGGCAGCCCTCGGCGAAGAACGTGTACTTGGCGCGCAATTCCATGCCGGGCGCATAACCGGCCTTGCGCGATCCGTCGCGCGCGATACCCATGTCGCCCGTGGCGACGCCGCGAACCGCGCCGTTCTCGCCATAGAGCACTTCGGCGGCGGCGAAGCCGGGATAGATCTCGACGCCCAGCGCCTCGGCCTGCCGCGCCAGCCATCGGCACAGGTTGCCGAGCGAGACGATGTAGTTGCCGCGGTTGTGCATGAGCGGCGGTAAGAGTGTGTTGGGGATGCGGAATTGGCGGCGCTCGGTGAGGACGAGGAAGCGGTCCAGGGCGACGGGGGTGTTGAGCGGCGCGCCCAACTCGCGCCAGTCCGGCAGCAGCTCGTCGAGCGCGATCGGGTCGATGACCGCGCCCGAAAGAATATGGGCGCCGATCTCCGAGCCCTTTTCGATCACGCAGACCGAGACCTCGTGCCCGCGCGAGGCCGCCAGCTGCTTCAGGCGGATGGCCGCCGACAGGCCGGCCGGCCCGCCGCCGACCACCACCACGTCGAACTCCATCGCCTCGCGCGCCATCGCCCCGCCCGGCCCCGGTTTCGGGCGCCAGCCTAGAGCATATCCCGGCCGGTTGGAATCGGCTGCGTGGCAGGGCCGCCCGTGCTTAGCCGGCGCGCCTCTGTCGCGATCATGTCGAGTCGCGCAACCCTCGGCATAGGTGTGTGCTCAGTCATACGCTTTTGCCACCATCATCTCCCGCGTCACCGGGGCGCGGGCGCGCAGAGCAGTTGGCGTTGCAGACGCAGAGGGGTAAACGATTGGTTAGACCGTTAAGTCGCGGCGTTCATTTGGCGATCTGACAACACGCTCAATTTCTTTGATGACTGCTTCAAGGTTTTGATCGAACGCGATCGTGAGTTTGTCTCCCAACAGCGGGAGATGTTTCGCCATCTCTTCGTGGCTGAGATCTCTGCGAACTGGCAGAATGACCTTCTGACCCTCCGCAATCGCGCGTGCTTGCAGCGCGTTTAGTTCCGCTTGAGGCCAATTCTTACGCAAGAAGTCCTTGCTGAGGATGACGATTCCGAACCTCGATGCGGCCAGCCCCTCATTGATCTTGGTTATTAAGGAATCGCCTAGGGTAAGTTGTCCCCGGTCCCGCCAGATCTTATGGCCGCGTGCAGATAGTGCTGTGTCCAGGGTCTCTGCCACGTCTCGGTCTTCTGACGCATAGCTGATAAAGAAATCGAACTGAATGGGGCTCAATCCTTTGATCGCGTTCTCGGAAGCTCTCGATGAAAGTGAGGCTTCGGCAGCCTTCTGTCCTTCGGCAGTCAACCGCATACCGGCCGAATGGTTGAGGTCACGAATCAGGTTCAACTCGACCAATTCGTTCAGCCCGCGATTGATCAACTGCAGGTCGTCGCAAAGGCCGTCGAATACCGCGGCGGCGGTCACGCGCTTGGCGCCGCGGGCATGCTGCTCAGCGAGGACATGAAGGATGTCATTCTTGAGGGCCTGATACCGCTGAATGACAGTCGTGGAACTGGGCCTCTGGAACAAAGAGTCGTCACTTGCCCGCGTGAGCACGATCTCCTCATTTCGCTCGGTCGCGAAGTCTCGGTCTAGCACCTCGCGAAGCCGTTCCAGGCCAACTTCTCGACAGAATGTGTCCAGGTCCCCGATCAAATCACTCCTCGCGAGCTGTGCCATCGTAGTAACCAGGAATGTCACTGATATCCTTTCATGAAACTTCCCGTCGCGGGCCTCCACTGCTGCAACGAAATGTCGTCCTCGACGCCGCCCGAGGTCCTGCGCCGTGGGATCAGAGACGAGATAAAAGCACGGTCCGCCCTTAG
>CAYPKW010000062.1:0-16264 GCA_964411425.1 uncultured Rhodospirillaceae bacterium
ACAACATGGCGAGCACCATCAAGGCCGCCAAGCGCATGGTCGAGAAGGAGCGGCCGGAGGTCTGGGACATCCTCGAAGAGGTGATCCGCGAGCATCCGGTGCTGCTCAACCGGGCGCCGACGCTGCATCGCCTCGGCATCCAGGCCTTCGAGCCGGTGCTGATCGAGGGCAAGGCGATCCAGCTACATCCGCTGGTCTGCACCGCCTTCAACGCCGACTTCGACGGCGACCAGATGGCGGTGCACGTGCCGCTGTCGCTGGAGGCCCAGGTCGAGGCGCGGGTGCTGATGATGTCCACCAACAACATTCTGTCGCCCGCCAACGGCAAGCCGATCATCGTGCCGAGCCAGGACATCGTGCTCGGTCTCTACTATCTGACGATGGATGGCAAGGATGAGCCGGGCGCCGGCATGGTGTTCGGCGGCATCGGCGAGATTCACCACGCGCTGGAGGCCAAGGCCGTCACCCTGCACAGCCCGATCAGGGCCCGCTACCGGACGGTAAACGCCACGGGCGAGCCGGTCACGATGGTGATCGAGACCACCCCCGGCCGCATGCTGTTCACGGAAATCCTGCCGCGCCATCCGAACGTCCCGGTGTCGTTCGTCAATCGGCTGCTGACCAAGAAGGAGATTACCGCGGTCATCGACGCCGTCTATCGCCACTGCGGCCAGAAGGAGACCGTGATCTTCGCCGACCGGATGATGAACATGGGCTTCTCGTATGCGTGCAGGGCCGGCATCTCGTTCGGCAAGGACGACCTGATCGTGCCGGCGGCCAAGGGGCGGCTGGTGGCCGAGGCGCAAAGCAAGGTCAAGGAATACCAGCAGCAGTACCTCGACGGCCTCATCACCCAGGGCGAGAAATACAACAAGGTGGTCGACGTCTGGTCGAACTGCACCGAGCGCGTGGCCGAAGAAATGATGAAAGCCATGTCCGGGCACGCCGCCGGCCGCCAGGTCAACTCGGTGTACATGATGGCGGATTCGGGCGCCCGCGGCTCGGCGGCGCAGATCAAGCAGCTCGCCGGGATGCGCGGGTTGATGGCCAAGCCCTCGGGCGAGATCATCGAAACGCCGATCATCTCGAACTTCAAGGAAGGGCTGACCGTGCTCGAGTACTTCAATTCGACGCACGGCGCGCGCAAGGGCTTGGCCGACACCGCGCTCAAGACGGCCAATTCCGGCTATCTCACGCGCCGCCTGGTGGACGTGGCGCAGGACTGCATCATCCTGGTAGACGATTGCGGCACCACGGCCGGGCTCACCGTGAAGTCGGTGGTCGAGGGCGGCGAGGTGAAAGCCGCCCTGTCCGAGCGCGTCCTGGGCCGCACGGCGGCGGTCGACGTGCGCGATCCGTTGAGCAGCGAGATCATCGTCGGCGCGGGCCAGCTCATCGACGAGGAGAAAGTGGAGGCGATCGACCGCGCCGGCCTCGATACGGTGGTGATCCGTTCGGTGCTGACCTGCGAGACCAAAGTCGGCGTCTGCGCCCGCTGCTACGGGCGCGACCTAGCGCGCGGTACGCCGGTTAACATCGGCGAGGCCGTCGGCGTCATCGCCGCCCAGTCGATCGGCGAACCCGGCACCCAGCTCACCATGCGCACCTTCCACATCGGCGGCGCCGTGCAGCGCGGCGCCGAGCAGTCGAGCGTCGAGGCGGCGTTCGAGGCGACGGTCACCATCAAGAACCGCAACGTGATCGTGAACAGACACGGCACGGCCATCGTCATGGGGCGCAACTGCGAGCTCGTGCTGAACGACGAGGCGGGCCGCGAGCGGGACCGGCACCGGGTGAAGTATGGCTACAAGCTGCTCGTTGAGCAGCACGCGAAGGTGAGCAAGGGACAGAAGCTCGCCGAGTGGGACCCCTTCACGCGGCCGATCATCACCGAGCGCGAGGGCGTCGCCAACTACCTCGACCTGGTGGAAGGCCTGTCGATGCGCGAGGTGGTCGACGAGACCACCGGCATTTCGAGCCGCGTCGTCATCGACTGGAAGCAGCAGCCGCGCGGCAGCGAGTTGCGGCCGCAGATCGTCCTGCGCGACGCCAAGGGCAAGGTGGTGGCGCTGCCGAACGGTCAGGAGGCGCGCTATGAGATGCACGTCGACGCGATCTTGAGCGTCGAGAACGGCACCGTCGTGAAGGCGGGCGACATCCTGGCGCGCATCCCGCTGGAATCCTCGAAGACGCGCGACATCACCGGCGGCCTGCCGCGGGTGGCCGAACTGTTCGAGGCGCGCAAGCCGAAGGACTTCGCGATCCTCAGCGAAATCGACGGACGCGTCGCGTTCGGCAAGGACTACAAGAACAAACGGCGCATCCTGGTGACGCCGGAGGACGGCGGCCAGCCGTCCGAATACCTGATCCCCAAGGGCAAGCACATCAGCGTCCAGGAGGGCGACTTCGTGCAGAAGGGCGACCTGCTGATGGACGGCAACCTGGTGCCGCACGATATCCTGCACGTGCTCGGCGTCGAGCATCTCGCCGGCTATCTGATCAACGAGATCCAGGAGGTCTATCGCCTGCAAGGCGTCAAGATCAACGACAAGCATATTGAGGTGATCGTGCGCCAGATGCTGCAGAAGGTGGAGATCGTCGATCCGGGCGACACCACGTTCCTGGTCGGCGAGCAGGTGGACCGCGGCGAGTTCGACGAGGTCAACGCCAAGGTGCCTTCTGGGCGCCCCGCCGTCGGCAAGCCGGTGCTGCAAGGCATCACCAAGGCGAGCCTGCAGACCAACTCGTTCATCTCCGCGGCCTCGTTCCAGGAGACCACGCGCGTGCTGACCGAGGCGGCGGTTGCGGGGCGAATCGACCGCCTGCTCGGCCTCAAGGAGAACGTCATCGTGGGCCGGCTCATTCCGGCGGGCACGGGCAGTGTGATGAACCGACTGCGCCAGCTTGCCGCGGAACGCGACCGCGTGCTGGAGGAGGCCAAACCGAAGGCCATTTCGGCCGATGGCGAGGAGCCGAAGGTGGCCTAGAGCCTGTTTCGGAACTCCTCATCAGCCGGGCCGCGGCGCCGCCCGGCCGGTCGCGGCCGGGATTGGTTACTTTTGCTTGACGCGGCGGGGGTGCCTCACTAGTATCCGGCCGCCTTTGGATGGGCTGGTGGTAGGCAAGCCGCCTAGACGCAGCCCTTATGCGACCGCACATACGCCGCTTGGCGGCACGGGCTCGATGGACCGCTCGGAGCAACCGGGTTTGCTTCGCTGCGGTCGTTTGCTTCGGCGAGGACGCGGGCGAGGCGATCGGGAAGCGACTGAGGAAACACGGATGCCGACGATCAACCAGTTGGTCCGCATGCCGCGCCGGGCGCCAGTGGCGCGCAACAAGGTGCCGGCCCTGCAGGAAAGCCCGCAGAAGCGCGGCGTCTGCACGCGCGTCTATACGACGACGCCGAAGAAGCCCAACTCGGCGTTGCGCAAGGTGGCCCGCGTGCGTCTCACCAACGGCTTCGAGGTAACGAGCTACATCCCCGGCGAGGGCCACAACCTGCAGGAGCACTCGGTGGTGATGATCCGCGGCGGTCGCGTCAAGGACCTGCCCGGCGTGCGCTACCACATCATCCGCGGCACGCTCGACACCCAGGGCGTGAAGGACCGCCGCCAGCGCCGCTCGAAGTACGGCGCCAAGCGGCCGAAATGAGGGGCCGCTAGATGTCGCGCCGTCGCACCGCCGAGAAGCGGGAGGTCCAGCCCGACGCCAAGTTCGGCGACGTCGTGGTGACCAAGTTCGTCAATTGCCTCATGTATACCGGCAAGAAGTCGGTCGCCGAGCACACCGTGTACGGCGCCTTCGATCAAATCCAGAAGAAGACGACCCAGGATCCGGTGAAAGTGTTTCACGACGCGCTGCAGAACGTGCGCCCGCAGCTCGAGGTGCGCTCGCGCCGGGTTGGCGGCGCCACCTATCAGGTGCCGGTCGAGGTGCGCCCGGAGCGCTCCCAGGCGCTCGCCATCCGCTGGCTCATCGGCACCGCCCGCGAGCGTTCGGAGAGCACCATGGTCGATCGCCTGTCGGCCGAGCTGCTCGACGCCGCCAACAACCGCGGCACCGCTGTCAAGAAGCGCGAGGACGTCCACCGCATGGCGGAGGCCAACAAGGCCTTCTCCCATTATCGCTGGTAGCGAGGCGAGGGAGCCCGTCATGGCCCGCACCACGGCCCTCGACCGTTACCGGAACATCGGCATCATGGCGCATATCGATGCCGGCAAGACCACGACGACCGAGCGCATCCTTTACTACACCGGCCGCTCCTACAAGATCGGCGAAGTCCACGACGGCACCGCCACGATGGATTGGATGGAGCAGGAGCAGGAGCGCGGCATCACCATTACCTCGGCCGCCACGACCTGTTTCTGGCACGACCACCGCATCAACGTCATCGACACACCGGGTCACGTGGACTTCACCATCGAAGTGGAGCGCAGCTTGCGCGTGCTGGACGGCGCGGTCGCGGTGTTCGACAGCGTGGCCGGCGTCGAGCCGCAGTCCGAGACGGTGTGGCGCCAGGCCGACAAGTACGGCGTGCCGCGCATCTGTTTCGTCAACAAGATGGACCGGGTCGGCGCCGATTTTTTCCGCTGCGTCGACATGATGGTCGATCGGCTGGGGGCGAGGCCGGTGGTGATGCAGCTTCCGATCGGCGTCGAGACGGCCTTCGTCGGCGTGATCGACCTGGTGGAAATGAAGGCGATCACCTGGAAGGAGGAGACGCTGGGGGCCGAGTTCGCGAGCGCCGAAATCCCGACCGCCATGGCGGCCCAGGCGGCGCTGTATCGGCACCGGCTGGTCGAGGCCGCGGTCGAGTTCGACGACGCCGTGACCGAAGCCTATCTCGAGGGCCACGAGCCGGACACCGATACGCTGCGGGCTTGTGTCCGCAAGGGCACCATTTCGGGCAAGCTGGTGCCGGTGTTGTGCGGCAGCGCGTTCAAGAACAAGGGCGTGCAGCCGCTGTTGGACGCGGTGGTGGACTACCTGCCCTCACCCGCCGACGTGCCGGACGTGCGCGGCGTCAAGCTCGACGGCAACGAGGCGGCGGCCCGGCGCAGTTCCGACGACGAGCCGTTCGCCGCGCTAGCCTTCAAGATCATGACCGACCCGTTCGTCGGTTCGCTCACCTTCGTGCGCATCTACTCCGGCGTGCTGGGGTCGGGCGCGCAGGTGCTGAACTCGGCGCGCGGCAACCGCGAGCGGGTGGGACGCATGCTGCATATGCATGCCAACCACCGCGAAGACATCAAGGAGGCGCGCGCCGGCGACATCGTGGCGCTGGCGGGGCTCAAGAGCACGACCACCGGCGAAACCCTGTGCGACCCGGCGCACCCGATCGTGCTGGAGCGCATGGAGTTTCCGGACCCGGTCATCGAGGTCGCGGTGGAGCCGAAGAGCAAGGGCGACCAGGAGAAGATGGGCGTGGCGCTGTCGCGCCTGGCGCAGGAGGACCCATCCTTCCGCGTCGCGACCGACCCCGAAAGCGGCCAGACCGTGATCAAGGGCATGGGCGAGCTGCACCTCGAGATCATCGTCGATCGAATGAGGCGGGAGTTCAAGGTGGACGCCAACGTCGGCGCGCCGCAGGTGGCGTACCGCGAGACCATCACGCGGACCGTCGAGCAGGACTACACCCATAAGAAGCAGACCGGCGGCGCCGGCCAGTTCGCCCGCATCAAGGTTCGCTTCCAGCCCATGTCGCCCGGCGGCGGCTACGAGTTCGAGAACGCCGTGGTCGGCGGCTCGGTGCCGAGGGAATACGTGCCGGGCGTCGAGAAGGGCCTGGCGATGGCGAAGGACACCGGCGTGCTGGCCGGGTTCCCGGTCATCGACATGAAGGCGACGCTTATCGACGGCGCCCATCACGATGTCGATTCCAGCGTGCTTGCCTTCGAGATCGCGGCCAGGGCCTGCTTTCGCGAGGCGATTCCGCATGCCGGCCCCAAGCTGCTGGAGCCGATCATGCGGGTGGAGGTGGTGACGCCGGAGCCCTACATGGGCGACATCATCGGCGACTTGAACAGCCGGCGCGGCCATATCGGCGGCATGGACAGCCGCGGCAACGCGCGCGTGATCCAGGCGATGGTGCCGCTGGCCAACATGTTCGGCTACGTGAATACGCTGCGGTCCATGAGTCAGGGCCGCGCCCAGTACACCATGCATTTCGACCACTACGAGCAGGTGCCGCAGACCGTGGCCGACGAAGTCTGCGCCAAGCTGGCGTGAGACGGCGGCCGGGGGCACCGGGATTTGGAGAACTGAGCCATGGCCAAGGCGAGATTCCAGCGGACGAAGCCGCACTGCAACGTGGGCACGATCGGGCACGTGGACCACGGCAAGACGACGTTGACGGCGGCGATCACGAAGGTTCTGTCGGAGACGGGGGGCGCGACGTTCGTGCCGTTCGACCAGATCGACAAGGCGCCGGAGGAGAAGGCGCGCGGGATCACGATTTCGACGGCGCATGTGGAGTACGAGACGGCGAACCGGCACTACGCGCACGTGGATTGCCCTGGGCACGCGGACTACATCAAGAACATGATCACCGGGGCGGCGCAGATGGACGGGGCGATTCTGGTGGTTTCGGCGGCGGACGGGCCGATGCCGCAGACGCGGGAGCACATCCTGCTGGCGCGCCAGGTGGGGGTTCCGGCGCTGGTGGTGTACCTGAACAAGGTGGACATGGTGGACGACCCGGAGCTGCTGGACCTGGTGGAGCTGGAGGTTCGCGAACTGCTGTCGAAGTACGATTTTCCCGGCGACACGATCCCGATCGTGCGCGGCTCGGCGCTGCATGCGCTGGAAGGCAAGGATGCGGCGCTGGGCAAGGCGTCGATCCTGGGCCTGATGCAGGCGGTGGACGACCACATTCCGCAGCCGGACCGCCCGAAGGACCGTGCGTTCCTGATGCCGATCGAGGACGTATTTTCGATCTCGGGGCGGGGCACGGTGGTGACGGGTCGGATCGAGCGGGGGATCGTGAAGGTGGGCGACGAGGTGGAGATCGTGGGTCTGCGGGCGACGCAGAAGACGGTGGTGACGGGTGTGGAGATGTTCCGCAAGCTGTTGGACCAGGGCGAGGCGGGGGACAACATCGGGGCGCTGTTGCGGGGCACCAAGCGGGAGGAGGTGGAGCGCGGGCAGGTTCTGGCGAAGCCGGGGTCGATCACGCCGCACACCAAGTTCAAGGCCGAGGCGTACATCCTGACCAAGGAGGAGGGCGGCCGGCACACGCCGTTCTTCACCAACTACCGGCCGCAGTTTTACTTCCGGACCACGGACGTGACCGGGATGGTGCACCTGCCGGAGGGGACCGAGATGGTGATGCCCGGGGACAACGTGTCGATGGAGGTGCAACTGATCGCGCCCATCGCCATGGACGAGGGCCTCAGGTTCGCCATCCGCGAGGGCGGGCGCACCGTCGGCGCCGGCGTCGTCGCCCAGATCATCGAGTAGGCGGTTGCGGCACAATTGGCAGACAAGAGGGCAACGGTGAGGGCCGCCGCGCGCTGCGGCGCGGCGCCTGCTGCCAGCGGCGCCATTAGGAGTGTAGCTCAATTGGCTAGAGCACCGGTCTCCAAAACCGGGGGTTGGGGGTTCGAGTCCCTCCACTCCTGCCACCGGGCGGCGCCCGGCATCGGCCGGCGGACCCGGCGGTACAATCCGAGTTGAGCGAGATGGCGAAGATCAGCCCTGCCCAGTTCTACCAGCAAGTGCGCCAGGAGGTCAGCAAGGTCACCTGGCCGACGCGCAAGGAGACCACGGTCACCACGGCGATGGTGATGCTGATGGTGGTTTTGGCGGCGCTGTTCTTCCTGCTGGTCGACCAGGTGCTGTCGTTCGGCGTGCGGCTGATCTTCGGCATCGGGGGCTGAGGCATGGCGCAGCGCTGGTACGTCGTGCACGTCTATTCCGGCTTCGAGCGCAAGGTGGCGCAGTCGCTGCGGGAGCAGGCGCAGCAGCAGGGCATGACCGACCAGATCGTCGAGGTGCTCGTGCCGACCGAGGAAGTGGTCGAACTGCGCCGCGGCACCAAGGTCAACGCCGAGCGCAAGTTCTTCCCCGGCTACGTGCTGGCCAAGATGGAGATGACCGACGATTCCTGGCACCTCATCATGAACACGCCGAAGGTGACCGGCTTCCTGGGCGGCAAGGGGCGCCCGTCGGCCATCTCCGAGGCCGAGGCCGAGCGCATCCTGCACCAGGTGAAGGAAGGCGTGGAACGCCCGCGCCGCTCGGTGATTTTCGAGGTCGGCGAGCAGGTGCGGGTGAGCGACGGGCCGTTCACTTCGTTCAATGGCCTTGTCGAGGACGTGGACGAGGAGAAGGGACGCCTCAAGGTCGCGGTGTCGATCTTCGGGCGCGCCACGCCGGTGGAGCTCGAGTACTCGCAGGTCGAGAAGCTGTGAACCGGGCCGCCGCGCCCGTGGAAAACTGAGGTTCGCCGATGGCGAAGAAGATCGACGGCTACATCAAGTTGCAGATCCCGGCCGGCAAGGCCAACCCGTCGCCCCCGGTCGGGCCGGCGCTGGGCCAGCGCGGCCTCAACATCATGGAGTTCTGCAAGCAGTTCAACGCGGCGACGCAGTCGCTGGAGCCGGGCATGCCGATTCCGGTCGTCGTCACCTGCTTCGCCGACCGCTCCTTCACCTTCGTCACCAAGACGCCGCCGGCGAGCTATTTTCTGCTCAAGGCGGCGGGCGTGGAGAAGGGTTCGCAGACCCCGGGCCTGGGCCACATCGGCAAGGTGACCGTGGCGCAGCTGCGCGAGATCGCGCGGCAGAAGATGGTGGACCTCAACGCCAACGACGTCGACGCCGCGGTGGAGATGATGCGCGGCTCGGCGCGCTCCATGGGACTGGAAGTGGTGGAGTAGGACGATGGCGAAGGCAGGAAAGCGACTGCGCAAGGCCTACGAGGCGATCGACCGCAACAAGTTCTACGCGCTCGACGCCGCGGTAACGATGGTGAAGGAACGCGCGCTCGCGAAGTTCGACGAGACCATCGAGATTGCCATGAACTTGGGTATCGACCCGCGGCATTCCGACCAGAGCGTGCGCGGCGTCGTGGCGCTACCGCATGGCACCGGCAAGAGCCTCAGGGTCGCCGTGTTCGCCAAGGGCGACAAGGCGAAGCTGGCGAAGGAGGCCGGCGCCGACCTGGTGGGAGCCGAGGACCTGGCCGAAAAGGTGCAGGCCGGCCAGATCGAATTCGACCGCTGCATCGCCACGCCCGACATGATGGCGCTGGTGGGCCGGCTCGGCAAGGTGCTGGGTCCGCGCGGCCTGATGCCCAACCCCAAGCTGGGCACGGTGACCAACGACGTGGTCGAGGCGCTCAAGGCCGCCAAGGGCGGCCAAGTGGAATTCCGCGCCGAGAAGGCCGGCCTCGTTCACGCCGGGATCGGCAAGGCCAGCTTCAGCGAGGCGGCGCTGGTCGAGAACGTCAAGGCGTTCGTGACGGCGATCAGCCGAGCCAAGCCGAGCGGCGCCAAAGGTACTTACATTCGCAAGGTCAGCCTGAGCTCGACCGTCGGGCCGGGCCTGAAGTTGGAGATCGCGAGCCTGCTCGGCGGATGAACTCGAGCGGCTGAAGGAGTCCCCGTCCTCCGGGTGGGAGGGTGGGCCGGCGGCAGGGTTCGCGACAGCGGGTCTTGCCGCCAACCTGTCCGAGATTGCAGGCGCCCATCCTTGGGCTTAATGGCAGGCCGCCTGCATGAGACGGGAGGACGAGCGACAGCCGGTCCGCGCCGGGCGCGGGTTTCTGTCGGCTTGAACTTCTGGGGCAGGCGAACCGGGCCTTCCGGGCGTCGTCTCGGAAGGTCCATGTGCAACAAGGGCCGGCCGCGAGGCCGGCCGGGCATCGGAGACGTAGAGTGGACCGCGCGCAGAAGAAGAAGCTGGTCGATTCGCTGCACAAGACGTTCAAGGAGACCGCGCTTGTGGTGGTCACTCGCCACTCCCGGATGACGGTGGCGGAGATGACGGGCCTGCGCCGCAAGATGCGGGAAGGCGGCGCCAGCTTCAAGGTGACCAAGAACAGGCTCGCCCGCATCGCGCTCAAGGGCACGCCGTACGAGGCGATTGCCGCGCTGTTCAGCGGGCCAACCGCGGTCGCCTATTCGACCGACCTCGTGGCGGCGGCGAAGGTCGCCGTCGCTTACGCCAACAGCAACGAGAAGCTCGCCATCGTCGGCGGCGCCATGGGCGAACGCGTGCTCGACGCCGGCGCCGTCAAGGCGATCGCCACGCTGCCGTCGCGGGGCGAGTTGCGGGCCAGGTTGGTCGGGCTGTTGCAGGCGCCGGCGAGCCGTCTCGCGCGCGTGCTGCAGGCGCCGGCGGGCCAGTTGACGCGCGTTCTGAGTGCCTATGCGAGGAAGGGCGAAGCCGCCTGAACCGATGCCGTGCGGACAGAAGTTCAAGCCAAGGGAGAAATGAGACATGGCCGATTTGCAGAGACTGGTCGATGAGTTGTCGAAGCTCACCGTCATCGAGGCGGCGGAGCTGAGCAAGAAGCTGGAGGAAGCCTGGGGCGTGTCGGCGGCGGCCCCGGTCGCGGCGGCGGCGGTGGCGGGCGGCGGCGCGGCCGCGGCCGAGGCGGCGCCCGAGCAGGACGAATTCATCGTCATGCTGATGGCCGCCGGCGAGAAGAAGATCAACGTGATCAAGGAAGTGCGCGCGATCACGGGCCTCGGCCTAAAGGAGGCGAAGGACCTGGTCGAGGGCGCGCCGAAGGCGGTCAAGGAAGGCGTCAACAAGGCCGAGGCCGCGGCCCTCAAGAAGAAGCTCGAAGACGCCGGCGCCACGGTGGAGCTCAAATAGCCCGATGGCGCCGCGGCGGCCATCGAGGGGAGAGACGCCGGCGCCCGGTCGCGCCGGCGCCGCCTCCGCCTCGGGCCGCCACTACTGTATCCGACACGCCGAGCGCGATTGAAGAGGGCAGCAATGATCAGTTCATTTACCGGCCGCAAGCGGATTCGCAAACATTTCGGGCGCATCGCGGAAATCAGCCGCATGCCGAATCTGATCGAGGTGCAGAAGAGCTCCTACGATCATTTCCTGCAGATCGGCGTTCCGGCCGAGCGGCGCGAAAAAGACGTCGGGCTGCAGGAGGTATTCGGGTCGGTGTTTCCGATCAAGGACTTCGGCGAGCGCGCCGAGTTGCAGTTCATGCGCTACGAGCTGGAGGAGCCGAAATACGAGGTCGACGAATGCCAGCAGCGCGGCACCACCTTCGCGGCGCCGCTCAAGGTCACGTTGCGCCTCGTCGTGTGGGACGTGGACCAGGAAACCGGAGCCCGCTCGATCCGCGACATCAAGGAGCAGGACGTCTACATGGGCGACATGCCGCTCATGACGACCAACGGCACGTTCATCGTCAACGGCACCGAGCGCGTCATCGTGAGCCAGATGCACCGCTCGCCCGGCGTGTTCTTCGACCACGACAAGGGCAAGACCCATTCCTCGGGCAAGTATCTGTTCGCCGCGCGCGTCATTCCCTATCGCGGGTCGTGGCTCGATTTCGAGTTCGACGCCAAGGATCTCGTCTATGTGCGCATCGACCGCCGGCGCAAGCTGCCGGTGACGACGCTGTTCATGGCGCTGTGGGGCGCCGGGATCGAAGCCAAGCTCGCCAACGGCGAGGCCTTGAGGGAAGAGGACCGCCGGATGGGCGGCATGTCCGGCGAGGAGATCCTCAACTACTTCTACGGCACGGTGAATTTCACCAGAACCAAGAAGGGCTGGCAGACCGCGTTCGATGCGACGCGCGTGCGCGGCATCAAGTTGACCGTCGACCTGGTGGACGCGAAGAGCGGCAAGGTGGTGGCCGAGGCCGGCACCAAGATGACGCCGCGGCTTGCCCGCAAGCTGCAGGACGGCGGCCTGAAGGAGCAGCTCGTGGGCGTCGACGACATGGTCGGGCGCTATGCCGCGCTCGATTTGGTCGACCGCGCCAGCGGCGAGATCTTCGCCGAGGCCGGCGACCAGCTCAGCGAAGAGATCATCGCCGCGGCCGAGGCGGGCGGCATCACCGCGATCCCGACGCTGGCAATCGACCACATCCATGTCGGGCCCTACATGCGCAGCACGCTGGCGGCCGACAAGAATACCTGCCGGGAAGACGCCCTCATCGACATCTACCGGGTCATGCGGCCGGGCGAGCCGCCTACGCTCGACACCGCCGAAACGCTGTTCCGCGGCCTGTTCTTCGATGCCGAGCGCTACGACCTGTCGGCGGTGGGCCGGGTCAAGATGAACTCGCGCCTCAACCAGAAGACGGCCGACAACTTGCGCACGCTCCGGAAGGCGGACATCCTCGCCATCCTGAAGACGCTGGTCGACCTCAAGGACGGCCGCGGCGAGATCGACGATATCGACCACCTGGGCAACCGGCGCGTGCGCTCGGTGGGCGAGCTGTTGCAAAACCAGTACCGCATCGGACTGTTGCGCATGGAGCGCGCCATCCGCGAACGGATGAGCTCGGTCGAGATCGATTCGGTCATGCCGCACGATCTGATCAACGCCAAGCCGGCCGCGGCGGCGGTGCGCGAGTTCTTCGGCTCCTCGCAGCTGTCGCAGTTCATGGACCAGACCAACCCGTTGTCGGAGATCACCCACAAGCGCCGGCTGTCGGCGCTGGGTCCAGGCGGCCTGACGCGCGAGCGGGCCGGCTTCGAGGTGCGCGACGTGCATCCGACCCATTACGGGCGGATCTGCCCGATCGAAACGCCGGAGGGTCCCAACATCGGGTTGATCAACAGCCTGGCGACCTACGCGCGGGTCAATCCATACGGCTTCATCGAAAGCCCGTACCGGCGCGTGGCGAAGGCCCAGGTTTTGGACGATGTCGTCTATCTCTCGGCCATGGACGAAGGGAAGTACACCATCGCCCAGGCCAACGCCGAGCTCGACGCCAAGGGCCGCTTGGTCCAGGACCTCGTCAGCTGCCGGCGCGGCGGTGGCTTCGTCATGGCCCGCCCGGAGGACGTCGAATTCATCGACGTTTCGCCTAAGCAGCTGGTGTCCGTGGCGGCGGCGTTGATTCCGTTTCTCGAGAACGACGACGCCAACCGCGCCCTCATGGGCTCCAACATGCAGCGCCAGGCTGTGCCGTTGCTGCGCAGCGAGGCGCCGATCGTCGGCACCGGGATGGAGGAGACCGTGTCGCGCGATTCCGGCGTCGCCATCGCGGCACGGCGCAGCGGCGTGATCGATCAGGTGGACGCCACCCGCATCGTCGTCCGGGCGACCGAGGAAACCAAGTCGGACGTGCCGGGCGTGGACATCTACAACCTGCTCAAGTTCCAGCGTTCCAACCAGAGCACCTGCATCACGCAGCGCCCGCTGGTGAAGGTGGGCGACCAGGTGCAGGCGGGCGACATCATCGCCGACGGTCCCTCGACGGATCTGGGCGAACTCGCGCTCGGGCGCAACGTGCTGTGCGCTTTCATGCCGTGGCAGGGCTACAACTTCGAGGACTCGATCCTGATCTCGGAGCGCATCGTCAAGGACGACGTGCTGACCTCGATCCACATCGAGGAGTTCGAGGTCATGGCCCGCGACACCAAGCTCGGCCAGGAGGAGATCACCCGCGACATTCCGAACGTGGGCGAGGAGGCGCTGAAGAACCTGGACGAGGCCGGCATCGTGTACATCGGCGCCGAGGTGAAGCCGGGCGACATCCTGGTCGGCAAGGTGACGCCGAAAGGCGAATCGCCGATGACGCCGGAGGAAAAGCTGTTGCGTGCGATCTTCGGCGAGAAGGCGTCGGACGTGCGCGACACCTCGATGCGCCTGCCGCCGGGCGTGTCCGGCACGGTCGTCGAGGTACGGGTGTTCTCGCGGCGCGGCGTGGAGAAGGACGAGCGCGCGCTTGCCATCGAGCGCGGCGAGATCGAGAGCCTGGCCAAGGACCGCGACGACGAGAGGGCGATTCTCGAGCGCAGCTTCTACGGGCGCCTCAAGGAGTTGCTGCTGCACCAGACCGCCGTCGGCGGGCCCAAGAGCCTGAAGGCCGAGACGCGGATCACCGAAAAGGTGCTGGGCGACTATACGCCGGGCCAATGGCGCCAGATCGTGGTCAAGAACGACAAGCGCATGGCCGACATCGAGGCGCTGAAGAAGCAGTTCCAGCAGAGCGTGGACACGCTGCAGGCGCGCTTCGACAACAAGGTGGAGAAGCTACAGCGCGGCGACGAGCTGCCGCCCGGCGTGATGAAGATGGTCAAGGTGTTCGTCGCGGTGAAGCGTAAGCTGCAACCGGGCGACAAGATGGCCGGGCGTCACGGCAACAAGGGCGTCGTCTCGAAGATCATGCCGGTGGAGGACATGCCGTACCTTGAGGACGGCACGCCGGTCGACCTCGTGTTGAATCCGCTGGGCGTGCCTTCGCGCATGAACGTCGGCCAGATTCTCGAGACCCATCTCGGTTGGGCCTGCGCCAATCTCGGCCGCCAGGTGGGCGAACTGGTCGACAAGGTCCGGCGCGGCGCGAAACTTGCCGAGCTGCGCCGGCACCTCAAGGCGATCTACGGCGACAAGGCGTACAAGGCCGAGATCGCCGAGCTGTCCGACGAGCAGACGCTGGAGCTGGCGAGCAACCTGCGCGACGGCGTGCCGGTGGCCTCGCCGGTCTTCGACGGCGCCCGCGAGGACGACATCGTGGCCCTGCTGCAGTTGGCGGGACTTGCCACGTCGGGGCAGGTCACTCTCATCGACGGGCGCTCGGGCGAGCCGTTCGAGCGCAAGGTGACGGTGGGCTACATCTACATGATGAAGCTGCACCACTTGGTGGACGACAAGATCCACGCCCGCTCCATCGGCCCCTACAGCCTGGTGACCCAGCAGCCGCTGGGCGGCAAGGCGCAGTTCGGCGGCCAGCGCTTCGGCGAGATGGAGGTGTGGGCGCTGGAGGCCTACGGCGCCGCCTACACGCTGCAGGAGATGCTGACGGTGAAGTCGGACGACGTGTCGGGCCGCACCAAGACGTACGAGGCGATCATTCGCGGCGCCGACAACTTCGAAGCCGGGATACCGGAGTCTTTCAACGTGCTGGTGAAGGAGTTGCGCTCGCTCGGGCTCAACGTCGAGTTGAACCAGCGCAGCTACTGAAGCGGGCGACGGACGACATCCTTGAGGAGCAACCGATGAACGAATTGTTGAGCGTCTTCGGGCCGGCGACGGGCTCGCAAGCCTTCGACGAGATCCGCATCGCCATCGCCAGCCCGGAGCAGATCCGCTCGTGGTCGTTCGGCGAGATCAAGAAGCCGGAGACGATCAACTACCGCACGTTCAAGCCGGAGCGCGACGGCCTGTTCTGCGCCCGCATCTTCGGGCCGATCAAGGACTACGAGTGCCTGTGCGGCAAGTACAAGCGGATGAAGTATCGCGGCATCATCTGCGAGAAGTGCGGCGTCGAGGTGACGCTCTCCAAGGTGCGCCGCGAGCGCATGGGGCACATCGAGCTGGCCTCGCCGGTCGCCCACATCTGGTTCTTGAAGTCGCTGCCGAGCCGCATCGGCCTGTTGCTCGACATGACGCTCAAGGACCTCGAGCGCATCCTCTATTTCGAGAACTTCGTGGTGACCGAGCCGGGGCTCACGCCGCTCAAGTTGCGCCAGCTGCTCAACGAGGAGCAGTACCTCGGCTCCCAGGACGAGTTCGGCCAGGATGCCTTCCAGGCCATGATCGGGGCCGAGGCGATTCGCAAGATGCTGGAGGCGATCGACCTGAAGGCCGAGCGCGAGCAGATGCGCGCCGAGCTGCCCGAGACCGGCTCCGAGGCCAAGCGCAAGAAGCTGGTCAAGCGCCTGAAGCTGGTCGAGTCGTTCGTCGAATCGCGTTGCCGGCCGGAATGGATGATCCTCGAGATCGTGCCGGTGATTCCGCCGGAGCTGCGGCCCCTGGTGCCGCTCGACGGCGGGCGCTTCGCCACCTCCGATCTGAACGACCTGTATCGGCGCGTGATCAACCGCAACAACCGTCTGAAGCGCCTGATCGAATTGCGCGCGCCCGACATCATCGTGCGCAACGAGAAGCGCATGCTGCAGGAATCGGTCGACGCGTTGTTCGACAACGGGCGGCGCGGGCGCGTCATCACCGGCGCCAACAAGCGTCCGTTGAAGTCGTTGTCCGACATGCTCAAGGGCAAGCAGGGCCGCTTCCGCCAGAATCTACTCGGCAAGCGCGTCGACTACTCGGGCCGCTCGGTCATCGTGGTGGGACCCGAGCTCAAACTGCACCAGTGCGGCCTGCCGAAGAAA
>CAYPKW010000063.1:0-16262 GCA_964411425.1 uncultured Rhodospirillaceae bacterium
ACATCGGCCGGCTCATCCGCGGCAAGGAGTCGAAGATCGGATTCGGCAAGGAAGGGGGTGCATGATGCGGCCGCTTGACCCGGCCGATGGGGGTCGTGAACACTGGCGCAAGAAACCAGGCGAGTGCCGATGACCGTCGCGCGACCCGACCAGGCCACGCCCGCCATGGCGCCTCTCACCTGCGAGCAGGCGATGCGCGTCCTTAGCGCGCATGAGCGGGAGATTCGCGCCCAGGGTGTCACGCGCCTGGCCTTGTTCGGCTCGACCGCGCGCGACGAGGCGCGGCCCGACAGTGACGTCGATGTCTTGGTCGATTTCGACCGCAAGCGAGAACTGTCCCTCCTCGATATCGCTGGGCTCGAAATCTACCTGCACGACCTCCTCGGGCGCGAGGTCGAGACCGCCAACCGGGAGCGCCTGAAGCCGTTCCTCAAGGACAACATCCTGGCCGAGGCGATAGAGGTTTTCCCCCGCTTCGGTCATCGAAACCCGATGCCGAAAGGAGCGGTCATGCCGCCACGAAACCCTCGCCAACGCTTGGAGGACATGCTGGAGGCCATCGTGGCCGTGGAACGGTACGTCGCGGGCCGGCACTACGTGGACTACCAGACGGACGACCTGCTGCGGGCCGGGGTAGAACGTCGAATTGGGGTAATCTCGGAGGCGACCCGCCGGCTACCGGCCGATCTCCTCGATGCGCACGCCGACATTCCTTGGCAGAAGATTCGCGCGGTCGGCAACATTCTCCGGCACGATTACGACCAGGTATTCGACGACGTGATCTGGAACCTCGCGAAATCCCATCTCGGTCCGCTGAAAGCGGCCGTGGAAGCCATGATCGCCGAGGTGGAAAAGAAGGCGGAGCGGCAGCGCGATGGCCGGTAGCCGATGCCCGCCGGCCGTCAGCTTGCGGCAATCAGCTTCTCGGCCTCGGCCAGGTCCTCCGGGCTGTTGGCGTTGAAGAAGGGGTCGATGGGCGTGGCCGGAAACTCCACCACCGCGAGCCGGTAACGCGCGGTCCAAACATCCACCTTGCGCACGCCTTCCTCGGTAAGCGCCCGGCGCAACTCCCAACGCAACATCACCGGCCACAGCCCCACCACCGGGTGCACCTGCCCGCCCGAGGCCGCCGCCGCAAGCTCGGCTTCGCCGCGCGCCACCGGCGCGAGGAGCCGCGCCACCAGGTCGGCCGGCAGGAACGGCGCGTCGGTCGGGAAGCTGGCGACATAGGCGAGATCGGGCGCGCTCTCGGCCGCCCAGTCGAGGCCCGCGAGCACGCCGGCCAGGGGACCGGCAAACCCCGCCACGCCGTCCGCCACCACCGGCAGCCCGAAGCCCGCGAACCGTCCAGGGTCCCCGTTCGCGTTCAAGACGAGCCGGCGCACCTGCGGCCGGACGCGCTCGATCGCGTGCGAAAGCATCGGCCGCCCGCCGAGCGGGCGGAGACACTTGTCGCCGCCGCCCATGCGCCGCGACAGGCCGCCGGCCAAGAGCAGGCCCAGCACCGGCGGGTTCGCGCCGGCCTCACGCGACATCTTCCGGCAGGCTGGCCTTGCGCTGGTGGCGCCGGCTCTCCTCGGCCACGGCGCGGGCGTCGGCGTCGAAGCGTATCCGCCCCTCGCCCGCGAGCGCCACGAAGCGGCGGCCCTTGGCGCGCCCGATCAGCGTCAGGTTGGCGCGCCGGGCCAGCTCCACCCCCCAGGCCGTGAACCCCGAGCGCGAAACGAGGATCGGGATGCGCATCTGCACCGTCTTGATCACCATCTCGCTGGTGAGCCGCCCGGTGGTGTAGAACATCTTGCCCTCCGGCCCGATGCCCTCGAGGTGCATGTAGCCGGCGATCTTGTCCACCGCGTTGTGGCGGCCCACGTCCTCCATGTAGAGCAGCGGCCGGTCCTCTTCGCACAAGACGCAGCCGTGGATGGCCCCGGCGGCGAGGTAGAGGCTGGGCTCGGTGTTGATCTTGCGCGACAGCGCGTACAGCCACGAGGTCTTGAGCACCGCGTCGGGGTCGAGCACGACCTTGTCGAACTTCTCCATCACGTCGCCGAACGCGGTGCCCTGGGCGCAGCCCGAGGTGAGCGTCTTCTTGCGCAGCTTCTTCTCGAAATCGGTCTTGCGCGCGGTGCGCACGACGACGGCGTCGAGCTCTTCGTCGCACTCGACCTCCAGGATCTCGTCCCCGGCCTTCAGCATATTCTGGTTGAGCAGGTAGCCGACGGCGAGGTAGCGCGGATAGTCGCCGATCGTCATCATGGTGACGATTTCCTGGCCGTTGAGGAAGAGGGTCAGCGGCCGCTCGACCACCACCGCGGTCTCGATCGGCCGGCCCGCCTCGTCGATGCCCGGCAGCCTGCGGGTGAGGCGCGGGTCGCCGGGGTCGGGTCGGAGCAGGAACTCGTCCATGGCCAGGACTATGCGACCGCCGGGGCCGGGCGGCAAGCGGCGGCGAGAATCGTTTGCAAGGGCGGCGGCTGTGCTAGACTGGCTTCATGATTGACCCGTTCGGCCGCCATATCAGCTATCTTAGGGTCTCGGTGACGGACCGCTGCGACTTCCGCTGCGTCTACTGCATGGCGGAGGACATGACGTTCCTGCCCAGGGCCGATCTCCTGACGCTGGAGGAGCTCGACCGGGTGTGCGGCGCGTTCATCCGCCTGGGCGTGAAGAAACTCAGATTGACCGGCGGCGAGCCCTTGGTGCGCAAGAACGTCATGGCGCTGTTCGGCTCGCTCTCCCGGCACCTCAAGAGCGGCGCGCTCGACGAGTTGACGCTCACCACCAACGGCAGCCAATTGCCGAAATACGCGGCGGAGCTGGCCGCCCTGGGCGTGCGCCGCGTCAACGTGTCGCTCGACACGCTCGACGCCACCAAGTTCGCCGCCATCACGCGCTGGGGCAAGCTCGACAAGGTGCTGGCGGGGATCGCGGCGGCCAAGGCGGCGGGGCTCGGCGTCAAGATCAACACCGTGGCGCTCAAGGGCGTGAACGAAGACGAGTTCGACCGGCTTATCGAGTGGTGCGGCGCCGACGGCCTCGACCTCACCTTCATCGAGGTGATGCCGATGGGCGAGGTGGGCGAGCAGCGGGTGGACCAGTACCTGCCGCTGTCGGTCGTGCGCGCCCGGCTGCAACGCCGCTGGACGCTGGACGAGATCGACCACCGCAGCGGCGGCCCGGCGCGCTACGTGCGGGTCAAGGAGACCGGCGGGCGGCTCGGCTTCATCACGCCGCTCACCCATAACTTCTGCGAATCCTGCAACCGCGTGCGGCTCACCTGCACCGGCACGCTCTACATGTGCCTCGGCCAGGAGGACGCCGCCGACCTCAGGGCGCCGGTGCGCCAGAGCGAGGGCGACGAACTGCTGGAGGCGGCCATCCACGAGGCCATCTCACGCAAGCCCAAGGGCCACGATTTCATCATCGACCGCCGGCACGACCGCCCGGCGGTAGCCCGCCACATGAGCGTCACCGGGGGCTGAGCCCCGTCATTCGAGCTCGATCTGGTGCGCGAAATCGGCGCCGTCGCTCACCGTCACCTGGGTGAACCCAAGCAGCTTCAATAGGTCGAGGAAGGTCGTCTCCTCGACCGCCGCGTTGTCGCGCAGGAACGGGGTGAGGCGCGCCAGCGCCGTCAGCATGGCGAGCACCGCGCGGGCCCGGTAGACGGTGTTCAACTGGCCGTCGGCGAGCCCGACGATGATGAGCTTCTCCGCCTCGGCACCCTTGGCGAAGATGGCGTAGGCGGGCGCGTAGCGCGCGCCCAGCATCTCCTTGGTGAGGCCGGTGACGAAGCCGATGCGCCGGACCCGGTCGCTGTCGGCGAGCGGCGCCACGCGGGCGGTGTAGACCTCGCTCGACTGCGGCGGCGGGTAGTAATACCCGGCATGGCGGTCCTCGGCTGCCGCGGCGGCGAGCCAGACCGACAGCACGACGAGCGCACCCAGGATCGGCATGATTGATTTCCCGGCCACGCCATAGATTGACGGCGCGCCGGCGCCTTGGCAAGCGCGCGCCCATGCTATAGTCGCCTGCCGGCGGCGCGAAACATCGAGGGAATCTGGTGCCGATCCGATCCTTTGCCCTGGTCGCCGCCGAGAGCGACGAGGCCGGCGCCGCCTGCCGGCGCCTGAAGGCGCGGTACGCCACCGTCGAGCCCGAGGCGGCCGACGCGGTGGTGGCGCTCGGCGGCGACGGCTTCATGCTGGAGACGCTGCACCGCTACCTCGACCGCGGCCTGCCGATCTACGGCATGAACTGCGGCACCGTGGGGTTCCTCATGAACCGGTTCGACGAGGAAGGCCTGCCGGCCCGGCTCGCCGCGGCCGAGCCCGTGCGGCTCCGCCCGCTCGCCATGCAGGCGCGCGACGTGTACGGGAAGGAGACGCAGGCGCTCGCCATCAACGAGGTGTCGCTGTTGCGCGAAAGCCGCCAGGCCGCCCGGATCGCGATCCGCGTCGACGGGGTGATGCGCCTGCCGGAGTTGGTCTGCGACGGCGTGCTGGTGGCGACGCCCGCCGGCAGCACGGCCTACAACCTGTCGGCGCACGGTCCCATCCTGCCGCTGGGCTCGGGCGTGCTCGCCTTGACACCGATCAGCGCGTTCCGCCCGCGCCGCTGGCGCGGGGCGCTGCTGCCGCACGCCGCCGAGGTCGCGTTCGAGGTGCTCGACCCCCAGAAGCGCCCGGTGAGCGCGGTGGCCGACTTCACCGAGGTGCGCGACGTGGTCGAGGTGCGGGTACACGAGGACCGCCGCACCCTCACTCTGCTGTTCGATCCGGATCACAACCTGGCAGAGCGCATCCTGGCCGAGCAGTTCCAGCCGCAATAGTACGCTCGCGGGCGTAGGCGGCGACGGCGGCGACCAGGCGGCCCATGTCGGCCTTGAGGGCGGCGAACCCGGCCGTCTTCTCCACCGTCGCCTCGTCCAGGTAGAGGCGCCGATTCAGCTCGATCTGCAGGCTGTGCCGGCCGGCCTTGGGCGCGCTGTAGCGGTGCACCAGCAGGGCGCCCTTGAACGGGTCGTTGACGCGGACGCTGTAGCCCATGGCCTTGAACGCGTCGGCGACGAAGCGCGTGAAGTCGCCGTCGCAGGTGGTGCCCTCGCCGTCGCCCAGCACAACGTCGTCGCGCGCGGTCGGACGGGCGCGGCCGACCGCTTTCATGGAATGGCAGTTCAAGTGCCATACGGCGCCGAAGCGCGCGACCGTGCCGTCGAGCAGCTCCTTGAGGGCGGCATGATAGGGCCGGTGATAGCGGGCGATGCGCAGCGCCACCTCGCCGGCGCCGAGCGCGCGGTTGTACACCCTAAGGTCCGGACGAATCAGGCTGCGAATGAGGCCGAGCCCGCGCCGGCTGCGGTCGCTCGGACGCATCTCGTGCGGCCAGGGCTCGGCGAGGATGGCCGGCTCGATGTCCGCCTCGTCGCGGTTCGGGTCGATGTAGCTGCGCGGAAACAGCGCGGCAAGGAACGCGGCACCATGGGCGGGCGCGTCGGCGAACAGCTCGTCCACGAAGGCGTCCTCGACCCGGCGCAGCAGTTCGACCGAAAGCGCGTGGCCGAAGTCGGCCGGATAGACGCGCCCGCTGTGCGGCGAATCGAGCACGACGGGCGCGCGGCCTTCCGGCTCGTCGCTCGCCAGCACGCCCGGAACCGTGCGTGTCATTCCTTGCGACCCCCTTGGCCCCAAAGCGCCGTTCGCCCATAGTAGCACCGAAGCGCGGGCGAGGGCTTCCGCGCCAGGGAGAATCGTTTGTCGCCGTCCCCTACCGTCCTCGACATGATCCGCCGGCTGATCGCCTTCGATACCACCAGCCGCAACTCCAACCTGGAGCTGATCGGCTACGTGAGCGGCTATCTCGACGGTCTCGGGGTGCCCTCGCGCCTGGCGCTCGACGAGACCGGCAAGAAGGCCAATCTCTACGCCACGCTCGGCCCGCCGGACAAGGCGGGGATCGCGCTGTCGGGCCACACCGACGTGGTGCCGGTCGACGGCCAGGAATGGTCGAGC
The DNA here is from genome assembly GCA_964411425.1 of uncultured Rhodospirillaceae bacterium. GTDB lineage: Bacteria > Pseudomonadota > Alphaproteobacteria > Dongiales > Dongiaceae > CAYPKW01. The sequence continues at coordinate 6,012 of CAYPKW010000063.1, forward strand.
GATCCGTGGACCGCGACGATGCGCGACGGGCGCCTCTATGGGCGCGGCGCCTGCGACATGAAGAGCTTCATCGCCGCCGCGCTGGCGCTGGCGCCGGAGTTCCTCAGCCGCGGCCTCAAGACGCCCGTTCACCTGGTGCTGTCCTACGACGAGGAAGTGGGCTGCCTCGGCGTGCGGCGCATCCTCGAGGTGTTGCGCGGGCTGCCGGTGCGCCCCTCGGCCTGCATCATCGGCGAGCCCACGCAGATGAAAGTGATCGTGGCGCACAAGGGCAAGAAGAGCGTGCGCTGTCGCGTGCGCGGGCTGGAATGCCACTCCTCGCTCGCCCCGCAGGGCGTCAACGCGGTCGAGGTGGCGGCCGAGATCGTAGGTTTCCTCACCCGCATCGGCCGGCGGCACGCCGAGGAGGGCCCGTTCGACAAGGATTTCGACGTGCCCTACAGCACGGTCCACACCGGGATCATCCATGGCGGCACGGCGCTCAACATCGTGCCCAGGGATTGCACTTTCGATTTCGAGTTCCGCTACCTGCCGGGCGTCGATCCCGAGGCGCTCTTCGCCGAGGTGCGCGGGTTCGCCGAGAAGGCGCTGCTGCCGGCCATGCGCCGGATCGGCGCCGACACCGGGATTTCGTGGCAGGAGATCTCCGCGTTTCCGGGCCTCGACATGCCGGAGGACGCCGAGGTGGTGGCGCTCGCCAAGTCGCTCGCCGGCGCAAATACGGTGGCCAAGGTGGGCTTCGGCAGCGAGGCCGGGCTGTTCCAGGAGAGCGGCATCGCCGCCGTGCTGTGCGGCCCCGGCAGCGTCGAGCAGGCGCACAAGCCCGACGAGTACGTGGCCCTGGAGCAGATCGCGCTGTGCGAGGCGTTCCTACGCCGGCTGATGGACCGGGTGTGCGAGTGACGGTGAGCGCAGCCGGTTTCCTTTCGGCGCTGCTGCTCGTCGTGGCGGCGCCGGCGCCGGCGAGCGACGACGTGGCGGCGACCTGGAACGGCGCCGACGCCTACGTGCGGATCGAAAACCGGGAATACCGCTTCGTCGTCGTGTCCGGCCCGATGCAGGCCCCGTTCATGCAGCGCATCCTGGACCGACTCGGCGACGGCGATCGGCGGGGCGTCATCGTCCATCTGCACGATTGCGCGTACCGGCCGGGCGAGCCCGACGTGCGCCAGCAGGCGCGGTTTATGGCCTCGCTCGGCTACGTCGTCATCGTACCGAACAGCTTTCGGCGCGCCGGCCGGCCGGCGACCTGTGACTGGCGGCGCTGGAAGCGCCTCGTCGGCGCGCCCTTGGGCGCCGTGCACCGCATGCGCCGGGACGAGCTCGCCCATGCCATCGAACGCGTGCGGACGCTCGCCTGGGCGCGGCGCGGGCGCCTCATCGTCTCGGGCTACGGCGAGGGCGCCGAGGCGGTCATGGATTACTCCCACCCGGCGGTGGACGCCCGCATCGCCATCGCCGCCACCTGCCGGTTCAGCGTCGACCTGAGCCGGCCGGTGCCGACGCTCATCCTCACTTCGCGGCGCGACCGGTGGTTCAGGGAGAGCCGCCTGGAGACGCGCGCGGACTGCCGGCGCGAGACCGCCGGCGATCCCTACGTCGAGCTGTTCGCGCCCGACGGCAGCCTGCACAACGCGCTCATCTACCGGGAATCGGAGGTCGTCCTGTGGGGCTTCCTCGCGCGCGTCGGCTATTGAGCGAGCGGCCGAGCGGTCTGGGCGACCCGCTGCGCCCGGTCGAGCTCGACCGTATCGCCGACTATCCCGGCCACTGGGCGCGGCTCGCGCCGGAGCGCTCGGCCATGGTGCTGCGCCGGAGCCGGCGCAGCTACCGGCAACTCGCGGGCGAGGTGGACGCGCTCGCCCGCGCGCTCATGGCGGCTGGCGTCGGGCGCGGCGACCGGGTCGCCACACTGTCCACGCCGCGGCCCGAGGCGCTGATCTCCTTCCTCGCCGCGGCCCGCATCAGGGCGCTGTGGACCGGGCTCAATCCGCGCCACCGGCTGGACGAGTATCGTCACGTCATCGCCGACGCCAGGCCCAAGGTGCTGTTCGCCCTGCCGCGCTTCGCCGGCCGCGATTACATGGCGGACCTGCGGACGCTGGCGGCCGAGCACCCTTGCATCGCCCGCACCGTCGCCTTCGAACCCGCGCCCGGGACAACGCGCTACGAGGAATTTCTCGCCGCGGGCGCCGGCGTCGAGGACCGGGACTTCACGCGCGCGACGGAAACAGTCGAGCGCGACGACGCCGCGCTGCTCGTCTACACCTCCGGCTCCACCGGCCGGCCCAAGGGCGCCATGCTGAGCCAATGGGGCCTCGCCCACTGCTCGCGCAACCAGTGCGACCACTGGTGGGCCGAGCCGCTCAGGGTGCTCAACAACATGCCGATCTCCAACGCGTTCTGCGTCGGCGATCTGTTCTGCTTCTGCCTGGTGGGCGGCGGCACGACCTACTTCATGGAGCGGTTCGAGCCGCGCGGCATCCTGGAGCTGATCGAGCGCGAGCGCATCACGCTGTGGGGCCAGGTGCCGACCATGTTCCAGCTGACGCTGGACGAGCCGGACGCCGACCGGTTCGACCTGTCGAGCCTGCAACTTGTCTTCTGGGCCGGCGCCAGGGCGCCGCGCGAGCTCGTGGCACGGCTGCAAGGGCTGGCGCCGAAGCTGTCCACCAACTACGGCCTCACGGAGACGGTGGGGGGCGTGACGTTCACCCGCGCCGGCGACGACATCGAGGTCTTGACGGAGACGGTCGGGCGCCCCGACCCGCACTACGAGCTGCGCGTGGTGGGCGCCGACGGCCGCGTGCTGGGGCCGGACGAGCCCGGCGAGATCCAGGTGCGCGGGCCGTTCCTGATGCTGGGCTACCTGAACCAACCGGAGGCGACCGCGGCGGCCCTCGAGGGCGGCTGGCTGCGCACCGGCGACCTCGGCCTCAGGCGCGCCGACGGCAACTACCAGATCGTCGGCCGGCTGTCGGACATGTACAAGTCGGGCGGCTATAACATCTACCCCAAGGAGATCGAGACGGCGCTCGAATCGCACCCGGCGGTGGCGCTTGCCGCGGTGATCGGCGTGTCCGACGCGCTCTTCGGCGAGGTCGGGCGCGCCTACATCGTCCCGCGACCGGGCCAGCGGGTCGACGCCGCCGAGCTCGCCGATCATTGCCGGCGGCGCATCGCCAACTACAAGGTGCCGAAGTCCTTCGCCATTCGCGACCGCCTGCCGATGCTGCCGGTCGGCAAGATCGACAAGGCGGCGCTGAAGGTTGAGGCCGGCAATGATTAGGTGAGAGCATGGCAGCCGTGGAGAAGGCCGTCGCGGACGGCATTGCGACCATCACGCTGAACCGGCCGGAACGGCTCAACGCCATCGACGACGCGCTGGTGGACGGGCTCAACGCCGCCCTCGACGGGGCCGAGGCGGACCCCGATGTCGCCGTGGTCCTGCTCTGCGGCGCCGGCCGCGCGTTCTGCGCCGGCGACGACCTCAAGGAGTTCGAGGGACAGACGCAGGACCAGGCCGCGACGCGCGACTACATCGAGCGCATCCAGAACGTAAGCCGCCGCATCGTGCTAGGCGCGAAGCCGGTGGTGGCCGCGGTGCGAGGTTGGGCCGCCGGCGGCGGGCTCGAATGGACGATCAACTGCGATCTCGTCGTCATGGGTGCGAGCACGCGCTGCTTCTTCCCGGAAATCTCGCTCGGCTTCATCGTCGGCGGCGGCGTGACCCAGTTGCTGCCGCGCCTGGTGGGCGCGCAGCGGGCGCGCGCCCTCATCCTGTTCGGCGAAAAGTTCGGCGCCGACGAGGCGCTCGCCATGGGGCTCGCCTACAGCGTGGTGCCGGACGAGCGCGTCGAGGACGAGGCGCGGGCGCTGGCGCTCAAGTTGAGCCGCCTGCCGCGCTCCGCGGTCAGGCTATTGAAGCGAGTCATGGCGCGGGCGGCGGAGGTCGATTTCGAAACCGTGCTGCGGCTCGAGGGCGAGGCGATCGTCGAGGGCTTCCACGACCCGGTGACCGCGCGCCTCGTCGCCGCCGCGCCGCCCAGGCGCGGCTGAAGCTGCGCCGGCAGTCAACGCGCCGTCTCGGCCGCCGGCAGGGTGAGAGTGGCGCGCAGGCCGCCGAGCGGCGAGGCATCGAGCGCGATCGAGCCGGCGTACAGCTCGGCGATGTCGCGCACGATGGCGAGCCCGAGGCCGCTGCCCGGCACGCCCTCGTCCAGCCGCTTGCCGCGCTCGAACAGGCTGGCCAGCACCTCGGGCTCCAGGCCCGGGCCGTCGTCCTCGACGGTGACGCAGAGGCGGGCGTCCCGCCGGACGGCCGCCACCTCGATACGCGAGCGGCCCCACTTGCAAGCGTTGTCGATGAGGTTGCCCAGCATCTCCTCCAGGTCCTGGCGCTCGCCGCGGAACCCCAGCCCGGGCTCGACGCGCGCCGCCACGGCAAGGCGCCGGTCGAGATGGATGCGCTCCAGCGTGCGGCGCAGGTCTTCCACCACCGGCGCCACCTCGGTGCGGGCGCCGAGCACCGAGCCGGCGGCCGCGGTGCGCGCCCGCGACAGGTAGCGGTCGACCTGACCCCGCATGGTCGCGGCCTGGCGGCGCACCGTCTCGGCCAAGGGCCCGCTGGCGCCGTCCGCTTCGTTGGCGAGCACCGCGAGCGGCGTCTTCAGGGCGTGCGCCAGGTTGCTCACCTGTGTGCGGGCCCGCTCGACCACCGCCGCGTTGTGCTCGAGCAGGTTGTTGATCTCGTCCGACAGCGGCGCGATCTCGACCGGGAACGCGCCTGCGAGCCTGCTCGCCTCGCCGACGCGGATGGCCACCAAGGCCTGGCGCACGCGGCGCAAGGGTTGCAGGCCATAGCGCACCTGGATGAGGAGTGCCGCCAGCAGCCCCGCGCCGAGGACCGCCAGCGAGCCGGCCAGCGTGGTGTTGAACCTGGCGATCTCTCTCTCGATCTCGGCGGGCGAGGCCGCCACCACGTAGCGGTAGCGCCGGTCCGAGCCGGGCAGCGTGATGTCGCGCGCCACCGCGCGCAGCGCCGAACCGTCCGCGTCTTCGGTGTCGTAGCCGACGCCCGGGCCGGGCTCGGCCGGCGCGTCCGTCGCCAAGCTCTGGTCCCACAGCGAGCGCGAGCGCGACGGCACCGCATCGGCGCTCGACACCTGCCAGTACCAGCCGGAGAAGACCTGCTCGAAGCGCGGCTCCCCCAGGTTGGCATCGATTGCAAGCGCGCCCGCCGCGTCGATCTCGCTACCAGCGACCAGGGCCTCGAGGAACACGACGAGCCGCGCGTCGAAGTTGCGCTCGACCGAACCGGTGAAGAGCGAGGACAGCAGCAGGCCGCCCACGGCCAGCGCCGCCCCGAGCCACAGGCTCGCGGCAACCACCAGCCTGAGCGCGAGCGAATTAGTCCGCATCGCCCGGCGGCTGGATGCGGTAGCCCAATCCCCGGACGGTGGCGATGGTCTCGTCGCCGAGCTTCTTGCGCAGGCGGCCGATGAACACCTCGATGGTGTTCGAGTCGCGGTCGAAATCCTGATGGTAGATGTGCTCGATGAGCTCGCTGCGCGAGACCACCTTGCCCTGGTGGTGCATGAGGTAGGACAGCAGCCGGTATTCCTGGGCCGTGAGCTTCACCGGCGTGCCGTCGAGCGTCACCCGGCTGCTGCGGGTGTCGAGGCGCACGGCGCCGCATTCGAGCTCGGCGCTGGCGTGGCCCGCGGCGCGCCGGATGAGCGCGCGCACGCGGGCCAGCACCTCCTCCATGCGGAACGGCTTCGCCACGTAGTCGTCGGCCCCGGCGTCGATGCCGGCCACCTTCTCGCTCCAGCGGTCGCGCGCGGTGAGCACGAGAACCGGCATCGAGCGGCCGCCGGCGCGCCAACGGTCGAGGACGCTGAGGCCGTCGAGCACCGGCAGGCCGAGGTCGAGGATGACCGCGTCATAGGCTTCGGTGTCGCCGAGGAATTGTCCCTCCTCGCCGTCATGGGCGAGGTCGACCGTGTAGCCGGCCTCGGTCAGCGCGCGGTTGAGCTGCTTCGCCAGGTCCTTGTCGTCTTCCACGACGAGTACGCGCATGTTGGACCTTAGAGCATGTTCTAGTCGCCGCGCCCGCGCACGTCGAGCACGCGCCCGGTCGCTCCGTCCACCACAAGGTTCTGAACGTTGCCCTCGGGCGTCAGCACCTTGATGAAGTAGAGCCACCTTCCTGGCCCCACCTCCTCCACCTCGGCGTCCAGCATGCGGCCGCCCACCTCGCCGCGCAACTGGCGCAGGATGTAGCGCAGCGGCAGCAGTTCGCCGGCTTCGACCGCCCGGCGCGCCCGCTCCTGATCGCTCTTGCGCTTGGCGTCGGCCGGCCCGCTCACGGCCAGGCACAGCAGCAAGATCAAGAGGACGAAGAAGGCTCGCATGGGAGAGAGAGCCTTAAGCCGAATCGCCTGAATGACGGATGAACGGGCCGCTCGGATTGGGTTCACACGCGCCGTCCGAGACTAGGGTCGCACGATGCCCCGTGCAACATTTCGAGGGAGAGCGTCAATGTTGAAGTACTTGCTGACTGCCGCGTTCGCCGGCGCGCTGGCGCAGGCTAGCCCGGCGCTGGCGGCCGAGGAGGACGACTCTTCGCGTCGCGTCCCCTACTACGGCTACGTACAACCCCATCCAGGCGAGGACTGGGACGGCCGGGACGGTCGGGACGGTCGCGACCGGCAACACTGGGACGGCGATCGGGACGACGACTGGGGCGATCGCCAGCACTGGCGTCGAACCTGGCGCCCGTGGCCGTTTTTTTCTTGGCCCGGCTACGGCTGGGGGCGGCCCTGGTACGGGAACGACCGCTGCGACAACCGCTACGGCCGCCGGCTGACGGATCGCCAGGTCTATTGGCTCCTGCAGCGCAATGGCTATCAGCGGTTCTGGGACCTTGAGAACCACGACGACGGGTACAGGGTAAGGGCGATCGGGCCCGACGGGCGGCGCGTGCGCCTGTTCATCGACGGCGCCTGCGGGCGCATCCGGCACTGGCGCTAATGGTGAGGATGAAGCCTATCCGCGGGTAGTCCGCGATTACCTCTCGGGGGCGGCGGCGCAGTTAGCCGCCACCGTTGCCGCCCCCGCCGTTGCCGGCGCCGCCGCCGCCGCCGTTGTTCTGGCCGCCATTGCCGGTCCCGGGGCCGCTGCCGCCCAAATTGCCGCCGCCGCTCGAATTGGTGGCGTTGCCGTTGCCGTTGCCGGGTCCGGCAGCGCCAGTGGTCGTGCCGCCGGTGGTCGTGCCGCCGGTGGTCGTGCTGCCGGTGGTCGTGCCGCCGGCGGCAGTGCTGATGTTGCCCAAGGCGCTGATGTCGGAGGTGACGGCAGCGTCGGTCGACGGCGTCGCTACGCCCGCCACTACCGTGGCGCCGGTGCAGGTGGCGGGCACGATGACCGAGAAGTCGCTCTCGACCGCTACCGGATCGCCGCCGCAGGGAGTCGCCTCCACCTCGCCCTCGAGCACGGCGGCCGTGGTGCTGCCATCGACGTCGACGAAGATGATGAGCTTGGTGCCGCGAATCGCCAGCACCGTGGTCGGCGTGCGTAGCTGGACGTTCTTATCGGTGCCGAGACCGCTGCCGACGTAACGGAAGATCCCGGTGCCGAACTCGATCGTGGCGACCGCCGTGCCTGCGTCCGGGTCGTACACGAACTCGTCGAGCACCACGGTCGAATTGGCGCCCACTTGCAACCGGGTCGCGTCGAGGAACTCCAGCGCGGTGCTGCCGCCGGGACCGGTCCGCACCGTCTCCGCCGCATACACCGGCTCGCTGAACTTGAGCTCCCGCGTGCCCAAGTCGGGGTGGCTGCCCACGGCGCCCTTGTACTCGGGCAGAAAAACGATGCCGACGCGCGGCACCACCACGGCGGCCTGCGTCGCGAGGGCGAGGCCAAAGATCGTCGTCGTAATTGCTGCCGCGAGCGTCGCGCTCCATCTCATGACCTAATCTCCCAACACGCCGAACGCATTCACCGTCCGACCCCCGGCACGGTCTTCGCGCCATTCCGCCGGGAGGCCTTGCACTTAGCCGTTAATCATGATGCGCCTGGAACCGCCGAGGAACAAGCGGATTCGGGAGGGCGCCCCAAAATCGGAGCAGGAGCCGTGATTTATTCACTTTTCATTAACCATTTTCTTAGGCAATATGGGCTGGTGGCCGCGCCGGCTTCGTAGTTAACTGAGGCGGTCACGACATGCATTGTCGTCCGGGGGAGAGATGGTGAGAAAGTCGGTCGGCCGACTGGCGATTCTGGCAATGCCATGCGCCGTGCTTGGCGGCTGCGCCATTCCCGTTGTTGCCGGCCTGACGCTGAACGAGCTCAGTTCGGCCACTTCGGTGGTTTCGACCGGCATCACGGGCAAGGGTCTCGGCGAGAACATTGCCGATCTGGTGCTGGGCAAGGACTGTCGGATCGTGGAGGGCCTGGTGCGAGCCGGCCGCGATGTCTGCGAGGAGCGCGGCTCTGTCGCCACCCGCACGGATTTCAAGGGCCTGATGGCATTCGTCGAGGACGACACGCGAGAGATTCCGGTCGCGGGCAAGACCACGGCGGTTGCCGCCGAGACCGATGGAGTCGCCAAGTCGGCAGGCGGCAAGCTGCTGGCCGTCAAGGCCAAATGGCCATCGGCCGAACCTCAGGTCGGCGCGGCGCCGCCATCCGGGCAGTTGGCGGCGTTGCAGGTTGGCGCCGCGGCCAAGCTTGCCGGCACCGAGCTTCAGGGCGCCGTGTTGACCTCGCCGGCGGTGAAGCCGGAGACGCCCGAGCCGAGTTTGCCCGCGCCGGAGCCGCGGTCCGGCGAAGCAGCGCCGGTCGTGTCGACGGCGGCCGTGGCAGCGCTCGCGCCGAAGCTCGCCGGCGACAAGCTGCAGGCCGAGAAGGCGCAGTGGACGACGTCACCCCCGCAGTCCGGCGAAGCAGCGCCGGCCCCTGCCACACCCGCGGCCGTCGTGCCGCGGCTGCAGTCCGTGAGCGATCCCGCCGCGGGTTCGGAGATCGCGGCCAACAAGCTGCAAGCCACCAAGTCGAAGTGGCAGAGGGCAACGGGCAGCGCCGCGGCGGCTCCGGTCGCTCCCGCGTTCCAGCCGATCATTGGCCGGAGCTGATCTTCTAGAGCCTATCCGTCGTCGCAGGTCCCGGTCGAGGCAAACTCCTCTACGACGCCGGGCGACAACTTCAGGCAGTCTTCCGTCAACCATGCTTATCCGGTTAACACCCAAGGTGGCTAGCCATGGGAAAGGAGCATGATTGAAATGGACGAAAGACAAGTCAAGCTGGAGGGCCCTAAACTCGCGCATACGCAGGATGCCGCGCCCCGATATTGTACTTCACGGGACCAAAGAATATGGTGGTGGTCTTCGATGACCTCCGCCGAGCGGGTCGTCCTAAAGGACGATGACCAGGAAGCCGATTTTGAGGGTGCGATGGAGTTTCGCTTGACCTACGACGGGCCGCTGCTTGCTCAGCAGCGCGATGAGAGTTGGGGCGATTCGCCGGCGCGCGCCGACAACAAGCACTTCATCCGACAGTGTTTCCATCGCCAATTGCGGCGGCTTTGGAAAGTTACCCCCTTCCTAAAGAGCGGCGAGAGAAGTGGTCCCGGTGCTTTGTTGCTCGCTGGCGGGGGAGATGAGCCACGTTACGATATTGAGACCTTGGCAGCCAGACATGCCGCGTTTGGCTTCAATTTCGTGCCGCTCATTAGCAGCGAGTTGGATTTGATGTGCGGCTTGGACATTCTTTTTCTTCGCCCGGACAAGCCGCAATTGTTTTGGGCTGGTGACATTGACAATCGGCTAAAAATACTCTTTGACGCCTTGAAGATACCCGAGGCCAATGAGGATTACGCCACCAAGCGCCGTCCTACGGACGATGAAACGCCTTTTTTCTGTCTCTTGGAGGATGACGAGCTAATAACCAAGCTCGCCGTGGAGACAGATAAGCTGTTGGACTTCGACGGCAGCAAAACCAAGATGAACGCAGTGAAACTTACGATCACGGTCCGGGTTAGACCTTATGAACCAACCTTGGGCAATATGCAATTTGGTTAGCCGCCGTGCCTCGGTGGCGCCAACCGCTTTAGGGGCCGCTCTTTTCGCCAGTGCGGCAAACGCAAGGCGTAGCCACCTTGGGTGTTAACCGGATAAGCATGCCGTCAACAAGGCGTCGAACGCGTTCGCTACGTCGTGCGGCGCGCCCAGGAACCTGAGGCCCGCC
>CAYPKW010000064.1:0-16087 GCA_964411425.1 uncultured Rhodospirillaceae bacterium
GAGGCGCAGGAGCCGCGAGGAAGCCGATCTCGCCGATCGGCGACGAAGCGGCGACCAACGCATTCGGCCAAAAATCGCCGCGTCCCTGCGGGCTGCGGCGAAAATCGCCTGCCGCGGCGTCGAAGCCCTCGACCGTATCGCGCGATACGCTCTTCGGGCTTCTCCTGGCAGCCGGCGATTTTCGACCCGCAGCGCAGCTCATGAGGAGTTCCGAAATAGGCTGTAAGGCGGGGGCCGCGCCTCTGAGCGCGGCCGGACTGGCGGCGCGGATGGCGGCGCTCGCCGGCTGGCGCCGGCGCGGCGCCGCGTTCCTCTTGGGCCTGGGCGCCGCGCTCGCGATGCCGCCCATTCATGCGCTGCCGCTCGTCGTCGTCGGCTTCACCGGCCTCGTGTGGCTCGCGGCGGGGGTGCGCGGGGCACGCGCCGCGTTCGCGCTCGGCTGGTGGTGGGGTCTGGGCCACTTCGCCTTCGGCGTCTACTGGATCACCAACGCGCTGCTGACCGACGCGGCGAAGTTCGGCTGGATGATTCCGTTCGTCGTCGGCGGCCTCGCCGCGTTCCTCGCCGTCTTCGCCGGCCTTGCCGCGGCCGCGGCCGAGGCGACCCGGCTCAGGGGCGCCGCCCGCGTCGTGGCGCTGGCCGCGGCGTGGACGGCCGCGGAGTGGCTGCGCGGCTCGTTGTTCGGCGGTTTCCCCTGGAACCTGGCGGGTTACGTGTGGGCGTTCTCGGACGCCATGAACCAAGGGGCGGCGCTCGCCGGCGTCTGGGGATTGAGCCTGGTGACGGTGGCCGGCGCTGCCATGCCGGCCGTGCTGGCGCGGCCCGGGCGCGCCGCGCACGGGCTCCTTGCCGTCGCAGCTGCGCTAGGAGTGCTGGCGGCGATCTGGGCGGGCGGCGCCGCGCGTCTCGCCGGCGCCGCCGACGAAGTGGTGCCGGGCGTGCGCCTGCGCCTGGTGCAGGCGGCGGTCGATCCGCGCGACAAGGCGCGCGCGGACACCCGCGAGGACGACGTGGCGCGCCACCTCAGCCTCACTCGCGAGACGCCCGGATTTTCGAGCATCACGCACGTGATCTGGCCGGAGACGGCGGTGCGGTTCCTGATCGAGCGCTCGCCCGAGCTGCGGCAGGTGCTGGCGACGGCGGCGCCCGCCGGCGGCATCCTCGTCACCGGGGCGCCGCGCGCCGAGCCTTTGACGGGCGAGGTCGCGCGGGTGTGGAACAGTCTAGCCGCCATCGACCCGGCGGGCAACCTCGTTGCCGGCTACGACAAGTTCCACCTGGTGCCGTTGGGCGAGTACGTGCCGCTGCGCCGCCTGATGCCGTTCATCTCCAAGATCACCCCCGGCGACATCGATTTCTCGGCCGGGCCCGGCCCGAGGACCCTGCGATTGCCCGGCCTGCCGCCGATGGGCGCGCTCATCTGCTACGAGGCGATCTTTCCCGGGCGGGTGACGGACCGCAGCGACCCGCCGGCCTGGCTGCTCAACCTCACCAACGACGCCTGGTTCGGCGTCTCGACCGGCCCCTACCAGCACTTCGCTGCGGCGCGCCTGCGCGCGGTCGAGGAAGGCGTGCCGCTGGTGCGCGCCGCCAACACCGGGGTATCCGGCGTGATCGACGCCTACGGCCGGGTGCGGGCGCGCCTCGGGCTGGGCGAGACGGGGGTGCTGGACGTCGAGCTGCCGACGCCTGCGCCCGGCCGCACGCCGTATGCGAGGTTCGGGGACTGGGCGCTCGCAGCAGCGCTGGCGCTCGCCTCGCTGTTGGCGCTCGCCCTCGGCCGCCGCGACATTTGACGCCGGAGCGGCGTTGACATTCCCGCACACCATCGTATGCTCCATACAATCGTATGTTGTATGGAGCGACGCCGTTACACGCGTCGCCCTAGGGAAAGCGACGACATGCCGCGCGACCGCAAGCCTTCCGGGCGCACCGCCAGCCTCGGCAGCCCGAACCCGATCGACGTGCACGTGGGCCAGCGCGTCCGGCTGCGCCGCACGCTGCTCGGCATGACGCAGGAGAAGCTGGGCGCGGCGCTCGGCCTCACCTTCCAGCAGGTGCAGAAGTACGAGCGCGGCGCCAACCGGGTCGGCTCGAGCCGCCTGTTCGACCTCTCCCGCGTGCTCGAGGTTCCCATCGCCTACTTCTTCGACGAGATGTCGAGCGCCGTCGCGGCCCGCTCGCCGAGCCGCCTTTACGGCGTCGCCGAAGCGAGGCCCCTGCCGTTCGAGCCCGACCCCATGGCCAAGCGCGAGACGCTGGAGCTGGTGCGCGCCTATTACCGGATCGGCGACCGTAAGCTGCGCAAGCGCGTCTTCCAGCTCACCAAGTCGCTCGCCGGCCCGGCGCGCTAGGCGCTCGCCCCGAAGGCGCTTGACCGGTTGCGGCCGGTTGCAACATAGTCCTCAGCCCGCGAGCGGCGGGCGTTTTCCCGCGCTGCACAGGGTTCGATTTTGGCCGGCGGCCCACGAAGCTATCTGTTCACCAGCGAATCGGTCGCCGAGGGCCACCCGGACAAGGTGTGCGATCGCATCTCCGATGCCATCCTCGACGCCTTCCTCGCCGCCGACCCGGAATCGCGCGTCGCCGTGGAGGCGCTCGCCACCACGAACCTGATCGTGCTCGCGGGCGAGGTGCGCGGACCCGCCTCGGTCGACGCGGCGCTGATGGAAAGCGTCGTGCGCAAGGCGGTGAAGGAGATCGGCTACGAGCAGGACGGGTTCCACTGGCAGAAGGCGAAGGTGGAGAACTACGTGCACGGCCAGTCCGCCGACATCGCGCAGGGCGTGGACGCCGCCGGCAACAAGGACGAAGGCGCGGGCGATCAGGGCATCATGTTCGGCTATGCCTGCCGCGAGACCGAGACGCTCATGCCGGCGCCCATTTACTACGCCCACAGCATCCTACGCTCGCTCGCCGAGGCGCGCCACTCTGGCGCCGAGCCCGGCCTCGGCCCCGACGCCAAGAGCCAGGTAACGCTGCGCTACGACAACGGCCGGCCGGTCGGCGCCACCTCGATCGTGGTCTCGACCCAGCACAACCCGGACCTCGACCAGGACCAAGTGCGCGAGATCGTGCGACCGCACGTGCTGAACGTGCTGCCCGCAGGCTGGATGTGCCCGGAGGAGGATTTCTACGTCAATCCCACCGGCCGCTTCGTGATCGGCGGCCCCGCCGGCGACGCCGGGCTGACCGGGCGCAAGATCATCGTCGACACTTACGGCGGCGCCGCGCCGCATGGCGGCGGCGCCTTCTCCGGCAAGGATCCGACCAAGGTCGACCGCTCGGCGGCTTACGCGGCCCGCTATCTCGCGAAGAACGTCGTGGCCGCCAAGCTGGCCGAGCGCTGCACCATCCAGCTCGCCTACGCCATCGGCGTGTCGAAGCCGCTGTCGCTCTACATCGACACGCACGGCACCGGGCGCGTCGACGAGGATCGCCTCGCCGGCGTCTTGGGCGCGCTCATGGACCTGTCGCCGCGCGGCATCCGCCTCCACCTCGCGCTCAGCCGGCCGATCTACGCCCGCACCTCGGCCTACGGCCATTTCGGCCGGGCGCCCGATCCCGACGGCGGCTTCTCCTGGGAGCGCCTCGACCTCGTGCCCGGCCTCAAGTCGGTGTTGAACTGAGCGGGGTCACGCCCAGGCACCTCAATCTCTACGGCCGGCGCAAGGGCCGGCGGCTGCGGCCCGGACGCCGGCGGCTGGTCGAGGAGCTGCTGCCGCGCTTGGCGGTCGCGCTCTCCGATCGGCGGCTCGACCCGGCGGCGCTGTTCGGCGAACCCGTTCGGGAGCTCTGGCTCGAGATCGGGTTCGGGGCCGGCGAGCATCTGGCACTCCAAGCCGCCGCGCATCCCGCGATCGGCTTCATCGGCTGCGAGGTGTTCCTCAACGGCATCGCCGCGCTGCTGGCCGAGGTCGCGGCGCTGGGCCTCGCCAACGTTCGCGTCTTTCCCGGCGACGCGCGGGCGCTGCTCGACGCTCTTCCCGACGCCTCCATCGGCCGCGTCTTCCTGCTGTTCCCCGACCCCTGGCCGAAGCACCGGCACGAGGGGCGCCGCTTCGTCCAGGCGACCAACCTCGATCGGCTGCAGCGCACGATGCGGGACGGCGCCGAGCTGCGCATCGCCAGCGACGACCCCGGCCATGTGGCCTGGGTGCTGGAGCGCTGCCTCGGTCATCCCGGCTTCGAATGGACCGCCTCTCGCGCCGAAGACTGGCGCCGGCGCCCCCACGACTGGCCCCTGACGCGCTACGAGGCCAAGGCGAGGGAAGAAGGCCGCTCGGCCACCTATTTGCGCTTCCGGCGCCGCGTCCGCGCCGACCGGCCGTTGGCGGGATAGTCGCTTTCGCATTCCGTCGCGCCTGCTTGCTCCGCCCGTCGGCGGGGCAGGCCGTGGGGCGAGAAAACCCTTGCGCGGCGCGGCGTGGCGCCTATATATAGCGCTCTCGAATAAACCCCGTCGTGAAGACGGGGACATGAAAAAAGGTGGGCGCGCGCCCGCCTTTTTTGTTAACCGCCGGCGAGGGAGCGCCAGGCTCGGCGCCGGATCGACAGATGGAGAAGACGGCGGAGATCGAGGCCATTATCGCCCCGCCCCTCGGCGCGATGGGCTACGAGTTGGTGCGGGTCCTGCTGACGGGCGGCCGCCCGGCGACGCTCCAGATCATGGCTGAGCGCGTCGACCGCCAGCCGATGAGCGTCGAGGACTGCGCCGGGTTGAGTCGGACGATCTCGGCCCTGCTTGACGTGGCGGACCCGATCGCCGGCGCTTACATGCTCGAGGTGAGCTCGCCCGGCATCGACCGGCCGCTGACCCGGCCCGACGATTTCGAGCGCTTCGCCGGCCATGAAGCGAAGCTGGAGTTGAAGGCGCCGATCGACGGGCGCAAGCGCTTCCGGGGACGCCTTCTCGGCCTCGCCGGCGAGGCGGTGCGGATCGTCACGCCGGAGGGCGAGGCGACGTTGCCGCTTGGCGCCATCCGGCGCGCCAAGCTGGCGCTGACCGAGGCGCTGATCGCTCCGGTCAAGCATTGACGGTTACGAGGACGGCATGGAAACGATCACCATCACCCGACACGAGCTCTTGCAGGTGGCCGACGCGGTGGCGCGCGAGAAGGGCATCGAGCGCGACGAGGTACTGGAGGCGATGGAGCAGGCGATCCAGAAGGCCGGACGCACCAAGTACGGCCACGAGCACGACATCCGCGCCAGCATCGACCGCAAGAACGGCGAAATTCGCCTGATGCGCTTCCTCCAGGTGGCCGACCCGGTGGAGAACGACATTACGCAGATTCCCCCGGCCGAGGCGGCGCGCCGCGACCCGGCGCTCAAGCCCGGCGACTATCTGATCGAGGATCTGCCGCCGATCGACTTCGGGCGCATCGCCGCCCAGACCGCCAAGCAGGTGATCGTGCAGAAGGTGCGCGAGGCCGAGCGCAAGCGCCAGTACGAGGAATACAAGGACCGCAAGGGCGAGATCGTCAACGGCCTCGTCAAGCGCGTCGAGTTCGGCAACGTCACCGTGGACCTGGGGCGCGGCGAGGCCATCCTGCGCCGCGACGACCTGCTGCCGCGCGAAACCTTCCGCAACGGCGACCGGGCGCGCGCCTACATCGCCGACGTGCGCGAGGAGCTGCGCGGCCCGCAGATTTTCCTGTCGCGCACCCACCCGCAATTCATGGCCAAGCTGTTTGCCCAGGAGGTGCCGGAGATTTACGACGGCATCATCGAGATCAAGGCGGTGGCCCGCGACCCGGGCAGCCGCGCCAAGATCGCGGTGCTGTCGAACGACGGCTCGATCGACCCGGTGGGGGCGTGCGTCGGCATGCGCGGCAGCCGCGTGCAGGCGGTGGTCGGCGAATTGCAGGGCGAGAAGATCGATATCATCCCGTGGTCGGGCGATCCGGCGACTTTCGTGGTGAACTCGCTGGCGCCGGCGGAGGCATCGAGAGTGGTGCTCGACGAGGAGACCCACCGCATCGACGTGGTGGTGCCCGACGACCAGTTGAGCCTGGCCATCGGCCGGCGCGGCCAGAACGTCCGGCTTGCCGCCATGTTGACCGGCTGGGACATCGACATCTTGACCGAAACCGAGGAATCCGAGCGCCGACAGGAGGAGACCCGGGCGCGCACGCAGACGTTCATTGAGGCGCTCGACGTCGACGACGTCATCGCCCACCTGCTGGTGGCCGAAGGCTTCACCGGGGTGGAGGAAGTGGCGTTCGTGCCGCTCGAGGAACTGACCGGCATCGAGGGCCTCGAGGAGGAACTCGCCAAGGAGCTGCGCCAACGCGCGCGGGCCTTCATCAAGGAGCGCGACGAGCGGTTGACGGCGCGCCGGCGCGAGCTGGGCGTCGCCGACGAGGTGGCGGCGATCCCCGGCCTCACCCCGGCCATGCTGGTGGTGCTCGGCGAGAAGGGCGTCAAGTCGCTCGACGATCTGGCCGATCTCGCCAGCGACGAGCTGATCGACGGCACCGACGGCATCCTCAAGGACTTCAATCTGCCGGAGACGGCAGCGAACGCCATCGTGATGGCCGCGCGCGCCCACTGGTTCGAAGGCGAGGACGCCGCCAAGGCGGCCGCCGGCAATACGGCGGAGGCATGAGGCGCGATGCGGGACGCCGGTCATTCATCGGTTGCCGTGCCGCACGCCCTGGAGCGTGCCGAAGGCGGCCCCATGCGGCGCTGCTTGGCGACCCGGGCGGTACGCCCGAAGGACGAGTTGTTGCGCTTCGCGATCGGCCCCGACGGCGCGCTGGTGCCCGATGTTGCCGGTCGGCTGCCGGGTCGCGGCCTGTGGCTGGTGCCGGAGGCGCGCGTGCTGCGCCTGGCCGTGCAGCGCAACCTGTTCGCCAAGGCGGCCGGAATGGGCGTTGCCGTGCCGGCCGATCTCGCCGAAGTCGTCGAGCGCGCGCTCAAGCGGCGCTGGCTCGATCTGTTGGGCCTGGCGGCGCGCGCCGGCAGGGTGGCGGCCGGTTTCGATCGAGTGCGCGAATGGCTCGCGGCGGGGCGCGTCGCGCTGCTGATTGAGGCCAGCGACGGCGCCGAGGGCGGACGGCAGAAGCTGCGAGCGGCGGCGCGCGAGCTGCCGGTCATCGCGCTGTTCGACAGCGCCGAGCTTGCGGCCGCCTTGGGCCGCGAACGGGTGGTGCATGCGGCGGTGCAGCCGGGCGGCTTCGCGCGCCTTCTCGCCGGCGAAGCCCGGCGTTTGGCGGGCCTCTGTGGGTAAGCGAGCGCAAACGAAATGACGGAACAGAACGAACAGGTGCAGCGCCGGCCCCTCGGCCTGTCGCAGCCCGATCGCCTCGAAATCAGGAAACGGGTTGAGGCCGGCCAGGTCCGCCAGAGCTTCCCCCATGGCCGCACCAAGACGGTGCAGGTCGAAATCAAGAAGAAGCGCACCTTCGCCGTCGGCGCCGAGGGCCGCATGACCGAGGTGGTCGGCGATCCGCTGGCGGCTGCCGCGGCCGCGGCGGCGGCGCTCCTTGCCGACGCGCGCGCCCCGCACCTGACCGCCGGTGAGCGGGCGACGCGCCTCAAGGCGCTCGAGGAAGCCCAGCGCGAGCAAGAACTGCACCGCCAGGTTGAGGAGGCGGACGGGGCGAGGCGCGGCGAGGAACTTGCCGGCGAGCCCGCCGCGGCAGCCGAGGCGTTGGCGCACGACGCCCAGCAGATCGCGGTGGAGCTTCCGGCCGGGCGCCTGGGCAAGCCGGGGGCGAAGCCGGGAGCGGCGCTCGAGGACGATGAGGAAGCGCCGGCCCGCGCCAAACGCCCCGGGCTGAAGCTACCGGGGGCGCGGCCCGCTCCGGCCGCCCGGCGCGGCGAGCCGCGCCGGCGCGCCGGCAAGCTCACCGTCACCCAGGCGCTCGACGACGCCACCGACGAGCGCATGCGCAGCCTCGCCTCGGTGCGGCGCGCGCGGGAGAAGGAGAAGCAGCGCGTCAAGGAGCTGCGCGGGGAGGGCCAGAAGGTGATCCGCGACGTGGTGATCCCGGAGAGCATTACGGTGCAGGAACTGGCCAACCGCATGGCCGAGCGCGGCGCCGACGTGATCAAGTCGCTGATGAAGATGGGCATCATGGCGACCATCAACCAGTCGCTCGATCCGGACACCGCCGAGTTGGTGGTCGGCGAATTCGGCCACCGGGTGCGCCGCGTGGCGGCGGCCGACGTGGAGCAGGGGCTGGTAGGCCTGGCGGACGAGGCCGCCCGGCTCAAGCCCCGCCCGCCGGTTGTCACCGTCATGGGCCACGTCGACCACGGCAAGACCTCGCTCTTGGACGCGCTGCGCGAGACCGACGTGGCGGGCCACGAGGCCGGCGGCATCACGCAGCACATCGGCGCCTATCAGGTGACGCGGCCCTCGGGCCAGAAGATCACCTTCATCGACACGCCCGGCCACGCCGCCTTCTCCGAAATGCGCGCGCGCGGCGCCAACGTCACCGACATCGTCGTGCTGGTGGTGGCGGCCGACGACGGCATCATGCAGCAGACCGTGGAGGCGATCAACCACGCGCGGGAGGCAAAGGTGCCGATCCTCGTCGCCATCAACAAGATCGACAAGCCGGACGCCAACCCGGCGCGCGTGCGCCAGGAACTGCTGCAGCACGGCCTGGTGGTCGAGGAGTTGGGCGGCGACTTGCTCGCCGTCGACGTCTCGGCCAAGACCAAGGCCAATCTGGACAGGCTGGAGGAAACGATTCTGCTGCAGGCGGAAATCCTCGATCTCAAGGCGAACCCGGATCGGCCGGCCGCCGGCCGCATCCTCGAAGCGAAGCTCGAGCGCGGGCGCGGCGCCGTGGCCACGCTCCTGGTGCAGCGCGGCACCCTCAGGCTGGGCGATATCCTGGTCGCCGGCAAGGAGTGGGGCCGCGTGCGTGCGCTGTTGGACGATCGCGGCAAGCCGATCGAGGCGGCGGCGCCCTCCGTGCCGGTCGAAGTGGTGGGCTTGCAGGCGACGCCGGCGCCCGGCGACGACTTCGCCGTGGTCGACAGCGAGACGCGCGCGCGCGAGATCACCGACTTCCGCAAAGAGCGCGAGCGGGCGGCGCAGGCCGCCGTCTCCGCCCGCGGCACGCTCGACGAACAGTTCTCCAAGATCGCGGCCGGCGAGGTCAAGGAACTGCCCGTGCTGATCAAGTCCGACGTGCAGGGCTCGCTCGAGGCGATCGCCGGCAGCCTGGCCAGGTTCGGCACCGACGAGGTAGCGATGCGCGTGTTGCACGCGGCGGTCGGCGGCATCAATGAATCCGACGTGACGCTGGCCCGCGCCTCGAACGCCATCGTGATCGGCTTCAACGTCAGGGCCAACCCGCAGGCCCGCGAGATGGCGCGGCGCGACGGCGTCGACATCCGCTACTACTCGATCATCTACAACGTTGTCGACGACATGAAGGCGTTGCTGGGCGGCATGCTGAAGCCGGCGCTGCGCGAGCGCTTCCTCGGCAACGCGACGATCCGCGAGGTGTTCGCCATTACCAAGGTGGGCAAGGTGGCCGGCTGCCTGGTGAGCGAGGGCACGGTCAGGCGTGGCGCCCGCGTGCGCCTGCTGCGCGACGACGTGGTGATCCACGAAGGCAGCCTTAAGACCCTGAAGCGCTTCAAGGACGAGGTGCGCGAGGTCAAGGAAGGCTACGAATGCGGCATGGCCTTCGAGGGCTACCAGGACATCCAGCCCGGCGACGTGATCGAGTGTTTCGAGATGGAGGAGGTGGCGCGCTCGCTGGCCGGCTGAGGCCGGCGGCGCGTCGAGGACGAGGGACATGGCCAAAGGGCGTCGTGCCCCGTCGCAGCGGCAATTGCGGGTGGGCGAGGAGTTGCGTCACGCTCTGGCGCGCATCCTGGCGCAAGCGAAGCTCAACGATCCCGATCTGGCCGGCCGTCCGGTGACGGTGTGCGAGGTGCGCATCGGCCCCGATCTGCGCAACGCCACCGTGTACGTCGCCCCCTTGGGCGGTGGCGAGGCGGCGGCCCTGGTCGCGGCCCTCAACCGCGCCGCGGCGTACTTCCGCGGGCGCGTGGCGGCTGAGGTGAAGCTGCGCCATGCGCCCGTCTTGCGCTTCGAGGCCGACACCGCCCTCGAAACCGCGCTCCGCATCGAGGCGCTGTTGCGCGAGCCCGGCGTCGCCCGCGACCTCGAAGCGGCGAAGGCAGGGGACGATGCACAGTAGCCGAAACGTGGTTGGAACCGCTCTGTCGATCCGCCATGCCGGGGCGTAGGCCGAGGGGCGAGCCAATCCACGGCTGGGTCATCGTCGACAAGCCGGCCGGCGTCACCTCGACCGAGGTCGTGGCTCGCGTGCGCCGGGCGTTGAACGCCGCCAAGGCCGGCCATGGCGGCACCCTCGACCCGCTTGCCACGGGCGTCCTGCCGGTGGCGCTGGGCGAGGCGACCAAGACCGTCGCCCACGTCATGGACGGCGCCAAGACCTATCGGTTTACCGTGCGCTGGGGCGAGGCGCGCGACACCGACGACGCCGAGGGAAGCGTGGTGGCGACCAGCCCGTGCCGGCCCACGGCGGCCGAGATCGAGGCGGCGCTGGCGGCGTTCCGGGGCGACATCGAGCAGACGCCGCCCGCCTATTCGGCCCGCAAGGTCGATGGCGTGCGGGCCTACGAGCTGGCCCGCAGCCGGCGGGCCGTGACGCTCGAGGCGCGCCGGGTGCGCATCGACCGCATCGCCCTCATGGGCCAGCCCGACGCCGACCATGCCGTGTTCGAAGTAGACTGCGGCAAGGGTACCTATATGCGCGCGCTCGCCCGCGACCTCGCGGTGGCGCTCGGCACGGTCGGGCATATCGCGGCGCTCAGGCGCACCCGGGTCGGCCCCTTCGGCGAAGAGAACGCGATTTCGCTGGCAACCCTGGAGGCGCTAAGGCATAGTCCGCCCGCTTTGGGGGAACCCCCGGGGCCCGTGCTGGCGGTTGAGACCGCGCTGGACGACATCCCGGCGCTGGCCCTGACCGCCGCGGAGGCAAGCCGCCTGCGCTGCGGCCAGCCGGTCGGATTGGTCCGCCGGAGCGACCGCGAGCGCATCGGCCACCTGGAAAGTGGTGGCCTTGTCTGCGCCATGTTGGGCGGCAGGGCAGTTGCGTTGGCCCGCTTTGAGGCCGGCGGCCTTCATCCGGTGCGGATCTTGAACCTGTGAGGAAAGGACTCTTGCGATGTCGATTTCGGCCGAGCGCAAGCAGGCGCTCGTCAAGGAGTACGCCCTCGCCGAGGGCGACACCGGATCGCCGGAGGTGCAGGTGGCGATCCTCTCCGAGCGCATCCGCAACCTCACCGATCACCTGCAGACCCACGAGAAGGACTTCGCCTCGCGGCGCGGCCTCCTGGTCATGGTCGGCCAGCGCCGCCGCCTGCTCGACTACCTCAAGCGCAGGCACGCCCAGCGCTATCAGGAGTTGGTCAAGCGGCTGGGTCTGCGTCGCTGAGCGGCACGTGGGGGTTGCGTCCATGATGTCGATCAGTCTTCGCCACCGCGACCCTGCCGGCGCGCGGCGGCGAGACAGCGAGCCGGGCCGACGCAAGCGGCGGCGCTGCCGCCGCTTGCGCGGGTCCGGCGGATGTTGACGGCCGGCGCTGACCCGAAAGGATAGACCTACATGTTCAACGTCTTTCGCAAGGAAATCCAGTGGGGCGGGCGCAAGCTCGCGCTCGAGACCGGACGTATGGCGCGACAGGCGAACGGCGCCGTGCTCGCCAGCTACGGCGACACGGTGGTGCTGTGCGCCGCGGTCGCCGAGACGACCGCGCGCCAGGGCATCGACTTTTTCCCGCTGACCGTCAACTACCAGGAGAAAAGCTTCGCCGCCGGCAAGATTCCGGGCGGCTTCTTCAAGCGCGAGGGCCGGCCCAGCGAGAAGGAGGTGTTGACCTCGCGCCTCATCGACCGGCCGATCCGGCCGTTGTTCGCCGAGGGCTTCCGCAACGAGACGCAGGTGATCTGCACCACGCTCTCGCACGATCTCGAGAACGACCCCGACATCGTGGCGCTGATCGGCGCCTCGGCGGCGCTTACCATCTCCGGCATTCCATTCATGGGGCCGATCGGCGCCGCCCGGGTGGGCCATATCGACGGCCGGTACGTGCTCAATCCGACCGTCGAGGAGATGGTGGAATCGAAGCTCGACCTCGTGGTCGCCGGCACCGCGGATGGCGTGCTGATGGTGGAATCGGAAGCCCGGGAGCTGAGCGAGGAGACCATGCTGGGGGCCGTCGTGTTCGGCCACCAGGCGTGCCGGGACGTGATCGCGGCCATCGTCGAGCTGGCCGAGCGCTGCGCCAAGGAGCCATGGCGCGTGGCGCCTCTGCCGACGGCGACGGCGGCCGAGGAGCGGCTGCGACAGGCGGCCGAGGCCGAGCTCAGAGAGGCTTATGGCGAGACCCGCAAGCAGGCGCGACTCGAGAAGGTCGCGGCGGCGCGGACGAAGGCGGTGGCGGCGCTCGCCGCCGAAGGCTTGGCGGAGGAGCACGGCCGCGCTCTGTTCAAGGAGCTGGAGAGCCGCATCGTGCGCCGCAACGTGCTCGACACAGGGAGGCGCATCGACGGGCGCGACACCAAGAGCGTGCGCCCGATCGTGGCCGAGGTGGGCGTGCTGCCGCGCGCGCACGGCTCGGCGCTGTTTACCCGCGGCGAGACCCAGGCCCTCGCGGTGGCGACGCTGGGCACCGGCCAGGACGAGCAGATCATGGATGCGCTGCAGGGCGAGTACCGCGAGCACTTCATGCTGCACTACAACTTTCCGCCCTACAGCGTGGGCGAAGTCCGCCGCATGGGCGCGCCCGGCCGGCGCGAGGTGGGCCATGGCAAGCTCGCCTGGCGCGCGTTGCGCCCGCTGCTGCCCAAGAAGGAGGACTTCCCCTATACGCTGCGCGTCGTCTCCGAGATCACCGAATCGAACGGCTCGTCTTCGATGGCCACGGTGTGCGGCGCCTCGCTGTCGCTGATGGACGCGGGCGTGCCGATGACGCGCCCGGTGGCGGGCATCGCCATGGGCCTCATCAAGGAGGGCGAGCGCTACGCGGTGCTAAGCGACATCATCGGCGACGAGGACCATCTGGGCGACATGGACTTCAAGGTGGCGGGCACCACCGAAGGCGTCACCGCGCTCCAGATGGACCTCAAGATCGCCTCGATCACGCCCGATGTCATGCGCATCGCCTTGGAGCAGGCGCGCGTCGGGCGGCTGCACATCCTGGGCGAGATGTCGAACGCGCTCGGCTCCTCGCGCGAGACGGTGAGCCAGAACGCGCCGCGCATCACCGTGATCAACATCCCCAAGGACAAGATCCGCGAGGTGATCGGGTCGGGCGGCAAGGTGATCCGCGAAATCTGCGAAACCACCGGCGCCAAGATCGACATCGAGGACGACGGCTCCATCAAGGTGGCCGCGGTCGACGCCAGCGCGGCGCAGGCCGCGATCGACTGGATCCGCGGCATCGTGGCGGAGCCCCAGATCGGCGTCATCTATTCCGGCAAGGTGGTGAAGATCGTGGAGTTCGGCGCCTTCGTGAACTTCCTCGGCAGCCGCGACGGCCTGGTGCACATCAGCGAGCTGGCGCCGCAACGGGTGCAGCAGACGAGCGACGTGGTGAACGTCGGCGACGCGGTCAAGGTTAAGGTCATCGGCATGGACGACCGCGGCAAGGTGAAGCTCAGCATGAAGGCGGTCGACCAGAAGACCGGCGACGATTTGAGCGTCAAGGCCGCGGCGCACTAGGTGCGCCTGGCGCGCGTCATGGGCCATCGCGGCGCAGCCGCGCTGGCGCCCGAGAACACGCTCGAGGGCTTGCGGACCGCGGCGCGCATAGGCGTCCGCGCGGTCGAGTTCGACGTGAAGCTGACCCAGGACGGCGTGCCCATCCTGATGCACGACGATACGCTGCAACGCACCACGGACGGCGAGGGCCGGGTGGCGGCGACGCGGTTCGAGGCGATCGCCCGGCTCGATGCCGGCGCCTGGTTCGCGCCCGAGTTTAGCGGCGCCCGCGTGCCGCGGCTCGCCGACGCCTTGCGGCTCGTCCTCGATCTGGGGCTGGCCGCCAACATGGAGATCAAGGCCAGCCCGGGAGAGGAGGAGGCGACCGCGCGGGCGGCAGGCGAGGTCGTCCGCCGGCTGTGGCCCAAGGACCGCGAGCCGCCGCTCGTCTCCAGCTTCGCCCGGGCGAGCCTGCGGGCGAGCGCGCCCGGGCTGCCGCGCGCCCTCTTGCTCCTGGAGCGGCCGCCGGACTGGATGGCGGCCAAGGAAATGGGCTGCGTAGCGCTCAATTGCGCCGACCGATCGCTCACCCCCGGCTGGGCCCGGGACATCAAGCAGGCCGGCCTCGCGCTCGCCGCCTTCACGGTGAACGACCCCGGGCGGGCGGCCGAGTTGTACGGCTGGGGGGTCGACTGCATCATCACCGACCGGCCGGACGCCATTCTGCCCGTCGCTAGAGCAAGATCGGATCAGATCGAATCAATCTGATCCGTGAATCTTGCTCTAATTCAATAGTTTGAGCATGATGTTATCGGAAAAGTGGTAGGTACTTTTCCGGATCATGCTCTAGGTCATAGCGGGTTGCCGAAAAACCCGCATATGCCGCGTTGCGGTGGCGGCGGGACACCCTATATGATTAGCGCCCATATAGGGCCGGCGGTCGCCGGAGGTGGATGGCCGCCGCCGCCGATCGGATGAGGCGTTGCAGCCGCTCAAGACACTGAGGGTCTCCGGGTTCGAGGTGCTGCCGCTGGTCGAGGGCGGCAAGGGCATCTCGATCTCGAACGGCGAAAGCTCGGGCTCCTGGGCCGCCTCCGGCGGGGTCGGCACCTTCTCCGGCGTCAACGCCGATTCCTTTGACGACGCCGGCAACCTGATCCCGCAGGTCTACCACGGCCGCACCCGGCGCGAACGCCACGAGGAGCTGGTCGCCTTCGCCGTCCAGGGCGGCATCCACCAGGCGCGCATCGCGCACGAGATCGCCGGCAAACGCGGCCCCATCCACATGAACGTGCTGTGGGAGATGGCGGCCTCCGAGCGGGTGCTGCATGGCGTGCTGGAGGGGGCGAAGGGCCTCATCCAGGGAGTGACCTGCGGCGCCGGCATGCCGTACCGGATCGCCGAGATCTGCGCCAGGTACGGGGTACACTATTACCCGATCGTGTCCTCGGCGCGTGCCTTCCGCGCGCTCTGGAAGCGCGCCTATCACCGCTTCAGGGAGTGGCTCGGCGGCGTCGTGTACGAGGACCCGTGGCTCGCCGGCGGCCACAACGGGCTCTCGAACAGCGAGGACCCGGAAAGGCCGGAGGACCCCCATCCGCGGGTGGTCGATCTGCGCCGGCTCATGGTCGAGGAATGCGGACTGCCGGAGACGCCGATCTTCATGGCGGGCGGCGTGTGGTACGTGCGCGAGTGGGCGCACTGGCTGGAGGACAAGCTGATCGGCCCGCTCGCCTTCCAGTTCGGCACCAGGCCCTTGCTGACCAAGGAAAGCCCGATTTCGGACGCCTGGAAGCGCCGGCTCCTCACCCTCGAGGAGGGCGACGTCTACCTCAACCGTTACAGCCCGACCGGGTTCTACTCCTCGGCCGTGGGCAATCCGTTCCTGACCGAGCTCGAGGAACGCTCGCGCCGCCAAGTGGCCTATAGCAGCCAGCCGGTGGGCGAGCACGAATGGCCGTTTCCGGTGGCCGCGCGCGGCCGGCTCGTCTATCTCGCGGCGGCCGACAAGATGCGCGCCGAGGAATGGGTGCGCCAGGGTTACATCGAAGCCATGCGAACGCCCGATTCGACCCTGATTTTCGTGACGCCGGCGAAGAAGAACGAGATTCTCACCGACCAGATCAACTGCATGGGTTGCCTCAGCGCCTGCCGCTTCTCCAACTGGGCGCAGAACGAGGCCAGCACGACCGGCAAGAAGGCCGATCCGCGCTCCTACTGCATCCAGAAGACCCTGCAGGCGATCAGCCACTCCGAGGACATTCACCACCAGTTGATGTTCGCCGGCCACAACGCTTTCCGCTTCAAGTCCGACCCCTTCTACGCCAACGGCTTCGTTCCGACCGTCCGCCAGCTCGTGGAGCGCTTGCAGACCGGCGACT
>CAYPKW010000065.1:0-15600 GCA_964411425.1 uncultured Rhodospirillaceae bacterium
CGGTGAAAACCGGGGCAGCGTTCCCGGTCGGCGCAATTCCGCGCTATCAACCGCGCCCTAGCCTCGCCTTGAGGCGTTCGCCTCTATGCGTCGTCATTCCGGCGCAAGCCGGAATCCATCTCGAAGCCGCACGATGGACCCCGGCTTTCGCCGGGGTGACATTGGGAGAGAACGGGCTGGATCGGTGAAAACCGGGGCAGCGTTCCCGGTCGGCGCAATTCCGCGCTATCAACCGCGCCCTAGCCTCGCCTTGAGGCGCTCGTTGAGGAGCGCGGGGTTGGCCTTGCCGGATGTCGCCTTCATCGCCTGGCCGATGAAGAAGCCGAACAGTTTCTCCTTGCCGGCGCGGTATTCGGCCAGCTTGTCGGCGTGGGCCGCCAGCACCCCGTCGATGGCGGCGTCGATGGCGCCGGCGTCGGTGACTTGGCGCAAGCCCTTCTCCGCCACGATGGCGCCGGCCGCTCGCCCGGTGGCGAACATCTCGTCGAACACCTCCTTGGCGAGCCGGCCGGACACGGTGCCGTCGGCCATCAAGTCGAGAAGCTCGCCCAGCGCCGCCGCCGGGACCGGGCCGCCGACCAACGTCGAACCGCTCTTGTTGAGCCGGCCGAACAGCTCGACGATCACCCAGTTGGCGGCGATCTTGGGATCGCGGCCCCGGGCCGCGGTCTCGTAATAGTCCGCCGTCTCTTTCTCGGCCACTAGCACGCCGGCGTCGTAGGGGCCGAGCCCGTAGTCGCGCATGAAGCGCGTTTTCCTGGCGTCGGGCAGCTCGGGCAGCGCCGCCTTGAGGCGCGCCACGTACTCCTCGTCGAACTCCAAGGGCGGCAGGTCGGGGTCGGGGAAGTAGCGGTAGTCGTGCGCGTGCTCCTTGGAGCGCATCGCGCGCGTCGTGCCGCGCTGGGCGTCGAACAGGCGGGTCTCCTGTGCTACCGCGCCGCCCGCCTCCAAGAGCTCGATCTGGCGGCGCGCCTCGTAGTCGATCGCCTGCTGTACGAAGCGGACCGAGTTCACGTTCTTCACCTCCGAGCGCGTGCCGAGCGGCGCGCCCGGCCGGCGCACCGAGACGTTCACGTCGCAGCGCAACGAGCCCTCCTCCATGTTGCCGTCGCAGGTGCCGAGGTAGCGCAGGATCGAGCGCAATTTCCTGAGATAGGCCGCCGCCTCCTCGGCCGAGCGCAGGTCGGGCTCGGAGACGATCTCCATGAGCGCCACGCCGCAGCGGTTCAAGTCGACGTAGGTCTTGCTCGGGTGCCGGTCGTGCAGGCTCTTGCCGGCATCCTGCTCCAGATGGAGGCGCGTGATGCCCACGCTGCGGGTGCGCCCGCCGACCTCGATCAGGAGCTCGCCCTGGCCTACGATCGGCTGCAGGTACTGTGAGATCTGGTAGCCGGCGGGCAGGTCGGCGTAGAAGTAGTTCTTGCGGTCGAACACCGAGCGCAGGTTGACGCGGGCGTTGAGGCCGAGGCCGGTCTTCACCGCCTGGTCGATGCAGTGCTGGTTGATGACCGGCAGCATGCCGGGGAAGGCCGCGTCCACCAGACTCACCTGCGTGTTGGGCTCGGCGCCGAAGGCGGCGGAGGCGCCGGAGAAGAGCTTGGCTTCGGAGATCACCTGGGCGTGCACCTCGAGGCCGATGACGACCTCCCACGGGCCGGTGCGCCCCTCGACCAGGTTTACGTCGTCGTTCGGCATGTCTCGTCGCTCATCTTGCCTCAACTCGTCCGGAGCCTAATCGGAAAAAAATTAAATTATTTCAGCTACTTGAAGTTCCGTCGAGTGAAGTCCCAGGCTTGCTGGAAAAAGGGTTGGGGTGCACCCTCGCCTGATTAGGCGAATCAACGAGGTCCGGTTTGACGACCGGCCTCGAGCAAAGGAGCGCTCCGATGGAGAGGATACAGGCATCCAAGCGGACGCGCGAGAAGTTGCAGGGGCTAATGGGCGGACAGGGCCAGGCGGCCGATGCGCTCGGCCGCGGCTATTGCGCGCCCAGCGCCGGAAGCGACTCGGACGCCGCGAATTGGATTCCGCGTACCCCGGCAGAATGCCATCGTTCGCGCCGACCCCTCGTCATTTGGGGAATGTCGGCTTAGGTGCCGAGGCTCCTCCGGCATAGAGCCCAATGAGCCGATCGGTGCGATTGAATCGCCTACCACCGCCCGATACAGTTGGCCTTGGATCGGCGAGGGAGCATCCATGGCAAGGCTCACCCACCGGCGGCTGCGCGAGGAGATCATTGCCACCTGCCTGCGGATGAACGAGATCGGCATCAACCAGGGCACCTCGGGGAACGTCAGCGCCCGTGTCGCCGGGGGCATTCTGGTGACGCCGTCTGGAATTCCCTACCAGGACATGCGGCCGGAGCAGATCGTCGAGATGGACCTCGGCGGCCGCTGTTGGGGCGATAGTCCGCCGTCGAGCGAGTGGCGCATGCATCGGGCGATCATGCGCGACCGGCCCGAGGCCGGCGCCGTCATCCATACCCATGGCACGTTCTCTGCCGCGCTTTCTTGTCTGCGCATCGGAATCCCGGCGTTTCACTACATGATCGGCGTGGCGGGCGGCAGCGACATCCGCTGTGCCGACTATGCCACTTACGGAACCCAGGCGCTCTCGGAGCGCATGCTCGAGGCGCTCGAAGGGCGCACCGCCTGCTTGCTCGCCAACCACGGCATGATCTGCTACGGCCCCGATCTCAAGAAGGCGTTATGGTTGGCCGTCGAGGTCGAGACCCTCGCCAGGCAGTATTGGCACGCCCGGCAGGCCGGCACGCCGGTGCTTCTGGACCAGAGCGAGATGCGGATCGTCCTCGCCCGCTTCAAGACCTACGGCAGGAGAGAGGCCTTGCCCGCGCGAAACCGTCGCCCGCGCAGCGGTTCGCGGGCACCCTAGGCCGGTACCGGAGGTCGCCTTGCCGCTGGAGACGCCCGCGGGCTATGCCCCGCTCGACGAGGGGACGATCCCCGCTTTCCTGGCGGGGTTGCCGGAGGTGGCGCGCAGGTTGGGCGGCGGCCCTTCGAATTGGCGAGTGAGCGAAGTGGGTGACGGCAACCTCAACCTCGTGTTCCTTGTGGGCGGGCCGTCCGGGGGCGTGTGCATCAAGCAGGCGCTCCCCTACGTGCGGCTGGTGGGAGAAGGCTGGCCCATGCCGCTGAAGCGCGCGCTCTTCGAATACGAATGCCTCGGCGAGCATGCCCGGCACGTCGGCCGCCTCGTGCCCGAGGTGTACCATTACGACCCCAGGCTCTACGCCATCGTCATGGAGCGGCTCGAGCCCCACATCATCATGCGCCGGGGCATGATCCGGGGCATCCGTTACCCGCGCTTCGCCGAGCACATCGCGGAGTTCATGGCCCGCTCGCTCTTCTTCACCTCCGACTTGGCGTTGCCGGCGGGCGAGAAGAAGCGAAAGATGGCGCTGTTCTGCGACAACGTCGAGCTGTGCAAGATCACGGAAGATCTGATCTTCACCGAGCCGTACCGGGTGCACGAGCGCAACCGCTGGACCTCGCCGCAGCTCGACGCCCTCGCCAAGGAGTTTCGCGAGGACGCGGCGCTCAAAGTCGCCATATCGCGCCTCAAGGTCAAATTCCTGGCCTCGGCCGAGGCCTTGATCCACGGCGACCTCCACACCGGCTCGGTCATGGTGACCGAGGACGACACTCGCGTCATCGACTCGGAATTCGCGTTCTTCGGCCCGATGGGATTCGACGTGGGCGCCGTCATCGGCAATCTGCTAATGAGCTATTTCAGCCAGGACGGCCACGCCCGGGCGGACGACCCGCGCGAGGCCTACCAGGAATGGGTGCTGGCGGCGACGGAGGAGGTGTGGAACCGGTTCGAGGCGAAGTTCCTCGACCTATGGCGCCGGCATGCCAGTGGCGATGCCTATCCCGAGGCGCTGTTCCAGGACCCGAATTCGCGATCGGCGCTCGAGGCCGAGCGCCGAGACTACCTGCGCCGGCTGTTCGCCGACACCCTTGGCTTCGGCGCCGCCAAGACGATCCGCCGCATCCTCGGCCTCGCCCATAACATCGACTTCGAGTGGATCGAGGACAAGGACGCGCGGGCAGCTTGCGAGCGCCGCGCGTTGCGGCTCGCCCGCGAGTTGATGGTGAATACTGGCCGCTACGGTTCGATCGCGTCGGTCGCCGCGGCGGCCCGCGAGGTCCGCCGCGCGCGCTGACGATCAGCAGCCTGCTACCCTACGGCCCGCTCCGGGAACAGGGCCGCGAGGCCCTCGGGCGTGGCGGGGGCGAGGCCGCGCTCGGTGATGAGGCCGCTGACGAGACGCGCCGGCGTCACGTCGAAGGCGTAATTGGCGACCTGAGTTCCTTCCGGGGTGAGCGTGACGGCGACGATATCGCCCCGCTCGGTGCGGCCCGCCACCCGCGCCACCTCCTCGGCCCCGCGCCGCTCGATGGGGATGTCCTTGACGCCGTCGCTCACGCTCCAGTCGATGCTGGGCGAAGGCAGCGCCACATAGAACGGCACGCCGTTGTCCTTGGCCGCCAGGGCCTTCAGGTAGGTGCCGATCTTGTTGGCGACGTCGCCCGCCGCCGTAGTGCGGTCGGTGCCGACGATGCAGAGGTCCACCAAGCCATGCTGCATCAGATGACCCCCAACGTTGTCGACGATCACCGTGTGCGGGACGCCGTGGTGGCCGAGCTCCCAGGCGGTGAGGGCGGCACCCTGGTTCCTCGGCCGCGTCTCGTCCACCCAGACGTGAACAGGGATACCCTCGTCATGCGCCATATAGACGGGCGCGGTGGCAGTGCCCCAGTCCACCGTGGCGAGCCAGCCGGCGTTGCAGTGGGTGAGGATGTTGACCGCCTCGCCCGGCTTCTTCCCTCGGGCCGCGTCGCGGATCAGCGTGAGCCCGTGCCGCCCGATCGCCCGATTGATCGCCACGTCTTCCTCGGCCAGTTCGCCGGCCCGCCGATAGGCCGCGGCCAGCCATTCGCGCCGCGGGCGGTTGCGCAAGGCGGCGCGCATCTCGTCGAGGGCCCAGCGCAGGTTGACGGCGGTGGGCCGGGTAGCGAGAAGCCGGTCGTAGGCGCGATCGAGCGCATCGGCCGAGGCCTCCTCGCGCAGTGCCAGGCAGACCCCATAGGCCGCGGCGACGCCGATGAGGGGCGCCCCCCGCACCTGCATGGCGCGGATGGCTTCGGCTGCGTCCGCGAGGCGGCGCAGCGTGCGGGTCTCGAAACGGTGCGGGAGAACGGTTTGGTCGATGATCTCCACCGACCGGCCGTCGTCGTTGACCCAGATGGCGCGGTACGGCTTGCCGTCCACTCTCATCGTCCGCCCCAGTTCACCACAGGCCGAGCGCCCTCAATTCCGCCAGCATCCTGGCCGACGGCGGCTACGCCGGCGACAAGCTCACCGCCGCGCTTGGGCCCATACTGCCGCCGTCACAATCCTCGTGCGACGGTTGGCATGGTCGTGAGCCGTCCTACCGATATACGAGCCAGACTGTTATGTTGCTTCCGTTTCATATCCAAATCCATTTGGGCGCGCCGTGAATCCGGCGGCCCGCTCGAGCGCCCGCGCGGCCTTGAGTAGCGTCGCCTCGTCGAAGGCGCGTCCAATCAACTGCAGGCCCAATGGCAGCCCGTCCTCGGAGAGGCCGGCCGGCACCGAGATGCCGGGCAGGCCGGCGAGATTGATCGGCACCGTGAACACGTCGTTCAGGTACATGGCGATGGGATCGTCCATCTTCTCGCCGAGGGCGAAGGCGGCGCTAGGCGTCGCGGGCGTGAGGATGACGTCCACCTTTTCGAACGCCTGACTGAAATCCCGCGCGATCAGGGTGCGCAAACGCTGCGCCTTCAGATAATAGGCGTCGTAGTAGCCGGCGGACAGCACGTAGGTGCCGATCAGCACGCGCCGTCGCACCTCCGCTCCGAATCCGGCGGCGCGGGTCGCACTGTACATGCCGTCGAGGCTCTCGCCGGGCACCCTGAGGCCGTACCTGACGCCGTCGTAGCGCGCCAGGTTCGAGGACGCCTCCGCCGGCGCGATGATGTAATAGGTGGGCAGCGCGTACTTGGTGTGGGGCAGCGAGATGTCGACCGGCACCGCGCCTTCCGCCCGCATCCACTCCACGCCCTGGCGCCACAGCCGGTCGATGTCCGCCGGCATGCCGTCGAGCCGGTATTCCTCCGGTATCCCAACCCTGAGGCCGCGGATGTCTTGCCCTAGCGCGGCGCGGAAATCGGGGACGGCCACGTCGGCGGAGGTGGAATCCTTGGGGTCGTGGCCGGCCATGGCGCCCAGCATGATGGCGGCGTCCTCCACAGTGCGGGTCATCGGCCCGGCCTGGTCGAGGGAGGAGGCGAACGCCACGATGCCCCAGCGCGAGCAGCGCCCGTAGGTGGGCTTCAAGCCGACGATGCCGCAGAACGAGGCGGGCTGGCGAATCGAGCCGCCGGTATCGGTGCCAGTGGCGCCAAGCGCCGCGCGCGCCGCCACCGCCGCCGCCGAGCCGCCCGAGGAGCCGCCCGGCACCAGCGGGCGATTGTCGCCCCGGCGCCGCCACGGGTTGTGCGTTCCGCCGTAATGGCTGGTCATGGTGGACGAGCCCATCGCGAACTCGTCCAGGTTGGTCTTGCCCAGCATGACGGCGCCGGCCCGCCACAGATTGGCGGTGACGGTCGATTCGTAGGGCGGCCGGAAGCCGTCGAGGATATGCGAGCCAGCGGTGGTCAAGACGCCCGCGGTGCAGAACAGGTCCTTGACCGCGATGGGAATCCCTTCCATGGGCCCGGCGGCGCCGGCGCGCCGGCGCGCGTCGGAGGCGTCGGCCATGGCGAGCGCCCGCTCCGGCGTCTCGGTGATGAAGGCGTTCAAGGGCCGGATTGCCTCGACGGCGCGCAAGTGCGCCTCGGTCAGCTCGCGCGCGCTGAACTCTCCCGCGCCGAGCCCGGCGAGCGCCTCGGCAATCGACAAGTCGGTGAGCGCGCCCACTACTCCAACACCTTGGGGACCGTGAAGAAGCCGTCGGCCGCCTGCGGCGCGTTGGCCAGGATGTCATCGCGCCGGCCGCCGTCGGTCACCCGGTCGGGGCGCCGCGGCAGCCGCGCGCCGCTGACGCTCGACATCGGCTCGACCGCGGCGGTGTCCACCTCGGCCAGCTGCTCGACCCAGTTGAGGATGCGGTCGAGCTCGTGGGCGAGCCGCTCCAATTCGTCATCCGCCACCGCGATGCGGGCGAGCATGGCGATATGAGCGACGGCGGTCTTGTCAAGGGCCATGGGCGCTCCCGGGAGAGGCGCGGGGGAAGCTATCACCGGGCCCCTCTCCTCGCAACCGACGGGCGGCCTAGGTGCTGTCTCAGTTTGACCCATTACAGAACAAGCGGACCCAACATTGAACCGTCGGGAGACCGCCGCCTATTGAAGCACGCTAAACAGGGACCATTCGCCAGGGATACCTTTCAGCGAATGCATGCCCTCGTCACTGAATATGATCCCGGAGCCCACAACGAGATCTTTCACCGTACTGGACACGAGAATTCTGTTTGACGGGGCTTTGCCCGAGATGCGCGATGCGATATGCACGGCAAGGCCGCTCAGATCGCTTCCGCGCCGCTCGCATTCACCGGCATGCAGGCCGGCACGCATATTGAGGCCAAGGCGCTCTAAATCCTGCCTGATCGCCTGTGTGCATTGAATAGCTCGCGTCGGACCGGTAAAGGCCAGAATGAATCCATCCCCCGTCGTGTTGATCTCCTGACCGTCGAAATTCTTTAGCTCTCGCCGCACGGCGGCATCGTGCGATTGCAGGAGGTCCTTCCATTTCAAGTCTCCCAACGCCGCGGCTTTCTCAGTCGAACCGACAATATCCGTCACCAGCACGGTCAATAGAATCCGTTCCGTAGGCGGACTGCTTCGTGCTCCGGTCAGAAACTCCTGGATTTCCCCGATCAATCGCTCCTGGTCCCCCCACCACGGAATGTGGTCCTCGCCGGGGAGCTCAACCAGCTTGGCACCGGGAATGTGTTCGGCGAGATACCGGCCCTCGGCGAGCTGTACCCATTGATCGCCAGATCGATGAAGCACCAAGGTAGGCACCCGAACTGCCGGCAACACATCGCGGACATCCACCGAGTGGTTTAGGTACGAGAGTGCCTTGGCGGCAGTCAGGCTTGCCGAATATCGCAGATAGGCCCCGAACCAGGAGCGTGCAGCCTCATCCTTTGCCATGGTGGGCGCGCCATGTTCGAGATCGAAGGGTCCACCCCAGTCCCTTTCCAGGTTGGCGACCCAAGTTTCATGCTGTTCGTCCGTCAACGCCCATGGGTAGTCCGGGGCCCAACTGCCCTTCGCGTAACATCCACACAGGACAAGCGCGACCGTCCGCTCAGGATAGGTTGCAGCGAACATCACCGACATATAGCCGCCTTCGGAAACCCCCAAGAGTGCGGCCCTTTCCGAGCCGACCGCGTCCATTA
This sequence comes from uncultured Rhodospirillaceae bacterium, assembly GCA_964411425.1. Classification (GTDB taxonomy): domain Bacteria; phylum Pseudomonadota; class Alphaproteobacteria; order Dongiales; family Dongiaceae; genus CAYPKW01. Next base: position 8,456 of record CAYPKW010000065.1, read on the forward strand.
CGGCACGAATATCGTCCACCCGCTGCTCGAGGGTCAAAGACCCAACGTCGCGATCGGACAGACCCATGCCGCGCCTGTCGAAACGTATGAAGCGCGAGAACATGCCCAGTCGCATCAAGAACCGCGCGTAATCCGGATTCTCCAAGGCGTACTCTACGTTGCTGATCCAGCCTTGCGCATAGACGAGATCAATCGGCCCATTACCCAACACCTGGTATGCAATCGATACGTCGCCGCTCTTGGTGTATTGTGTGCGCGGAGGCATATTGTTCGGCAACCTTTAAGCCGAGACTGCTTGGTGGCGGAACACTATATCATGTGCGTGGCGTTGCACGATCCAGGCAGTGCGCTTCTGCGCATTCTCAGTCAGCCGGTCGGAATACTTCCGTTCTTGGCACAACGCGGACATTCTGCAAACCGAGACAGCGCCGCGGCCTAGCGAAACGCGAGATAGAGCGCGTAGGCGCCGAACCCGATGATGAGCGTGCCGGCGATGCGGTTGAGCCACAGCAGCATGCCGGCGCCGAGCCAGCGGCGCACCAGGCCGACGCCGCTCGCCAGCGTCAGCCACCACAGCGCCGAGCCGAGAAACACCCCGCCGACCAGCTGGCCCAGGGCGCCGGCGCCGCGGTCGGCGGCGTCGATGTCGCCGCCCGGCCCGGCCACGCCCAAGCCGGCGAAGATGGCGATGAAGGAGAGCATGGTGAGCGGATTGGTCAGGGTCAGCAAAAAGGTGGAGGTGAAATGGCCCGGCAGGCGGCCGACGGGATCCACGGCGGGCGTCGCCGAGGCGTCCGGCGGCACGGCGCGCCACTCGGAGACCCCGAGGTAGAGCAGGAAGAAACCGCCCGCCAGCGTCAGGCCGCGGATATGGTCGATGAGGAACTCGCCGATGAGCGCCAGGCCGAAGGCGGCGAAGAATCCGTACAGCGCGTCGGCCGAGGCGGCGCCGAGGCCGCTGACGAAGCCGGCCAAATGACCGCCGGCCAGCGTGCGCCGGATGCACAAGAGGCCGATCGGCCCCACCGGCGCCGCGATGGCGAAGCCGATGAGGAAGCCTTTGATGAAGAGCTCCAAGAACCAGCCCCCTACCGGCGCCGCCGATTTTTTATTATTAGAAGCAGCCGCGCCGGAGCAAGAATGGCACCAAGGCTTTCGGCGCGCCCTCGCATCGGAACCGCCATATACTACCATATATATTCCATCATGCCCGTGGTCGCATTGCCGGAACTGAAACGACGGCTCGAGCCGGGCGGGCGGCTGATCGGTCTCGACGTCGGCGTGAAGACGATCGGGATCGCGATCTCGGACGGCAATCTCAAGGTCGCCTCGCCGGTCGAGACCATCCGGCGCGGCAAGTTCGCGGCGGACGCCTTGCGGCTGGCCCGGCTGGCGGCCGAGCGCGGCGCGGGCGGCATCGTCGTCGGGCTACCCGTCAACATGGACGGCAGCGAGGGGCGGCGCTGCCAGTCGGTGCGCCAGTTCGCGCACAACCTCTTGCAGCATCTCGACCTGCCGCTCGCCTTCTGGGACGAGCGGCTGTCCACGGCGGCGGTGACGCGCACGTTGCTGGAGGCGGGAGTGTCGCGCCTCCGGCGCGCCGAGGCCGTGGACAAGATGGCCGCGGCCTACATCCTGCAAGGGGCGCTCGACGCGATGGCCGCCTCGGGCAAGGAGCGCGCTTGACCCCGATGGCGGCGGCGGCGATGCTCGCGGCCGCCGCAACGGACCCGCAACATGCCCGCTCCCCTCGACGGACTGCGCGTCTTCGACCTGTCGCGCATCCTGGCCGGCCCGACCTCGACGCAGCTCTTGGGCGACCTCGGCGCCGACGTGATCAAGGTGGAGCGCCCGGGCGCCGGCGACGACACCCGCAAGTGGGGTCCGCCCTACCTCGCGGGGCCGGACGGCAAGGACACCGGCGAGAGCGCCTACTATCTCAGCAGCAACCGCAACAAGCGCTCGCTCACCATCGACATCGCCAAGCCCAAGGGCCAGGAGCTGGCGCGCCGGCTCATCGCCAAGTGCGACGTCATGGTCGAGAACTTCAAGGTGGGCGACATGGCGCGCTACAAGCTCGCCTACGCCGATCTCAAGGAATTATTTCCTAGTCTCATCTACTGTTCGATCAGCGGCTTCGGGCAGACCGGGCCCTACGCGCCCCGACCCGGCTACGACCTTCTGGCGCAGGGCATGGGCGGCGTCATGAGCGTCACCGGCGAGCGCGAGCGCCCGCCCATGAAGGTGGGAGTCGGCATCGCCGACGTGATGTGCGGCATGTACGCCGCCGTGGCGATCCTGGCGGCGCTCCAGCACCGCGACAAGACCGGCCAAGGGCAGTACATCGACTTGGCGCTGCTCGACACCCAGGTGGCGTGGCTCATCAACGTGGGCCTCAACTACCTGATTTCCGGCCAGGTGCCCGAGCGCGTCGGCAACGAGCATCCCAACATCGTGCCTTACAACGTGCTGCCGGCGGCGGACGGCCACATCCTCCTGGCGGTGGGCAACGACGCACAGTTCGCCAGGTTCTGCGAGTTCGCCGGCGAACCCGACCTGGCGCGCGACCCGCGATTCCTCACCAACGACTTGAGGGTGCGCAACCGCAAGGAGATCTATGCCCTGCTGCCGGCAATCACCGGCCGCAAGAGCCAGGCCGAATGGGTGGACGGCCTGACCGGGGTGGGCGTGCCGTGCAGCCCGGTCAACGCCGTCGACCAGGTGTTCGCCGACCCCCAGGTGTTGGCGCGCGACATGAAGATCGCGATGGCGCACCCGCTCGCCGGCGCGGCCGGCGTCGATCTCATCGGCAATCCGATCAAGCTGTCCCTGACGCCGGTCGCCTATCGACGGCCGCCGCCCTATCTGGGCCAGCACACGGAGGAGGTGCTGCGCGAGCTGTTGGGGCTGTCCTCCGAGGACATCGACGCGCTCAGGCGAGACGAGGTCATTTAGATCGGACTCCGGCTGGCCGGAAATGGCCGCCCATCACTCGCGCGTCTGCCTCCATCCGCGTGTCGTCCCGGCGGAAGCCGGGACCCAGTGGCCCACCTACGCGGGCCGTCGAGGTGGATACCGGCTTTCGGCGGTACGACAATTGGAAGGAACGGCGGGCAGCGGCTAAGACCGGGGCCAGCATCCGAGAAAGCCGGGGGCCGGATCCAGTCAGCCCGTGCCGGTCACGGTTGGGCGACGCTCGCGGTCTGCCGGCGCTTGCGGTAATCCGCCATGAAGGCGGCCATGCGGTCGACGTCGGCCAGCCGTTCGGCGATCGGGCGCGCGGCCTCGGGCTCGGCGTCGATCAGCATGGCGAACGGCTCGGCCAGCGGGCCCCCCGCCATCTCGCTGCCATGGCGCCGCGCCAGGAGGCCTAGACCCGGCGCATCGCCGGTCATCGACAACGCAATCGCGGCATTGAGGATCAGCGCCGGACGGTCGATGGCGACGCCGTCCTCCTCGCGCGGCGTTGCCGACGGCGACCGCCGCCGCGTCGCCGAGACTCCTCGCTGCGCTCGGAGTGACAAGTCGGCTGCCGCCGCGCCTTCTGACTGTCGTCCCGAGCGAAGCGAGGGACCTCGACTCGGCCGCCGGGTTGGAGGTCATGCCGAGCGCGAGCGAGGGGCCGTTCTCAGCCAGCATGACTCCGCGCTAGTGGATCCGATCCGACAGATGAGTCCCCAGCCAATGGAATTGTCATCGCCGGGCGTGACCCGGCGATCCATGGTGCAACGGCACGATGGATGTCCGCGTCAAGCGCGGGCATGACAAGAAGGGGAAGCAAATGTCGGATTCGACCCGCTAGTCGTCGCGGTGGGTGCGCTCCATCCGCTCATGGCGCTCCTGGGCCTCCAGACTCAGGATGGCGATTGGGCGAGCCTCGAGCCGCTTGATGCCGATCGGCTCACTGGTCTCCTCGCAGTATCCGTAGGTGCCGTTCTCCAGCCGGCGCAGCGCCTCGTCGATCTTGGCGATCAGCTTGCGCCCTCGATCGCGGGTCCGGAGCTCAAGCGAGCGATCGGTCTCGAGCGAGGCGCGATCGGCCAGGTCGGGCTCGGCCAGGCTCTCGTTCTGCAAGTGGTTCAGGGTCTCCGACGTTTCCTGGAGCAGGTCGTCCCGCCAAGCCATGAGCTTGCGCCGGAAGTACTCCCGCTGCCGGGGATTCATGAAGGGTTCGTCTTCCGAGGGGCGATAGCCGGGGGGCAGCGGCATCATGGAACCTCTCGTCCGCGGGCGCCGAAGCGGGCGCGGAGTATATGAGTTTCGCGTTGCCTCGCAAGCCCGAGGTTGGCGCGCCGTCGAATTGGCGAAAAACCATCGTTAACCCTGTCACTTAGGTCTTTTTTAAACGATGACCGACTATGTTCGCACGAGGCAATCGCGATCCTTCGGCGGCCGCACGGAGCGACACGGCATGTCACTGCATCCCTCGCGCATCCTTGCCACAGCGATCGGCCCCGACGGCCAGCCGATCATCTTAGACGACCTGCCGCCGCCGACCACCCGGCGCTGGGTGATTCGGCGCAAGGCGGAGGTGGTTGCCGGCGTCCGCGCCGGGCTGATCAGCCTGGAGGACGCCTGTCAGCGCTACAAGCTGTCGGTCGAGGAGTTTACCTCGTGGCAGCAGATTATCGACCGGCACGGCATGCGCGGGCTGCGCGTGACGCGCCTGCAAGACTATCGCCCCGCGGCGCAGGGCGAAGACAAGGCGCCCGCGCCGAAAGCGAAGGCGCGCGACCCGCACCGCGAGGCGCGTTAGGCCGCACAGCCGTTGCGACGTGCGGTAGGTCGCCTTGCTGCAACGCCGCGTTAACTCTCTCTAGCCACCGCAGTTCCGACCTGCCACCCCGGGATCGCCATGTCCCGAAGAGGCCGGCTCGCGCCCGGCCGGCAAGAGCGGAAAAACCGCCCTCGCCTAGGCAAGTATCGAGGCATTAACGGGATTTTTATTGCGTCCCGACAGCTACTCCGACGCCGCGCGCCACTCGCGGCGCCGCCCCAACGCAACGAAAGTAGCCGCTCTTGAACGCCTTCATGCAGTCCCTCCGCGGCCTCGGTGTCGTGCGGCTGGCGACCCTCGGCGCGGCCGGCATCGCTTGCCTCGGTTTTCTCGTCTTCGTCGCCCAGCGACTCCCCGAGCCACCGATGGTGTTGCTCTACGGCGGTTTCGATCCAGCCGACAGCGGCAAGATTGTGGCTCGACTGGAGCAGATGTCGATGCCGTACCGGCTTGTCGGCGACCCCTTGCTGGCCGGCGGCTCGCCGACCAGGCCGATGACGTTGACGTCGGAGGTCGTGTAGCGCGCCAGCATGGACAGCAGCACCGACTTGCCGACGCCGGAGCCGGAGAAGATGCCCATGCGTTGGCCCCGGCAGCAGGTGAGAAAGGTGTTGATGGCACGGATACCCAGGTCGATCTTGCCGGCGGCGCGCCGCGCAGGCGCATGGCCCGCGGCCCCGCCGGAAGCGGCCCCTTGCCGTCGACCGGCTCGCCGAAGGCATTGACGACGCGCCCCAGCCAGGCGCGGGTAGGGCGTACAGTGGGGTCGCTGTCGGCGAGCTCCGCCCGGCGGCCGAGCCCGACGCCGTCCAGCGTGCCGAAGGACATGGCGAGCGCCCGCCCGGCGCGAAATCCGACTACCTCGCAAGGCACCCGGCGCAGGTTGCGGTCGATCACCTCGCAGCGCGAGCCGATGTGAAGTTCGCGCTCGATGCCTTCGATTTCCACCAGCATGCCGAGAACGGCGCCGACCCGGCCATACAGCCGAGCCTCGGGTAGCCGCTCCAGGTCGGCGACCAAGGCTCGCGCAGATCCCACTAATCCGTTCATATCACACGAAAATTCCGACCGGTGGGTCGCCGTCTGCCGATCATGGCGGAAGAGGCTTAAGTTTCCGTCAGCCGCGCCCGGCGGCCCTGCCGGCCACGCAAATTGACGGACATGCAACAGTTTGTTAACCATTGCGGCGCAGAATCGTTAACCGAGCGCAGACACTCCGTGCGGCAAGAATCAAGAGGCTGATCCATGCGCGTGTTATTGGTGGAAGACGATTCCGGCACGGCGCAAAGCATCGAGCTGATGCTCAAGTCGAGCGGGTTCATCGTCGATTCGACCGATCTGGGGGAAGACGGTCTCGAGATCGGCAAGATCTATGACTACGACATCATCCTGCTCGACCTTATGCTGCCCGACATCGACGGTTACGAGGTGTTGCGCCGGCTGCGCGCGGCGCGGGTCAACACCCCGATCCTGATTCTGTCGGGCTTGGCGGAACTCGACAACAAAATCAAGGGCCTCGGCTTCGGCGCCGACGACTATCTCACCAAGCCGTTCGACAAGCGCGAACTGGTGGCCCGCATCCAGGCCATCGTGCGCCGCTCCAAGGGCCACTCGGAGTCGGTCATCCAGACCGGCAAGCTGTCGGTCAACCTGGACGCTCGCACGGTGGAGGTGGCGGGCCAGCCGCTTCACCTCACCGGCAAGGAGTACGGCATCCTCGAGCTCTTGTCGCTGCGCAAGGGAACGACGCTGACCAAGGAAATGTTCCTCAACCACCTGTACGGCGGCATGGACGAGCCGGAGCTCAAGATCATCGACGTGTTCGTCTGCAAGCTGCGCAAGAAACTGGCGACGGCAACCGGCGGCGCCAACTACATCGAGACCGTGTGGGGCCGCGGCTACGTGCTGCGCGATCCGGTCGACAGCGAAAGCAGTTCGCCGCGCCGCGCGGTCGGTTGACGACGGGCGAGATTCGGCCGAAACAAATTTACCGGCATCGCTTCCCTGGCGCCGCCCTTCGGGCGGCCTCGCGGGCGGTGCGCATCGGCAACCGCAGCGTAGTTTGACGGCGAGACCGCCTGCTCAGCCGGCGGCGGCAAGCTTGCCCGCGGCGCTGGTCGGCGCCACGCCCTAAATGCCGCGCTGCCCGGGTAGCAACTGAAAACGTTCGCAGATGCCGAGGATCGTCTCGGCGCCGCCGACAACTTCCACGCCATCGTCGATGCCTGCTGCAATGCCTGGAACGCCCTCACCGCACATCCGGACCGCATCCATCCCCTGATCGTTTTCCCCTGGCTGCGATGTGTTGGTTCTTAAGCAATCCGGTATCGAGCGATTGTCAGCACACCTTTCGTTTCGCATTCAGCCG
>CAYPKW010000066.1:0-14978 GCA_964411425.1 uncultured Rhodospirillaceae bacterium
CTAGAGCCTGATCGTTTCGCATTGAAGCACGTCGTGCTTCAACGCGAAGCGTGAATCAGGCTCTACATGTTAGATGCCGAGCAAGATTCACGTTTCAGATTGGATCATTCCGATTCAATCTGAAACGATCTTGCTCTAGGGGCGCAAGTCGCGCAGCCATGCCAGTCTCCGCTCGGCCTCGGCGATGCCGTGGTCGAGCCAGCGAACGAGCAGGCCCGGTTCGGCGGCGTGGCGCCGGCGCAGGTCGCCGAGCCGCGCCAGTTCCTGCTCGGCCAGCTCGGCCAGCAGCTCGACCTGCAGCCGCCGCTCGTCCGGCTCCAGCAGGTGGAGGAACCGCATCTTGAGCGCCATCACCAGCTTGTTGATACCGGCCTCGGGGCCGCGCGGCCGGGCAGCCAGCAGCCGGACGAGCTCGGCGCGCCCCGACTGGGTGAGCCGCACCGCGCCATCGGCCGCTTCGGGCGCGGCCTCGATCAGCCCCTCGACCCTGAGCAGTTCGAGCGAGGGGCCCATCAGGTCGAGCGAGGGGCCGACGATGCTGCCGGCGAAGCGGCGCACCTCGCCGGCAAGCTCGCCATAGGGCCACGGGCCGGAGCCGAGGATGCCGAGCGCCGCCAGCCGCACCGCTTCGCTGGGAATGAGACTGCGGTCGCGGTACATGGCGCGCTAAAGCTTGATTCCGCGCAGGCGTTCGGAACGCCGGCGCAGCAGCTCGACCGTGGTGAGCAGCAGGATCGAGAACAGGATGAGCAGCGTCGCGGCCGCCGTGATGGTCGGGCTGATCTGCTCGCGAATGCCGCTGAACATCTGCTTCGGCAGCGTGCGCTGGTCGGGACTGGCGATGAACAGCAGCACCACCACCTCATCCCAGGACGTGGCGAAGGCGAACAGCGAGCCCGAGATCATGCCCGGCAGGATGAGCGGCAGGATCACCTTGAAGAAGACGCGCGCCGGCGAGGCGCCGAGGCTCGCGCCCGCGCGCGCCAGGTTGTAGTCGAATCCGGTCAGCGTCGCCGTCACCGTGATCACCACGAAGGGCGTGGCGAGCGCCGTATGGGCGAGGATGACGCCGAGGTAGCTGTTGGTCAGCCCCACCATGGCGTAGAAGAAATACATGCCGACCGCGGTGATGACGACGGGAACCACCAGCGGCGAGATGAGCAGCGCCATGACCGCGGCCCGCATCGGGAAGCGGGCGCGGCTCAACCCCAGCGCCGCGAGCGTGCCCAGCGCGGTGGCCAGCGCCGTCACCGCAATCGCGATGAACACGCTGTTCTTCAGCGCCGTCTGCCATCGCTCGGAGGTGAAGAAGTCCTCGTACCACCGGGTGGAAAGGCCCGGCATCGGGTAGGTGAAATACGGCTCAGCGTTGAACGACAGCGGCGCGATCACCAAGATGGGCGCGATGAGGAACACGAACACGAGCGCGCAGATCGCCCGGAAGACGTAGTACCAGGCGCGTTCGACGGGCGAGGCGTAAGGGGCGATGGCCATGGCGTCGGTCAGCCGAGCTTCAATTTGTCGATGCCGACGAGGCGGTTGTAGACGATATAGAGGATGCCGGTCACGACCAGCAGCATGACGCCCAGCGCCGAGGCCTGGCCCCAATTGGTCAAGGTGTTGATGAAGAAGGCGACGAAGTAGCTGACCATCTGGTCGGTGGCGCCGCCCACCAGCGCCGGCGTGATGAAGTAGCCGAGCGACAGGATGAAGGTGAGCAGGCACCCCGCCGCCACCCCCGGCACGGTCTGCGGGAAATAGACCCGCCAGAAGGCGTAGAACGGCCCGGCGCCGAGCGAACGCGCGGCGCGCACGTGGCTGGGCGAGATGGTCTTCATCACGCTGTAGATGGGCAGCAGCGTGAACGGCAACTGGATGTGCGTCATGGCGACGATGGTGCCGAAGCGGGTGAAAATGAGCTGGATGCGCTCGCCGACCACGCCTAGCCACATCAACCCGTCGTTGACCACGCCCTCGGTCTGCAGCAGCACGACCCACGCCGTGGTGCGCACCAGAAGCGAGGTCCAGAACGGCAGCAGCACCAGGATCATCAGCAGGTTGGCGTGGCGCGTCGGCAGCGTCGCCAACAGGTAGGCCACCGGGAAACCGAGCAGCAGGGTGGCCAACGTCACGATCGACGCAATTCCGAAGGTGCGCAGGTAAACGTCGATGTACACCGCCTGGGTCGCGTCCACGGCCACGATGTCCCCTTGCATGTCGCGCATGCGGTCGAGCGCCGCCCACAGATAGTAGTCCGTGTAGGGTTCGCCCGCGCGCTGCACGGTCTTCCACAGCAGCGGGTCGCCCCACAGCTTGTCGAGCGCAAGGAACGCTTCCTTGTAGGGACCGGCCGCGAATTTCTCGGCCGCCCGCCCCGCGGCGAGGAATCTGCTCCGGCTGCCGGCGATCTCGTAGTTGATGCGCTTGCCGACGATGCCGGTGATCTTGTTCGCTTGCGTCTCCTTGAGGTCGGCGGCGAAGGCGGCATACACTTCCTCGCCCGGCAAGCCGCTGCCGTCCCAGCCTTGCAGCGCGTGGATCGTGCGCGGCAGGTTGGCCGCGATCTCCGGGTTTTCGACGCTGCGGAACATGAGGAGGCCGATCGGCACCACGAAGCTGACGACGATGAACAGGAACAGCGGCGCCACCAGCCCCATCGCCTTCAGCTTTTGGACGCGCTCGACCCGCCGCAGCTTGTCCTTGAGCGGGACACCGTCGGCGGTGCGGACGATGGCGGCGTCGGCGAGGGCGGTCATGGCGCCGGACGGATCGTCGTCTCGCTCTCGTCTCCCCTGCCTCTCCCCACCGTGGCGGGGAGAGGAGGCCGGCCGCGGCCGGCCAAGGGGGAAGACCCTGCTACTGGGCCAGCCAAGCGTTGAATCGCTCGGTCAACTGCTGGTTGTTGTCCGCCCAGAACAGGGCGTTGATGGGGAACGCGGTCGTCATGTTCCCGGGCGCCGTCGGCAGATCCTTTAGGATGTCCGCCGGGATGTGCGGGATGGCGTCCGCGTGCGAGGGGCCGTAGGAGATGTACTTCGACTGGTTCGCCATCACCGCCGGGCTGCTCGCATAGGCCAAGTACTTGTATGCGTTCTCCAGGTCCGGCGTTCCCTTGGCGATGACCCAGTAATCGAAGTCAGGCTGCTGGCGATCCCAGACGATCTTGAAGTTCTTGCCCTCGTTCTTGACGGCGTTGAAGATACGCCCGTTCCAGGCGCTAGTCATGACGACCTCGCCGTCGGACAGGAGCTGCGGCGGCTGGGCGCCCGCCTCCCACCACACCGTTTGGGACTTGATGGTGTCGAGCTTCTTCAGCGCCTGCTCGACGCCCTCGGACGTACTGAGGGTCAAATACACCGACTCGGGCGACACGCCGTCGGCCAGCAACGCCCATTCGAGGTTGCCGAACGGCTTCTTCAACAGGGCGCGCTTGCCCGGGTACTTCTGCAGGTCGAAAAAGTCGGCCAGCGTCGTTGGCTGGTTGTCCTTCAGCACGTTGGCGTCGTAAGCGAAGATCGTGGAATAGACGATGGTCGCCACCGCGCAATCGAGCGCGCCGCCGACCACGAACTTCTCCCGCGGCTGGCCGATCTTGCCGTAATCGAGCGTCTCGATCAGGCCCTCGTCGCAGCCGGAGAGCGCGTGACCCGCGTCCACGTCGATCACGTCCCAACTGATGCTTCCGGCCTCGATCTGCGCCTTCAGCTTGGCGTACTCGCCGTCGTACTCCTCTTCGACAACGTTGATGCCGATCTCCTTGGCGAACGGCTTGTAATAGGCTTCGCGCTGGCTGTCCTGGTAGGCGCCGCCCCACGACACAATCACTAGTTCGTCGGCCGCCGCCGGCGGGGCGCCGGCGAGGGCCAGGGCGACCGTGCCCGCCGTGACGAGGCCGGTTACGGTCAATATCGCTTTCATCTCTGCTGCTCTCCCTTGTATCGCCGGTCAGGCCGGCGGTTGCACGCACGCGTCAGGCTCAAGCATGACCCCCTCATGCCGAGCCTGTCGATGCATGAGGAGTCGGGTCCGAGATTTCCGATTGCTAGGACGCGTCGAGCGCCCGGCAGTCCTCCTGTTTCCATCCGATCGAGATGCTGGCGCCCGGGGCAAGCTCCACGCCGCCCTCCGCGTTCGGAACCTTGATCACGAAATGCTTCTGGCCGCAGGCCGAGACCCGCGCCCGGATGTGGTCGCCGAGATAAATCAGCTCCTCGACCTTGGCCGGGAACACGTTCGGGCAACTTCCATTGACCGGATTGATCCTGACCCGCTCGGGGCGCAGCGACAGCGTCGTGGCGGCGCCGACGCAATCCACCTTCACCGCCACCGCCTCGACCGTGCCGCCCGCGATCTCGACCCGGCAGCCCTGCCCGTTGAGCGCCACCACCTTGCCGCTGAGTCGGTTGTTCTCGCCGATGAACTGGGCTACGAACGAGTTCTGCGGCCGCTCGTACAGCTCGTCCGGCGTGGCAAGCTGCTGGATGGCGCCGTCGTTGAACACGGCGATGCGGTCCGACATGGTGAGCGCCTCGCTCTGGTCGTGCGTGACGTACACCACGGACACGCCCAGGTCCTGGTGGATGTGCTTGACCTCGAGCTGCATCTGCTCGCGCAACTGCTTGTCGAGGGCGCCCAAGGGCTCGTCCATCAGCACCAGCTTCGGCCCGAACACCAGCGCCCGCGCCAGCGCCACGCGCTGCTGCTGGCCGCCGGAAAGCTGGTTCGGCCGACGTCTGGAAAATTCGGACAACTGCACCATGGCGAGCGCGCGCTCGATCTTGCTCGCGATGTCGGCCTTCGGCAGCCGGCGCACCTCGAGCGGAAAGGCCAGGTTCTCGCGCACCGTCATGTGCGGGAACAGGGCGTAGTTTTGGAACACCATGCCGATGTTGCGCTTGTGCGGGGCCACGTTGTCGATGGGCTGGCCCTCCAGGTAGATGTGTCCGTGCGTCGGCGCCTCGAACCCGGCCAGCATCAGAAGCGTCGTCGTCTTGCCCGAGCCGGACGGCCCCAGCAGGGTCAGGAACTCGCCCTGCTGAATCGACAAATTTAGATTCTTGACGACGAGCGTCTCGCCGTCATAGCTCTTCTGGACCTCGACGAACTCGACGTAATGCCCGGTCGTTTCCGTCATCTCATCCCGACGTGAAAGCTCGGCGCCCTGTGCCCGACGCGGCCGTTTTGCCATGCGCCGGCCGCGGCATGTTCTCTGGTGTAACGGTTAATTCCCGTCCTTTCCGCGATGCTAACGCAAGGGGCGCCGAATTGCTAGTCGCTTGCAACGGCAAGGGGGTTCGAGCCGGGGGACGGCGGCGCGGGCCGTCATTTCCGCACGATGTTGTGGTCGGGGCCGTAGGGAAACTCGGTGATATTCTCGTGCCCCTCCGCCGTCAGCACCAGAATGTCGTGCTCGCGGTAGCCGCCGGCGCCGGGCATGCCCTCCGGGATCGAGATCATGGGCTCCATCGACACCACCATCCCGGGGGCGAGCACGGTTTCGATGTCCTCCCGCAGCTCCAGCCCCGCCTCGCGCCCGTAATAATGACATAGCACGCCGAACGAATGGCCGTAGCCGAAGGTACGGTACTTCAAGAGGCCGTGTTCCTGGTAGATTTCGTTCAGGCCGCGGGCCACGTCGCGGCAGCGCGCGCCGGGCTTCAGAAGCTTCTTGCCCTCGTCGTGCACTTGGCAGTTGATCCGCCACAGCCGCAGGTGCTCGTCGGACGCCTCTTTGCAGAACAGCGTCCGCTCCAAGGCCGTGTAGTAGCCGGCGATCATCGGAAAGCAGTTCAGGCTCAGGATGTCGCCCCGGCGGATGCGCCGCGAGGTCACCGGATTGTGCGCGCCGTCGGTGTTGATGCCCGACTGAAACCAGGTCCAGGTGTCCATCAGCTCGGCGTCGGGGAAGGTGCGCGCGATCTCGCGCACCATGGCGCGCGTCGAATTCAGCGCCACTTCGTGCTCCGGCACGCCCTCGGCGATCGCCTCGATAGCGGCCGCGCCGCCGATGTCCGCGATGCGCGCGCCGTGCTTGATGAGGGCGATCTCCTCCGCCGACTTGATCATGCGCATGCGCATGGTGGCGGGCGAGATGTCGACGAATTTCGAGTTCGGCAGCGCCGCCTTCAGCTTTTTCATGCCTTGCAGGTTGACGTGGTCGAACTCGATGCCGACTCTGCCGCCGTCCTTGACCAGTTTCCGCGCGGCGCGGAAGAAATTGTCGCGCCGCCAGTCGGTGTACACCAGATTGTCGCCGAACGTCCGCCGCCAAGGCTGGCCGGCGTCGATGTTGGCGGAGATCGAGGTGAACTTCCGCGGGCCCACCACGAGCCCGTAGGGCCGCCCGAACGAGGTGTAGAGGAAGTCGCTGTAATAGTTGACGTTGTGGATCGAGGTGAACAGCACGTGGCCGATACCGCTCTCGTCCATGTGGCGCCGCAGCCGGTCCTGCCGCGCCTTCATCTCCGCGGCCGAGAACGTGCCCTTCGCGCGCTCGCCGTTATGGATGGTCTTTAGGGCCGGCAGGTTGGCGGTGGTGGCGGCCATGCTGCTCTCCCGAAATCCCGTCGAATGGCTGCTCTTGCCGTTTCGTTAGTGGATCGAATCCGACATTTGCCTCCCCTTCTTGTCATGCCCGCGCTTGACGCGGGCATCCATCGTACCGTTGCACCATGGATCGCCGGGTCACGCCCGGCGATGACACTTCCATTGGGTGGGGACTCATCTGTCGGAACGGATCCATTAGCACAGGTCCGCGGGCAATAGAAATTTAGTCTCGCAATGCCGCCATATGGCCGGTTAATCGGCGGGCGGGGCCTTGCGCTGCCCGTCCTCTTTGCCCGGCAGGATGTAGGCGTGCTCCGGGCTCCAAGAGGCAAAAAACCGCTTGCCGGGGGCGGGCTCCAGCGCCTCGATCTCGCGCTGTTGGCGCTGGACCTTGAACTCCGTGCCGTCGGCGGTCTCCAAGAGGACGGTCACGATCGAGCCGACGAACTCCTCGCTCACCAAGGTGCAGGTGACGGCGTTGCCGCCGGCCGGCGGCTCGACGCCGAGCGCGACGCGGTCGGCGCCGACGACGAACTCCACCGCGGCGCCGGCGCTAAGGCTGCGGCCCGCCGGCACGCTGGCCTCGAACGTGCCGAGCCTGGTCGCGATATGCGCCGCGGCCCCGCTCGCCTCCGTGACGGTGCCCGACAGGATGTTGTTGGCGCCGACGAACTCGGCGACGAAGCGCGTGGCCGGGCTGCGGTAGATCGTCTTGGGCGTGCCGATCTGCTCGACCACGCCCTTGCTCATGATGACGACGCGGTCGGCCATGGCGAAGGCCTCGGACTGGCTGTGCGTCACATAGACGAAGGTGATGCCGAGGTCGCGTTGCAGCTTGGTGAGCACGCCTTGCATGCGCACGACCAGATTGGCGTCAAGCGCGGTCAGCGGCTCGTCGAGCAGCAGCATGGGCGGCTCGGTGACGAGCGAGCGGGCGAGCGCCACGCGCTGGCGCTGGCCGCCCGACAGTTGGCCGATGTCACTCTGCGCGAACTCGGCGATGCCGAGCCGCTCCAGCCACTCCATGGCCTTGCGGCGGCGGCTCGCGGCATCCATGCCGCGCATTTTGAGGCCGAACTCGACGTTCTTGACGACGTTGAGGAACGGGAAGAGCGCCAGCGATTGCCACACCATGGGCGTGTCGCGCTCGGACGGCTTCATCTCGTTGATGCGCTTGCCGGCGAAGCGGATTTCGCCTTCGCTCGGCTGCTCCAGGCCGGCCAGCATGCGCAAGGTCGTGGTCTTGCCGCAGCCGCTCGAGCCCATGATGGCGAGGAACTCGCCCTTGTGGATTTCGAGGCTGAGGCGGTGGACGGCGAGGGAGCCGCCGAATCGCTTGGTCACGTTGTCGAACACCACGAGCGGCTCGCTCATGCCGGCGCCTTCCTGCCGCGGGTCATGAGCAGCACTTGGGCGACGATGACGAGGGTGATCGAGGTGACGAACACGAAGCTGCCGATGGCGTTGATCTGCGGATCGACGTTGCCGGTGAGGATCTCGAGGATCATGACCGGGATGGTCTTGTTGAGGCCGGAGACGAACCAGGCCACGGCGAACTCGTCGAACGAGACGGCCGCCGTCAGGCACAAGGCCGCGACGATCGCCGGCAGCGTGAACGGCAGTATCACGTGCCGCATGGCGCCCCATTCCGAGGCGCCGAGGTTCCAGGCGGCCGCTTCGAGGCTCGGGTCCATCTGCTGCAGGCGGAGCCGAATCACCGCCATGGCGAACGGCGCGCACAGCACCGTATGGGCGATGACGATGGAGTGGACCTCGCCCGACAGCCCGATGCGCGCCAGCCACGCCAGCATGGCGAGGCCCATGATGACGAGCGGAATGGTGGGCGGCAGCAGAGAGAGCGCCAAATAGGCGCTCTTGCCGAAGAACTTGTAGCGGAAGTCGGTGTAGGCCGTGCAGAAGCCGATGAAGGTCGAAAGCCCCGCGGCGCTGGCCGAGACGATGACGCTGACCCTGGCCGCTTCCCACACGTCGGGATCGTTGAAGATGGTGTCGTACCAATGCAGCGTGAAATGCCCGAGCGGAATGGTCGGGAAGCGGTCGGAGTTGAACGAGAACACGAAACTCGCGGCGATCGGCGCGAAGATGAACAGGAACACCAGGACCACATAGGCCCGCAAACACCAGCCGATGACGCGATCCCGGGTCATCGCGGCTTCCGGTAGGCGGCGCCCACCGCGGCGAACGCGACCACGAACAGCGTGCCGATCATCATCGTCGCGACGACCGCGGCGCGCGGCCACTGCTGGCCGGACTTGGTGGTATCGACGATCATGATCGGGAGCGTCGGGGGCTTCGAGCCGCCGAGATAGTAGGGGGCGACGAAGTCGCCGAACGACAGAATGAAACAAAACAGCGCGCCGACGATGAGGCCGACCTTGGCGAGCGGCATGACCACGGCGAAGACGGCGCGCAGCGGCCGGCAGCCGAGATTGTGCGCCGCCTCGACCAGGCGCGGGTCGATGTTGGACAGCGCGAAGGTCTGCAGGATGACGACCAGCGGCAGCGTCAGGGTCAGATAGCCGACGAGCGTCCCGAACGGCGTGTTCAGCATGGTGTAGGGACCGAGGCCGATGAAGCCGAGCGCGCCATTGATGACGCCGCTTCCCGCCAGGATGACCTGCCAGGCGAATACGCGCACGAGGTAGCTGGTGAAGAACGGGATGATCAGGAAGAAGACGGCCCAGCGGCGCACGGTCTCGCTGACCTTGAAGGAGAGCGCGTAGGAGGCCGGGAAGGCAATGACGCTGGCGAGGACCGTCGCCAAGCTCGCCAGCCCGAAGGTGAGGCCGTAGGATTTCCAGAAGATCGTGCGGCCCAGCACCTTGGCCCAGTTCACCGGCTCGAAGCCGGGCTCCATGCGATAGTTCTTCACCTCGAAGAACGTCATGACGAGCATGAAGAGCAGCGGCACGACGAAGAACAGCAACTGCCAGACCGGCATCGGCAGGCGCCAGGCGAGGGCATAGCCGTCGGGCCGGCGCCGATCGCCTACGGCCTTGCCCGCGTCTCCTTCGTGCTCGCTCATGGCTCCGATCGCTGTCCTGCCCGAGAGAGCGTAGTCAATCGGTCGCCGCCCCCGCAAGGCGGAGCAGGTCCATCGGCGGGTAATCGCACATGGCGGCCTCGCCCTTCGAGACGCCACCCTGCGGGTGGCTCCTCAGGGTGAGGCCGCACAAGAACTTCGCGGATTTCCTCATCCTGAGGGCGACCCCGAGCCTGGCGAGGGGGAGCGTCTCGAAGGATGAGGAAATCCCCAAAGAGCCAAATGCGATTCCCCTCAAGTCATCGGCGGGTCGCTCAGTCAAAGGGCCGTGAGTTCGCGGCTCACGGCCCAATGTCCGCCAGCGACAGAAGCAGGGGACGTTACGCGCTCTTGTACTCCTGCCAGAACTCGTTCCACTCCTCGAGGCTCTGCTGGCGCGGGATGTCGCGGTAGTGAATGCGGCCTTCCTTGATGAGCGTCACCGGATTGTTGGGCGCGCCCTCGACCTGGCCGGTGCGTTGGGCCTCCTTCGGGTCGACTTCGTTCAGCCGCTGCATGCCGGCGTTGGTGATGGCGAAGCCGGGATAGGCCAGCATGCGCGCCGAATGCGCCTGGCCGTCGGGCGTCAGCATGTACTGGATGAATTGCTTGACGATGTCGGCCTTGGCGCTGCCCTTGCCGATCGAATAGGACTCGGTCCACTGGATGCCGCCCTCCTTCGGCACGGTGGCCGCGACCGGCGCGCCGTCGCGCTCCAGCACGCCCGTCACCCAGTCGCCGATGCCGGCCATGGCCAGCATCTCGCCGTTCTTTAGGCCGTTGAAGGTGCCGCCGTAGTCGAAATAGCCGCCGATCTGCGGCCGGAGCGACATGGTGGTCTCCTTGACCTTCGTCCAGGCGTCGCCCGAGATATCGAACGGACTCGGCTTGTTGTTGCCGGTGTAGAGGCTTATCTGCCCGAGGTTCGGCAGGTGCCAGTCGAAGTGGCCGACCTTGCCCTTGAGCTCCGGCTTCCAGTAAACGCCGTAGCTCTCGGCCTCTGCCGCCGATACGGCGGTGGTGTTGTAGGACACGCCGAGATGGCCGTAGCGCACCATCACCGAATAGAGCTTGCCGTCCTTCCAGTGGCCGGGGAACTGCTTGAAGTCGTCGTAAGTGAAATCGTCGAACGGATAGTCGGCGGCGTTCAGCTCCTCGATGTAGCCGGCGCCATTGAGCTGCTGAACGAACTCCGCGTCGGTCAGTATGATGTCATAGGTACCGGGCGGCGACTGGGCGATCAGCCCCAGCATGTTGTCCCCGCCGGCATAGTACTTCGGCTTGAACTTGACGTTGTTGGCGGCCTCGAAGTCGCCCACCATGTCGGGCTCGCCGTGGCCGTACCAGCCGAGCATGTTGATCTCGACCGGGGCCGCGTTGGCGCGCTTGCCGATGAGCGGCATCCCCAGCGCGGCGGTGGCGGCGGCGGCGGCCGAAGTCTGCAGAAGGCGGCGGCGGCCGATCCTCGCCATGCGTGGACTGTTGGCTGAAAACTGCTGCTTCATGTTCGCAACCTCCCTTCTTGCGTTCGGTCCGTCGGGGTCTTGTCTGGCCCTCGGCCGGATGGGTAGAGCTTACCCGTTTGCTGTCGTCCCTGGGAATACGAGTTTTCTTATGCCGGCAGCAAGACAATAAATGTGTCGGCGCGGCGACGGCGCCTCTATGCTCCGCCGCCAACCGTCGACTTCATGAGGGGAGTAGCCTGGATGGCGCCAAGCGTCTTCCTCGCCGAGTTGCCGTGGACCGCGTACGACGCCAAGGTGCGCGACGGCAAGACCGTCGTCATGCTGCCGATCGGCTCGCTCGAGCAGCACGGACCGCACATGGCCATGAACACCGACGTGCTGCTGCCGACCGCCATCGCGGCCAGCGTCGCGGCGCTGACGGGTTCGCTGGTCGCGCCCGGCATCCAATACGGCTACAAGTCGCAGCCCAAGGTCGGCGGCGGCAACCACATGCCGGGCACCACCAGCCTCGACGGCGTCACGCTCATCGCCACGCTGCGCGACGTGATCAAGGAGTTCGCCCGCCACGGCGTGCGCAAGTTCTGCATGACGAACGGCCACTTCGAGAACTCCTGGTTCATCACCGAGGCCTGCGACCTCGCCCTGCGCGAGCTGCGCTGGGGCGGCATCGACGACGTGAAGATCATGCACCTGTCGTACTGGGACTTCGTCGGTCCCGAGGCGATCCGGCGGCTCTATCCCGACGGCTTCGCGGGCTGGGAGGTGGAGCACGGCGGCGTGCTGGAGACGTCGCTGATGCTGACGCTCTATCCGCACCTGGTCGACATGTCGAAGGTCGTGGACCAGCCGCCGGCGAAGTTTCCGCCCTACGACCTGTTCCCGCTCAACCCGGCGTGGGTGCCGTCTTCCGGCTGCCTGTCCTCGGCCAAGAAGGCGAGCAAGGAGAAGGGCGACCTCCTGCTCGAAGTGACGACGCGCGGCATCGCGGAGGCGCTCCGCGCCGAGTTCGGCGTCGCCTTTCGCGCCGGGCCCTAGCGCCGACGATCATCGAAGGCCGAGTCGTGGGTGAAGGGCCCATTTCGGGGGCCATTTTCCCGTTCGTCATACCGGCGAAAGCCGGTATCCATCTCGACGGTCCGCGTCGGTGGCCGCATGGGTCCCGGCTTCCGCCGGGACGACGACGGATGGAGGCGAATGGACCAACGCTGCAATGATGAGCTGTTCCCGGTCAGCCTGATTCCGCTTTAGTCGGCCGCGATGTCCTCGTTCCACAGCGCCGGCTTCTCGCGGATGAAGCGCTCCATGAGGGCGATGCATTGGGGCTCGTCCAAGAGCGTCACCTTGACGCCGCGCTCCCGCAGGAACTCGATGTTGCCGGCGAAGTTGCGGTTCTCGCCGATGACGACAGAGGGGATGCCGAACTGGACGATCGTGCCGGCGCACATCATGCAGGGGCTGAGCGTCGTGTAGAGCGTGACGCCCTTGTAGTTCCGCCGCCGCCCGGCCCGGCGCAGCGCGTCCGTCTCGCCATGCGAGGTGGGATCGCCGTCCTGGACCCGGCGGTTGTGGCCGCGGGCTATGACCTGGCCGTTCTCGACGATGACGGCGCCGATCGGGCAGCCGCCCTCGTCGTAACTCTTCATCGCCTGCTCGTAAGCGAGCCGCATGAAGGCGCGGTCGGCATCGGTGGCGGGCATCGCCGGCACAGCCATCCTCACGCCGCCAGCAGCCCTTCCTGGCGGACCCACGCGTAGGTGTCGTCGAGCGCCAGGCGGAAGCGCCGGAACATCTCGACGATCTCGGCCTCGGCGACGATCAGCGGCGGGCAGAACGCGACGCAGTCCAGGATGGCGCGCACCAAGAGGCCGCGCTCCTGGGCGTTCATCGAGGCGCGGAACGCCACGCCCTGTTTCGGATCGAACGGCTCCTTGCTGCGCTTGTCCTTGACCAGCTCGACGGCGCCCATCAGGCCGACGCCGCGCGTCTCGCCCACCAGCGGATGATCGGCGAAGTGCGCGAGCTCGCGCTGGAACGCGGGCGCCACGCGGCGCACGTGGCCGAGGATGTCCCGCTCCTCGTAGATCTTGAGCGTCTCCACGGCAACGGCCGCGCTCACGGGATGGCCCGAGTAGGTGAAGCCGTGCCCGAAGGTGCCGATGCGCGCGCTGTTCTCGCGCACCGCCTCGTAGATCTTCTGGTTGATCAGCACCGCCGAGATCGGCACATACGACGCCGACAGCGCCTTCGCCACGGTCATGATGTCCGGCTTCAAGGCGAAGGTCTCGCTGCCGAACATGTTGCCGGTGCGCATGAAGCCGCAGATCACCTCGTCGGCCACCAGCAGCACGTCGTATTTCCTGAGCACCGCCTGAATCTTCTCGAAATACGTCGCCGGCGGCACGATGACGCCGCCGGCACCCATCACCGGCTCGGCGAAGAAGGCGGCGACGGTGTCCGGCCCTTCCGCCAGGATCAGCTTTTCCAGGCTCTCGGCGCAGCGGCTGGCGAACTCCGTTTCCGATTCGCCGTCCTTGGCGTAGCGATAGTGGTGCGGGCAGTCGGTATGCAGGATGCCGGCGATCGGCAGGTCGAAATCGCGGTGATTGTTCGGCAGGCCGGTCAGGCTGGCGGTCGCCACCGTGACGCCGTGGTAGGCCTTGATGCGCGAGACGATCTTCTTCTTCCGCGGCCGGCCGATGGCGTTGTTGTAGTACCAGACCAGCTTGATGACGGTGTCGTTCGCCTCCGAGCCGGAGTTGGCGAAGAACGCCTTCGACATCGGCACCGGCGCCATCCGCACCAGCCGCTCGGCCAACTCCACCGTTATGGCCGGCGCCTTGTGGGTGAAGGTGTGGTAGTAGGGCAACTTCCTCATTTGCGCGGCCGCCGCATCCGCCAGCCGCGGCTCGCTGAAGCCGAGCGAGGCCGACCACAGCCCCGCCAGGCCCTCGATGTATTCGCGGCCGTTCTCGTCGTAGACGTAGACGCCCTTGCCCTCGGTCAGCACCAAGGCGCCGGCCTTCTCGTGCAGCGCGGCGTTGGTGTAGCCGTGCAGGTGGTACTGGATGTCGCGGGCGCTCAAGGAATTGGCGAGTTGGTTCATGGTCGGTCTCCGGCGGCGGGGAAGCGGCCACTATCGGGCCTGGGCCGGCCGGAGTCAAAGGCAGCCGGTGCCGGATAGAGGGTCGGTTTCGGTAAACTTCCGCTTCTGACCCGGAGCGGACGTTTCCGATTCGCTCGTTTTCAAGGCGACTGCTTGCCGGCATGCCCCAACTTCGGTAGCACCTTCGCCTCAAAGGCCGCCAGTTGGAGGTACACCAATTGACTCCCCTGATTTGTTGCGGGAAGCTTTGGAACTTTTCGTGTTATTGTCTGGCGCGATGGTGAGTTCGCACACAGAGCCCCGACTCTGGCAACAACAAGCCTGACATGATGCTTCGAGACATTCTAACGCCCTTCTTGCCGCTCGATGCGTTACCCATCGTCTTCGAATCAATAGCGGCCATCGAAGCTTTGCCCGAGCTGGGAAATTGGAGTCCGGGGAACCTATCGCGACTTGAGGCTATTCGACTAATTCACCTCGGCTTTCCACTAGCTTTTGTCCGGCGCTTTCCCTCGCTAGATCCTATTCGCAGGATCATTCGCGATTGTCTACTCAACAACGAGCAGCCGAAAGCCCCTGATCTCGCGGAATTGCATTTGGCCGCGTTCTGTTCCGCTATTGGCGCAAGGCACGTAGAGAACATTCCCCGGGGTGGGGTGCCGACGCCGGATTTCAGGGTCACATGGTCTGAGAAGAAGTGTTCCGATATCGAAGTAGTGGCGGGGAGCAGAAAAGATCA
Source organism: uncultured Rhodospirillaceae bacterium (assembly GCA_964411425.1). Classification (GTDB taxonomy): domain Bacteria; phylum Pseudomonadota; class Alphaproteobacteria; order Dongiales; family Dongiaceae; genus CAYPKW01. The sequence continues at coordinate 14,898 of CAYPKW010000066.1, forward strand.
TCATCTCGAGAGGCAGCGACTGAGCCAAGCGATCACCAAGGCTATACATTCCGATGGTCGCGATTTCGATATCGTCGTACA
>CAYPKW010000067.1:0-14728 GCA_964411425.1 uncultured Rhodospirillaceae bacterium
GGACCCCGGCTTTCGCCGGGGCGACAACGCCCGGAACCCCGGGCGTCTTGCCGAGAGGCGTCCCGCCTATTGGCGATTGCCGAACAGGCGCAGCAGCATGAAGAACAGGTTGATGAAGTCGAGATAGAGGTTGAGCGCGCCGAAGATCGCCTTCTTGCCCTGGGCCTCGGCGGCGTCGCCTTCGACGTACCACTCCTTGATCCTCTGCGTGTCGTAGGCGGTGAGGCCCACGAACACCAGCACGCCGATCACCGAGAACGCGAATTGCACCGCCATGGCGGCGAATACGAGGCTCTCGTTGGCGAAATACACTGCGGCGATTAGGAAGGCGAATTCGACGAAGAACGATAGGAACACACCGATCAGTCCCATGTACAGGAACGGACCCCAGCCAAATAGATCGCGTTTGGTGGTGTATCCGTAAAGGCTCATGGCCGCGAACATCGCCGCGCTGACGAAGAACACCCGCGCGATGCTGGCCTGGGTGTAAACCAGGAAGATCGACGCGAACGCCAGCCCGTTGAGCGCGGCGTAGATCCAGAAGGTGATCTGCGCCGTGGCGAAGCTCATCTTGTGCAGGCGGAAGCTCATGAAGAACACGAGCCCCAACGGCGCCAGCAGTACCACCCACATGAGCGGCGTGCCGAAGATCGCCTGGGTCATGGCCGGCGAGGACGCGGTGGCGAGTGCCACGATGCCGGTCAGCGCCAAGCCCGCCGCCATGTAGTTGTAGACGCTGAGCATGTAGCGGCGCAGGCCGACGTCGATCTCGGCCGCCGCCGTGCGCAGCGCGTAAGCATTCCTCGGTTCCGTCGCCATGGCCGATCCTCGCTGGTTGGCAGTGATCCTCTATGTTGGCAGCGTTGGGCCAAAAATCAACCGGTTACTCGTTGCGCAACAGCCCGGCCACTGGCGCCCCGAGCGCGCGCCAGGTGCCGGCCAGCCCTATGGCCACCGCCGCGCCGGCGCCGAGAAGGCCCACGCCCGCCGCCACCCCCGGCAGGAAGACGAACTCGCTCACCATGACCTCGGCCACCAGGTAATACGCCCCGGCGCCGCCGATGGGCGCCGCCAGTGCCGCCGCCGTCAGGCCGAGCAGCCCGTATTCGATGGCGTAGGCGGCCACGAGTTGGCGCCGGCGGGCGCCCAGGGCCTTCAGCACCGCCGCCTCGTGCATGCGCCGGCGCTGGCCGGCGAGGATGGCGCCCGCCAGCACCAGCACGCCGGCCACCAGCGCCAGGCCCGCGGTGGCGCCGAGGGCGGCTGCGATGCGGTCGAGCATCAGCGCCACCGCCGCCAGCGCCTCCCGCACCCGGATCGCTGAGACGTTGGCGAAGCGCTCGTTGACCGCCCGCTCCAACCCCGCCTCGCCCTCGGGTCCCACCCGGACCGTGGCGATGTGGGTTTGCGGCGCGTCGTCCAGCGTGCCCGGCGAGAACACCATGACGAAGTTCATGTTGAGCGTCGTCCAGTCCACCTCGCGCAGGTTGGCGATGGTGCCGGTGATGAGCCGGCCTAGCACGTTCACCGTGATGCTGTCGCCCGGCTCCAGGCCGAAGCCCGCCGCCACCTCGGCGTCGAGCGAGACCAGCGGCGGGCCGCGGTAGTCGGCCGGCCACCATTCCCCCGCGGTGATGCGGGCGCCCGGCGGCGGCGCGCTCGACCAGGTTATCCCCCGGTCCTCGCGCAGCACCCAGGCGACGTGCGGATCGGGTTCGATGCGCTCGACCGGCGTGCCGTCGATGGCCACGATGCGCCCGCGCAGCATCGGCACCCGGCGCAGGTCGCCAGCGCCGGCATGGCCCTCGACCAGCCGGTCGAAGGCCGCCGCCTGGTCCGGTTGGATGTCGATGAAATAGAACGCCGGCGCGATCGCGTTCGTCGCCGCGATCTGGCGCGCGATGTTGCCCTGCACCAGGCCGATCGCGGTCAGGATCGCGAGCCCCAGCCCGAGCGACAGCACGACGCTTGCCGTCGGCGCTCCCGGCCGATGGAGGTTGGCGAGCGCCAGGCGGAGGACGGCGCCGCGCGCCGCCCGGCCAACCCGGCGGGCGCCCGCCTGAACGGCCTTGGCCGCGGCGGCGAACGCCACCGAGGCGAGCCCCGCTCCAGCCACGAACTCGGCCGCCAGCGGCCGGTCCGTGGCGCCGGCCACGGCGAGCCCGGCCAAGGCGGCGCCCGCCGCCGCGATGGCCGCGAGGTCGCCGGCGCCGAGCCGCCGGCGCACCGGCGAGACGGCGCGCCTGAACAGTAATGTTGCCGGCACCGCCCGCGCCTCGGCCAGCGGCCACAGCGAGAACGCGACCGCCGCGAGCATCCCGAAGGCGGCGGCCTGCGCCAGCGGCGCCGGGTAGAGCGCCGCCGGAACCGCGAGCCGCAGCGATTGGCCGAGGACCCCGCCGGCCGCCGCCGGGGCTAGCGCGCCGAGACTGAGGCCCAGCGCGACGCCTACCGCCGCCATGACCAGGATCAGAATGAGATAGACGCCGTGCACCAGGCGGCCGGACGCGCCGAGGCACTTCAGCGTCGCGATAGTGGCGATCCGGCCGTCGAGATAGCTGCGCACCGCATTGCCCACGCCGATGCCTCCCACCAGCAGCGCGCCCAGCCCCGCCAATCCCAGGAACAGCGCGGCGCGGTCGACGAAGCGCTTGACGCCCGGCGCCGCGTCGTCCAGGCCGCGGATGCCCCAGCCCGCGTCCGGATATCGGCTCTTGAGTTCGGCCATGAAGTCGCCCGCGTCGGTGTCCGGGCCGAGCCGCACCCGATAGCGGTAGTGCACCAGACTGCCGGGGCGCACCAGCCCGGTGGCGTCGAGCCCGGCGGCGCTCACCAGCACGCGGGGGCCGAGCGCGAACAGCGCGGCGCCGCGGTCGGGTTCGCCCAGCAGCGCCGCGCGCAACTCGAACTCGGCCGCGCCGATGCGGAGCCGTTCGCCCAGCCGGAGGTCGAGGCGCGCCAGCAGCGCCGGGTCCACGGCGGTGCCCGCCAGGCCGTCCCGTTCCGCCAGCGCCTCGGCGAGCGGCATCGAAGGCTCGAGCAGGACCGCGCCATAGAGCGGATAAGCGCCGTCGACGCCCTTGAGCTCGACCAGCGCGCGCCCTTCGCCGCCGAGCCGGCTCGCCATGGCGCGCATGTCGCGGGTCTCGGACAAGGCGCCGGCGGCGGCGAGGAATCGGCGCTGCTCGTCCGTCGCCGGGCGGTAATGCAGCCGCGTCTCCACGTCGCCGCCCAGCAGCGCGCGGGCGTTCCAGGCGATCCCGGCCCGCGCCGCGGCGGCGAGCGAACCCACGGCCGCCACGATCGCCACCCCCAAGGCGAGGCATGCGAGGAACAGCCGGAAGCCCTTGAGCCCGCCGCGCAACTCGCGCCGCGCCAGCCGCCAGGCGAGCGCCGCCTCGCTCACGCCGCCTCGATGCGGCCCGCCGAGAGCCTGAGCACGCGCCCGCAGCGCCGCACCAGGTCGGCGTCGTGCGTGATGAGCAGCAGCGTCGTGCCGCGCCGGGCCGCCAGCTCGAACATCAGGTCGATGACCTGCCGGCCGGTGTCGCGGTCGAGGTTGCCGGTGGGTTCGTCGGCCAGCAGCAGGGCCGGCTCGCCGACCAGCGCGCGGGCGAGCGCCACGCGCTGTTGCTCGCCGCCGGACAACTGGCCGGGATAGTGGCCCGATCGATGGTCGAGCCCGACGGCGGAGAGTTCAACCCGCGCGCGCTCGAAGGCGTCGCGCCGCCCGGCCAACTCGAGCGGCACCGCGACGTTCTCCAGCGCCGTCATGGTCTGGATCAGATGGAAGTCCTGGAAGACGATGCCGATCGATCGGCGCCTGAGGCGCGTCCGTTCGTCTTCGCTCAAGGACGCCACATCGGCGCCCGCGACGACGACGCGCCCCGCCGTCGCCCGCTCCAGCCCGGCGATCACCATCATCATCGACGACTTGCCGGAACCCGACGGGCCGATAACGCCGACCGCCTCGCCGGAGCCGACCTCTAGGTCGATGCCGTTCAGGATATTGACCTCGCCCGCGGCGCCAGCCAATCTCAGATGCACGCCTGCGAGCCGGATCATGCTGCCCCGGCCATCGACCTCGACCATGAAGCTCACCTTCTTCGGCCGCGCGCAGTCCCGCCGACGCAAGCGATACGGTCTCGCTCGCGGCGCTGTCAACGCGCTGATCCTGGCGCTCTTGGCCACGCCCGTGGCCGGCGAGCCGGTCGCCATCCTGGCGCTGGGCGACAGCCTCACCGCGGGCTACGGCCTCGGTCTCTCCGAGGCGTTTCCCGCCCGCCTGGCGGAAGCCCTCGGCAACGCCGGTATCGCCGCCCGGGTGATCGACGCCGGCGTGTCCGGTGACACCACGGCGGGCGGCCTAGCGCGCCTCGACTGGGCGCTCGCCGGGAAGCCCGATCTGGTGATCCTGGAGCTGGGCGGCAACGACGCGCTGCGCGGCGTCGAGCCGGCCGCGACGCGCGCCAACCTCGACGCCATCCTCGCCCGCCTCGCCGCCGCCGGCGTCAGGACGCTCCTGGCCGGCATGCTGGCGCCGCGCAACCTGGGGCCCGAATACGTGGCCGAGTTCGACGCCATCTATCCCGAGCTGGCGGCGCGTTACGATGTGCCGCTGTACCCGTTCTTCCTGGCGGGCGTGGCGGGCGATCCGGCGCTGGTTCAGCCCGACGGCATCCATCCCAACGCCGCTGGCGTCCTGGTCGTGGTCGAGCGCATCCTGCCTTACGTGCTGCGGGCGATCGGAGGAGAGCCATGACCGCGTTCAGCGCCGCCCACGCCGCCGCCGAAGACTGGCAGGTTGCCCTCGACGCCTGCCTTGCCGGGCTCGGGCCCGGGCACGGGAATCTCGGCTTCGTCTACGTCACCGACCGCCTTGCCGGCCACATGGGCGAGATCGTTGCCGCGCTCAAAGCCCGGACCGGCGTCGGCGAATGGATCGGCGCGGCCAGCGTCGGCATCGCCGCCTGCGCCGCCGGCACGCCGATGGAGTACTTCGACCGGCCCGCCATGACGGTGATGGTGGCCGAGCTGCCGGCCGATTCGTTCCGCGTGTTCGAGCCGGTCGGCGGCCTCGAGGCGTTCCGCCGCCAGCACGGCGGGTGGGTGGACCGGGCGAAGCCATCCTTCGGCGTGGTCCACGGCGACCCGCGCAATCCGCTCATCGCCGACATCGTGGCCGAGCTCGCCCAAGCCACCGGTGCCTATCTGGTCGGCGGCCTCACCGCCTCGCGCGCCGGCTTACCGCGGGCGGCGGAACGGGTGGCCGAGGGCGGAGTCTCGGGCGCCTTGTTCGCGGCCTCGGTCAGGGTGGCGACCGGCCTCACGCAAGGCTGCTCGCCGATCGGGCCGGCCCGCCTCGTCACCGCGGTCGAGGGCAACGTCGTGGCGGCGCTCGACGGGCGCCCGGCGCTCGACTGCTTCAAGGAGGACATGGCCCTGATGCTGGGGCGCGACAAGCCGTTGTCCGTCGGCTCCGTGCACGTGGCGTTGCCGGTCGCCGGCTCCGACACCGGCGACTACGTCGTGCGCAACATGCTGGGGGTCGACCCCGACAGCGGGCGCATCGCCATCGGCGCCGAGCTGGCCGAGGGCGATCGGCTGATGTTCGCGCGCCGCGACCGAGAGGGCGCGGTCAAGGACCTGCGCCGCATGCTGGCGGGCCTAGGCCGGCGCGCGCCGGCCATCAAGGGCGGCGTCTATTACACTTGCGTCGGGCGCGGCCCCAACCTGTTCGGCCACAACGCCGAGGAGCTGAAGGAGATCGCGGGGGCACTCGGCGATTTCCCGCTTGTCGGCTTCTTCGCCAACGGCGAGATTTGCCACGACCGCCTGTACGGCTATACCGGCGTGCTGACGCTTTTCCTCTAGCGCGGACGACCTCCATGCAATATCGCCGCCTCGGCCGCACCGACGTGAGCGTCAGCGCCATCTGCCTCGGCACCATGACCTGGGGCGAGCAGAACAGCGAGGCCGAGGGCCATCGCCAGATGGACTACGCGCTCGACCGCGGCGTCAACTTCTGGGACACGGCCGAGGTCTATTCGGTGCCGCCGCGGGCCGAGACGCACGGCCGCACCGAGGAGATCATCGGCGCCTGGTTCGCCCGGCGAGGGCTGCGCGAGCGCGTCGTGCTGGCGACCAAGGTGGCGGGGCCGGACACGCGCTTCGGCTACCTGCGCGACGGGAAACCGCGCCTCGACCGGCGCAACATCGAGGCGGCGCTGGACGCCAGCCTGAAGCGGCTCAACTGCGATTACATCGACCTCTACCAGTTGCATTGGCCCGAGCGCGCGACGAACGTCTTCGGCCGGCTCGGATTCGAGGGGCTGCCCGCGGCGGAAGACGCGACCCCGCCGGAAGAGACCCTGGCGGCGCTGGCCGAGCTGGTGCGCGCGGGCAAGGCGCGCCATGTCGGGCTGTCCAACGAGACCGCCTGGGGCGCCATGCGCTATCTGGCGCTCGCGGAGGCCGGCCGCGGGCCGCGCATGGCCTCGATCCAGAACCCGTACAGCCTGCTCAACCGCAGCTTCGAGGTGGGGCTGGCCGAGGTGGCGCTGCGCGAGGACTGCGGGCTGCTCGCCTACTCGCCGCTCGCCATGGGCGCGCTCAGCGGCAAGTATCTCGGCGACGCCTGGCCGCCCGGCGCGCGGCTCACGCTCTATCGGCATTTCAAGCGCTACCTGAACCCGCAAGCCGCGGCGGCGACCGCGGCCTACGTCAAGCTGGCGCGCGAGCGCGACCTCGACCCGGCGCAGATGGCGCTCGCCTTCGTCAACAGCCGCGCCTTCGTCACCGCCACCATCATCGGCGTCACCACCATGGAGCAGCTTGCCACCGACATCGCCAGCATCGACCTCGCGCTCGACAAGGACACGCTCGACGCCATCGAGGAGATCCACAGGCTCCATACCTATCCAAGCCCGTAAGGCAACCGATGCGCCTGTTCGTCGCCTTGAGCCTGCCGGAAGCCGTGCGCCTGCGCCTCGCGTCGATGTGCGCGGGCCTGCCGGCGGTGCGCTGGGTGGCGCCGCGGAACCTGCACCTCAACCTGCGCTTCATCGGCGAGGCGGACGGCGGCGCCTTCGAGGACATCGACGCGGCGCTCGGCGCCGTCAGGGCGAAGCGCTTCTCGGTCGAGCTCGCCGGCGTCGGCCACTTCGGCAACGGCCGGCGGGTGCGCGTGATCTGGGCCGGCGTGGCCGGCGAACCCCTGCTCGCGAAACTGCGCGACAAGGTGGAATCGGCGGTCGTGCGCGCGGGCGTCGAGCCGGAGGGGCAGAAGTTCCAGCCGCACGTGACGCTAGGCCGCGGCCGCGGCGCGCCCGGGCCGCGCCTCCACGAGTTCCTCGCCGCGCACAGCCTCTATCGTTCCGGGCCCATCGAGATCGACCGCTTCCACCTCTATTCGAGTTTTCTCGGCGGCGCCGGCCCGATCTATCGCGAGGAGCGCGACTACGAGTTGCTGCGCGCATGACCGAGGGTTCCGCGCTGGCGGCGCTCCTCGCCGAGGCGCGCGCCTGCCGCGTCTGCGCGGCGTTCCTGCCGCACGAGCCGCGGCCGATCTTGAGTGCCGGCGCCGGCGCGCGCCTCCTCATCGTCGGCCAAGCGCCGGGGCTGCGCGCCCATGACAGCGCCACGCCGTGGAACGACGCCAGCGGCGACCGTTTGCGCCAATGGCTCGGCCTCGACCGCGATCGCTTCTATGACGCGGGCAGCATAGCCATCATGCCGATCGGGTTCTGCTATCCGGGCCGCGATTCCGGCGGCGGCGACCTGCCGCCGCGCCCGGAATGCGCGCCGCTCTGGCAAACGCGGCTGCGCGCGCTGCTGCCGCGCGTCGAGCTGACGCTCCTCGTCGGCGGCTACGCCCAGGCGTACCACCTGGGCCGCCGGAGGCGCCCCAGCCTCACCGTCACCGTGCGGGCCTGGCGAGACTACTTGCCCGAGTTCCTGCCGCTGCCGCATCCGAGCTGGCACAACAACGCCTGGCTCCAGCGCAACCCCTGGTTCGCGTTGGAGCTGCTGCCCGAGCTGCGCGCCCGCGTGCTGGCCCTCATCTAACCCGCGGCGCCGCCGGCGGCCGCGTCGGCCTCGGCTTCGAGCCGCTCCATGTCCTCGTCGCTGAGGCCGAAGTGGTGGCCGATCTCGTGAATCAGCACATGGCGCACCACGTGGTCCAGGTCCTCGCCCGTCTCGCACCAGTAGTCGAGCAGCGGCCGGCGGTAGAGGAAGATCATGTCCACCTCGCCGCCCGGATCGGCGACGCTCTTGCGGGTCAGCGCCACGCCGCGATAGAGGCCGAGCAGGTCGAAGGGAGATTCCAGCTCCATCTCCTCCTCGGTCTCCTCGTCCGGGAATTCCTCCACCCGCAGCACCACGCCGCGCACGTGGCGGCGCAGCTCCAAGGGGATGGTCTCGAAGGCCCGGTCCGCGATCGCCTCGATGTCGGCGAGGCTGGGCGCAAGGGCAGGCCGGCTCGGCGTCGCGCGTCCCATGAGGGGCCACTGTAGAGGCGCTTGCCGGCGCCGCCAAGGGCGCGCAAGCTCAGGTCCCATGGTGGAGAAGCTCGACACGGGCGAGCGCAACGCGGCGCTGGCGGAGCTCAAGGAATGGCGCGAGGTGCCGGGCCGGGACGCCATCGCCCGCTCGTTCAGGTTCAAGGACTTCAGCCAGGCCTGGGGCTTCATGTGCCGCGTGGCGCTCTTGGCCGAGCGGCACGACCACCACCCGGAATGGTCGAACGTCTACAACCGGGTCGAGATCGTGCTCTCGACCCACGCCTGCGGCGGGCTCTCTGCCCGCGACGTGGCGCTCGCGAGGGCGATCGACGCGCTGCTCTAGTGGTCCGATCCCGACAGAAAGTACCCTCTTCGAGGGTGCTTTCTGTCGGGTGAATCGGCCCACAAACCTATTGACGCTAGTGGTATTCAGCTTCCGACAAATGGCTTCCCCGTGGGAGCCATTTGTCGGAACCATACCACTAGCCGCTCGGCCCGCGCGTCGCCGGCGCCCTCTGCCGCGCGAAGGCCCGTCGTGCCAGTACCGACTCTCACGGATAGGTGGTACGCCTGACGGCCTGCCGCAATCGCCGGCCAGGCGCGAAGGCGCCGCCGATGCCAGCATCGGCAAGCCTTCGCAACGCCGCCGGCGGCAGCGGCAGGCCGCCCGGTGGGTCGCCGCCCGCCGGCCCCCGGTTCGTCGCCGACGCTCGCCGGTGCTGGCACCGCCTTCGCGTCGGCTCCTGCCGGTCATCCTGCGGGCGGCGATCATGCGTGCTACCTATCCGTGAGAGTCGGTACTAGGATCGCCCCCCTCGCCCGCGCTGCGGGACCGAACCGAGGAGACCGAACCATGTCAACGATGAAGACGGCGGCGCTCGTCGCGGCGGCAATGGCGGCGGCAATGGCGGCGGCCGGCGCGGCCGAGGCGGAGATCCTCGCCCTCGTCAACTACGAGAGCAAGTCGGCCGAAGCCCTGGCGGCTTACGCGCAACCCGTGCCCGGCATGACGCGCCAGGAGGGCATCGCCGTCATCGACGTGGACCCGGAGTCGCCCGCCTTCGGCAAGATCGTCCGCACCATCGAGCTGCCGCCCGACCTGGTGGCGCACCACATCTTTTACAACCGCGGGCAGACGCGGGCTTACGTCACCGCGCTCGGCAGGGGCCACGAGCTGCGCGTCATCGACATGACCAGCCCGGACCTTCCGGTCACGGTGCTGAACGTCGAGGGCTGCGCCGTGGCCGAGGACGTCGTGTTCTCGGAAGACGACGCGACCTGGTATCTCACCTGCATGGGCACCGGAAAACTCGTCGTCGGCGACGCGGCCTCGGGCCGGGTACTGCGCACCGTCGACCTGCCGCGCCCCTATCCGCACGGCGTCGCCGTGCATGACGGCATCGACCGGGCGCTCGTCACCAACACGGTGCGCCCCGCCGATCTCGGCGACGCCGGCGAGGAGATCGTGGTCGTCGAGGCATCGACCGGCAAGGTGCTCGGCACCCGCAAGGTGTCCGACAAGGCGTCGCCCGCCGGCGAGGCCCCGGTCGAGGTCATGTTCGTGCCGCGCAGCGACCCGCCGGTCGCCTACGTCACCAACATGTACGGCGGCACCCTGTGGACGGCCGCCTGGAACCCATCCACGAAGGACTTCGACGTGGCCAAGGCCTTCGACTTCGCCGAGGTCGGGGCCAGCGTGCCGCTCGAGATGTATTTCGACGACGGGGCGACGCGCCTCTACGTCACCACGGCGAAGCCCGGCCACGTCCACGTCTTCGACATCGCCGGCGACGCGGCGCGCCCGCGCCTCGTCGCCTCCATCCCGGCCGCCGAGGGGGCGCACCACGTCGCCTTCACCAAGGACATGAAGCTGGGCTTCGTGCAGAACTCGCTGCTCAACCTGCCGGGCATGAGCGACGGCTCGATCACGGTGGTGGATTTCGAGAAGGGGGCGGCGGTGGCCAGCATCGACACGCTCAAGAACGACGGGTTCAACCCGAACTGCATCGTTCTGCTGCCGCAATGGAACAACCTGGCCGGCCACTGACGCCGGCGCCGCGGACGAGCGGTGCGCGACTTCACGGGAGGAAAAGGGGACGCTTCCCTTTTCCCCAAGATTCACCTTGCTAAGGTGCAGCTCGTCTTACCGCCGGCAGCTCCACCCTCACTCCGGCAGACCGGCTTTGACGTAGCCGTCGACGAAATGCTGCCGATCCGCGTCGTTGCGGAACGGTTGTGTGCTTCCCCACTGCCGAGCCGAGAAATCTGGAAACTCCAAGAGGAATTTCCGTGCCTCCTCACGGGCTTCCGTCATTCGCCCGAGTTGCGCCAGCGACGCGGCCAGGATGCGATGTACGCCTGGTCCAAGTGCCGACTTGTGGCGCAGCGTTTCCACGGCGTCTTCATATCGGCCTGCGGCATACTGAACCCATCCAAACTGCCAGTAGTAGCTTCCCGGCGGATGCGGGTTTAGGCGAAAGCAATTGCGCGCGCAGTCGATGCCTTCGGCGGCCCGGCCCTCGCATGTTCTGAGGTCCGCAAGCATGAGCCAGCCTTCGTCATGGTTGGGGTTGATGCGAAGACCCATCTCAACTTCCGCTACCCCCTCGGACAGTTCACCATCATAGGCGCGCAGAAAACCAAGGACGATATGCGCGTCGGCGTTATCCGGATCGAGCGACACGGCCCGCCTGGCGGCCGAGCTAGCCAGCATACGGTGCTCCTCCTCGGCTTCGCCATAGTACATCCAGCCGAAATGGTGGCTCATCGCAAGCCACGCATGTGCCTCGGCAAAGCCCGGATCGAGTTCTATAGCCTTTGCCAGGAGCGGACGCGCCGCTCTCGTATCCTGGAGCGATAGCCTCGCCAGCGACCGCCCGCGAACGAACAGATCATAGGCCTCGATATCTATTGCCCTGCGCTTTGGGAGCGCACGCGCCGAGGGCAGCACCCCGGCAAGGGCGCTCACGATCTTGCCCACCACTTCGTCCTGCAGCAGGAAGATATCGGCCAGATCGCGGTCGAAACGGTCGGCCCAGATTTGGCTGCCATCGACCGCGTCTATGAGCTGGGCATTGATCCGCACCCGCGCCGACGCCCGCCTGATGCTGCCTTCGATGACATAGCGAACGCCAAGCTCCCTGGCGATCGAGCGGACATCGACCGACCGGCCTTTATAGGCGAAGCTCGAATTGCGCGCGATCACCAAAAGGCCAGGCACTTTAGAAAGGTCGGTGATCAGATCTTCCGTAAGGCCGTCGGCGAAAAATTCCTGTTCCGCATCGCTGCTCACATTGATGAATGGCAGCACGGCGATCGAGGACCTGTCCGGCAGCCCGGGTTGGCTCGGCGCCGGTCGCTGCGCACGGCTTGCGGGATCGGCCTCCCAGCCGACGCGATAAACCCGCACTGGCTGTGCGATGTTTTTGAGCGCGCGTTCGCCCTGATCGTCGAAGCGGACTGGTAGCTTGCGATCGACATGCGCATAAACGGCATGCGAGATGAGTATGCCGCCGGGCTCGGCTAGCCCCTCCAGCCGGGCCGCGATGTTGACGCCGTCGCCGTAAAGGTCGTCTCCCTCCAGGATCACGTCGCCCAGATTGATGCCGATGCGAAACTCGATCCTCCGGTCGCGGGGGACTTCGGCATTGCGCCCGGCCATCGCCCGCTGCAGTTCCACGGCGCACTCGACCGCATCGACGACGCTGGCGAATTCGACCAACGTTCCGTCGCCCATCAGCTTGACGATGCGACCGTTGTGCGCGGCGATCGTGGGATCGATCGCCTCGACGCGATGCTCTTTGAGCGCTGCCAGCGTCCCCGCCTCGTCCGCCTCCATCAGGCGGCTGTAGCCGACCACGTCGGCCGCGAGTATGGCGGCAAGCCTGCGTTGGACGCGACCCTCGGTCATTCCCGTCTCCGGTACGCCCAAGGAGCCATTCTACGCCACATGATCGGCGATGGGGACTCCCGGTTCAAAGCGGGAGGCAAGGGTCCGCTCCCGATCGGTTACGGCCTTTGCACCGCCGCGAGGTGCGCGAACCTCTTGCGGTAGGCGGCCGGGCTCAGCCCCGCCATGCGCTTGACCAAGCGCCGGAAGAAAGCGGGGGCCTCGTAACCCACGATGTGGCCGCTTCAATCAGAACATTGTACCGGCGGATTGAGGGCGCGGCGGCCATGGCAACGAGTGGACGTCCCGCTACTTCGATGGCCGGCTTTTACCAGAACACTTTCCTAGAACGACGTTCCATGCTATGATCTCCTTCCTGGCTCGGCCAGGCGCTGTTTGACATGGTGAAGCGATTTCCTCTAGGGCGCGGGCTGCAAGACCGCCCGCCGCCTGGCCTGCTGGGGTCGTTCCTCGAAAAATCGATGGTTAGACACCTTGTCTTACGCATCGCCCCGCGGGGCGGCGTAGGGACCCACTACATCTAGTGGCCCGCTGGGCGATCGCCCAGCGGGGAGCCGCTAGGCGCCCCGCTTGGCATGGGGTGCCTCGCCGGATTTTCGTCTTCTCGCGGGGTCCAGCGGGGCGCCGCTACTTCGGCCCCATGCGCAAGGCGCCGTCCAACCGCACCACCTCGCCGTTCAGCATGACGTTGCCGATCATGTGCAGCGCCAGGCGCGCGAACTCCTCGGCGTGGCCGAGGCGATGAGGGAACGGCACCTGGTCGGTGAGGCTCTTCTGGACCTCGGGCGGCAGCGTCAGCATCATGGGCGTGGCGATGAGGCCCGGCGCGATGGTGAGCACTCGGATACCGTGGCGCGCCAGGTCGCGCGCGGCGGCCAACGTCAGGCCGGCGATGCCGGCTTTCGAGGCGGCGTAGGCGGCCTGCCCGGCCTGGCCCTCGTAGGCGGCGACCGACGAGGTGTTGACGATGACGCCGCGCTCGCCGTCGGCAAGCGGCTCCAGCCCCGCCATGCCGGCGGCGGCGAGCCGCATCATGTTGAAGGTGCCGACCAGGTTCACGTCGATCACCCTCTTGAACTTGTCGAGGGGAAGCGGCCCGTCGCGCCCCACGATCCTGCCGGGGATCAGGATTCCCGCCACGTTGACGAGGATGCGCGCCGGCCCGTGCGCGGCCCGCGCCTCGGCCACCGCCGCTTCGCCGCTCGCGGCCTCGCTCACGTCGCAGGCGAGCGCGATGCCGCCACACTCGGCGGCCACGGCGCGCGCCGCCTCGAGGTTGGTGTCTAGCGCCGCCACCTTGGCGCCGGCGCGGGCGAGCGCGCGGGCCGTCTCGGCGCCGATGCCTGAGCCGGCGCCGGTGACGAGCGCAGCATAGCCTTGCACGTCCATGATGGCCCGTTCATAGCAGAGGACCGGCGGCGGCGGTATCGCCCTCGGTTCAGCGCGCGACCGGCGGCGGCGCGTCGCCGGCGGCCGCCGCGGCCTCGGTCGCCGCCGACTGGTGCATGAGTGCCTCGCGCCGCGCGATGTAGATGGCGGCGGCGGCGATGATCGCGGCGCCCACCCAGGTCCACAGGTCGGGCGCCTCGGCGAAGGCGAGATAGCCGATGGCGGAGGCGAACACGAGCCGCGAGTAGTCGTAGGGCGCCACCGCCGAGGCGTCGGCCAGCGCGAACGAGCGGATGAAGCACATGTGTCCGAACGAGCCGAGCGCCCCCATGGCGACCAGCCACGGCCACACGCCCGCCGCCGGCCACTGCCAGACGAATAGCGCCGGCGCGAGCGACAGCGGCGTCATCAGCAGCACCATGTAGGTCACGATGGCGTCGCCCGGCTCGGTGCGCGTCAGGTTCTTGACGATGAGGGTGACGCCGGCGGAGAGAGCCATCGAGGCGATGGCGAGCAGCTCGCCCAGGCCCAACGCCGTCTCGCTCGGCCTCAAGATGACGAGCACGCCGATGAACCCCGCCAGCGTGGCGCTCCAACGCCGCGCCCGCACCCGCTCGCCGAGGATGAGCGCGGCGCCGATGGTGGCGAACAAGGGCGTGGTGAAGCTCAAGGCGATCGCCTCGGCGAAGGGGATCATGGCGAGCGCCGAGAACCAGCACAGCATGGACGCGAGCCCCAGCACGGCGCGCCAGCCGTACATCGCGAGCCGCCCCGTATGGAGGCCGGCGAGGCCGTGCCGCGCCAGCCACGGCAGCATGAACGCGAGCCCGAACAAGTTGCGGAAGAAGGCGATCTCGAACGGGTGCAGCAGGCGCTCGGCGCCCAGGTGCCGGATGACGGCGCTCAAGCCGGCGAAGAACAGCGC
>CAYPKW010000068.1:0-14112 GCA_964411425.1 uncultured Rhodospirillaceae bacterium
CCAGCCGCGCAACCTCGCCAAGAGCGTCACGGTGGAGTAGGGGTGCCGAGCGCGGTTCCTGAAAACCGCGGCGGCCCGGAGACATAGAGAGGAAAGTCGATTAGGCGCCAGGCTCTTAGCGGCCTTCGATCTCTAAGCGCCTCTGTGGTATCCCTATCCGGTATCGATCGGGCCTGGGCCGCGGGGCAACGGAACTGATGGCGAGCAAAGTCGCCCTTCTCACCGGCTTCGAGCCTTATGGCGGCCGGGGCGTCAATCCCGCCGCCGAGGTCGCGCGCCGGCTCGATGGCACCAGGGTGGCGGGCGTGCCCGTCCTGGGCCGCACGCTGCCGGTGTCCTTCGCCGACCTCGGCCGGCGCATCGAGGCGCTGCTCGACGAGGTCTCGCCGATCGCGGTGGTGAGCCTCGGCCTGTGGCCGGGCGAGCCGGCGATCAGGTTGGAGCGCGTCGCAATCAACGTCGCCGACTTCGAGATCCCCGACAACGAGGGCGCTTTTCTCGAGGATACGCCGCTGGAGGCCAACTCGGCGACCGCCTATCCCGCGACCATGCCGCTGCGCGCGGCCGAGCGGGCGCTGCTCGACGCCGGCATTCCGGCGCGCCTGTCCAGCACTGCCGGCACCTTTCTGTGCAACGCCACGCTTTACGGATTCCTGAGCGGCCTCGGGGCCCGCGCCAGGGCCGTTCCCTGCGGCTTCGTGCACTTGCCCTATCTGCCGGCGCAGGTCGCGGGGCTGCTGTCCGACCTTCGGCGCGACCGCAACCTCGAGCTGCACCAGCGCGCCGATCTCGCCTCCATGGACCTCGCGACGATGGTGAGGGCCATCTCGATCGTGCTCGACGTAACGCTGAACGCCGCGCCGTCGTCCTCCCCCTCGCCGCAGCCCTTTTCCCGTCGCTCCGAGCCTGTCGAAGGGCGGCGGAAGGCGAAGCCGCGAACCGGCGGGTGAGTAGGCATCTCGTAACCGCCCATGCCCGACGCCATTCTCGCCCTCGACAACGTCAGCAAGCGCTTCGGCCCCGCCGTCACCGCCGACAACCTGTCGCTCGCCATCGACAAGGGCGAATTCTTCACCTTCCTCGGGCCGTCGGGCTCGGGCAAATCGACCATCCTGCGCATGATCGCCGGGCTGGAGCGTCCCGACGCCGGCCGCATCCTGATCGGCGGGCGCGACATGACCGGGGTGCCGCCCTGGGAGCGCAACCTCGGCATGGTGTTCCAGCACTACGCAATCTTTCCGCACATGACGGTATCGCAGAACGTCGGCTACGGCCTCGCGCTGCGCAAGCTCTCGGCGGCGGAACGGAGCGAGAAGGTGGCTGCCATGCTGCGCCTGGTGGGGCTTGCCGGCATGGAGGGCAAGAACGCCACCCTGCTGTCGGGCGGCGAGCAGCAGCGCGTGGCGCTCGCCCGCGCCCTCGTGCTGCAACCGGCGCTGCTGCTCTTGGACGAGCCCTTGTCGGCTCTCGACGAGAAGATCCGGCGCGAGATGCAGACCGAGATCAAACACATTCACCAGAAGGCCGGCACCACCTCCCTCTATGTCACGCACGACCAGGAGGAGGCGCTTACCATGTCGGACCGCATCGCGGTCTTGAACCGTGGGCAGTGCGTGCAGTGCGACGCGCCCGAGCGCCTCTACCGACGCCCGCGTACTCGCTTCGTCGCCGCCTTCTTCCGCGGCTGCAACCTGCTCGACGCCGAGTTCCTCCGCATGGACGGCGGCGGCGCGCAACTGCGCCTGGCCGGTTCGAACGTCGCCGCATCGCTCGACGGCCGTGAAAATCTCCCGGCCCCCTTGCGGGGCAGCGTTGGGGTGGGGGGTGCGCAAGGCGCCGCGACGGTGGGCCTCGCCATCCGGGCCGAGGATGTGCGTCTGGGATCTCGCGCCGAAGCCTGCCGCACCAGGCTTGCCGCGCGCCTGAACGAGATCGTCTATCGCGGCACCAATGTGGACCACATGCTGACGCTCGCCGACGGCCAGCGGCTCACCGCGACCTCGACCCGACGCGAGCTGTCGGGCGATGCCGGCCACGTCACCGTCGGTTTCAATCCCGACGACGCCATCATATTGGACGATTGAAACCCGGGCGCGCCGGCCTACTGCGCCGCCCCGTTGCCGCTGAACATATCGACCGCGACCTTCCAATGACGGTCGATTTTCTTCCAGACGACGACGTACTTGCCGCTCTCGCTGACCGGTCCCTGATCGCCGTCGAAGGCCAGCGAATAAGTGCCGACGTCATAGGCCAGATCGCCGGCCTTGGCGACGACCACCTGGGTGGGCACGAAGGTAAGCTGCAGATTGGGCAACTGAAACAGGCCCTGCCAGAACTCGGTGATCGCCTGCGCTCCCTGGACCGGCGGGCTGTTCGGCGGCAAGACGGCGCCGTCGGGGGCATAGAAGGCCGCCGTGGCGACGGCATCCTTCTTGGCTACCGTCGCCACCCACTGCTCGTCGAGCGATCGGATCGTCTGTTCCTCGGCCGCGACATCCGCGGTCCGTGTCACGAAGGCGCAACCGGGTCCCAGGACCGCGATCGACAGTGCCAGTGCAAGCAATCGAAGATAGCGCTTCATCGCCGCCTCCCCTGGTGAGTGCCGCAGCTACTCCGCCAAATCATGCCCGGACTCCGTTGCAAGCCGCATGACGGATGAATACCGTCACGCCGCTCGCCGTCGCCGCAATCCCACCGTCACCGCCATCAATACCAGCGTCAACAGAATAATCAGGCTCATCAGCGCGTAAAGCGTCGGCGACAGCCCGACCTGCAGGAAGGTCGACCAGATGTAGGTCTGCACCGTGTTGTGCGGTCCCTGCACCATGGCCGTGCGCACCGTCTCGTTGAATGACAGGATCATCGAGAAGATGGCGGCGCCGGAGACGCCGGGCCAGATCAGTGGCAATTCGATGTCGCGAAAGGCGCGCCAGCGCCCGGCGCCCAGCACATAGGCCGCCTCCAGGTACATGGGATCGAAGGTCGCCATCACGGTGAGCACGATGAGGAAGGCGAAGGGCAGCGCCCACATGACGTGCACCATGGCGATGGTCCAGAACGAGGGCGGAATGCCGAGTAGCCGGAACAGAAACGCCATGGCGAGCCCCATGCTGACCGCCGGAATGAAAAGGGGCAGCAGCACCAGCAGGGTGATGGCCCGCGGCGCCTTGAGCTCGCGCACCGCCATGGCGGCGAGGAGTGCTAGCGGCGGCGTCGCCAGACCGGCGACGAAGGCGATCAGCCCCGAAGTCCGCATCGATCCGACCAGGATCGGGTTGCGCCACATCTCGGCGTACCAGCGCAGCGTCAAGCCCTGCGGCACGCCGTCCCCGCTCACCGAGAACATCAGCGGCGGCACCAGCGGCGCGTAAAGAAACAAGAGCGCTAGGCCGACGAAGAGCCACGCGGTCCCCCGCCGCAAAATCCCCGCGGTCATCGCTACACCCGCCAGTGCACGATCTTGCCGAGGAACGAGCGCAGGTCGAAGGCCGCGTACCAGCACAGAAGCAGCGCCAGCATGAGCCCGACCACCACGCTCGACATGGCGGCGGCCAGTGGATAGTTGAGCACGTCGAGCGCACTGGTGATGGTGTTCCCCATCAATTGGTAGCCGAGCCCGCCTAGGATGGTCGGCACTGCCGCCTCGCCGAACGAACCGACGAAGCCGAAGATCACCGCCGCGAACACCCCCGGCATGGACAACGGCAGCGTCACCCTGAGGAACGTGGCGCGCGGGCGCGCGCCAAGCGTCCAGCTCGCCTCGATAAGCCGCCGGTCGATGCCGGAGATCGCCAGCCACAGCGGATAGATCATGAACGGCATGTAGGAAGTGACGAGACCCACCAGCACCGAGAAGTCGCTGAAGAGAAGCCAGTCCACCGGCCGGTCGGTCACCCCCAGCGCCACCAGGGCGCTGTTGACCGGCCCCGTGCGCCCCAATAGATGAGTCCAGGCGAACGTTCTCAGGATGTAGTTCACCAGGAACGGCACGGTGAACAGCATGAGGACGAGCCGCGTCGTCGACGGCCGCACCCGCATGGCGAGGAAATAGGCGATCGGATAAGCGAGCGCCAGGCTGACGACCGTCACCTCGGCCGCCGCTAGCAGGCTTCGTTCCAGCACCACCAGCCGGGCGCCCTCGACGAACTCGGTGTAGGAGGCGAACGTGAACGCCGGCTCGATCTTCGGCCCGACCCGCCGCCAGAAGCTGATGGCGAAGGTCAGCGCCAGCGGCGCCAGCATGAACGCGCCGACGAATAGAATCGGCAGCGCCAGCAGGCCATGCCGCAACGTCCCTTGCCACCGCCAGCCCATTCCTGGGCTGGCCGGAGGGGAGACGAAGACGGTGGGCGCCGTTTCGCGCAACTTTGTTACTCAGTCATGCTCCAGCCGCCCGAAAAATCCCCCGCCCCGCGACAGGCTCAGGGGGGGCGGGGGAGAGGTTCCGGATAACGGGGCTAAAGCCTCGACGATCGGCCTCACGCCGCCTTGAAGCGCGCCCACTCGGATTCGTACACCTCCACGTGGGTCGGCCAGCGGTTCTGCCAGGTGCCGCCCTTCTCGAACTTCTTCTTCACGTTGGCGTCGATGCCCTCGACCTTGGCCGCCTGCTCGGCCGTGAACTCGCCCGGGTTGGCCTTGGCGTAAGGCACCGCCAGCGGGTTGGTCATGTAGCCGCGCGCCCCCGTGATGGTAGCGCCGTACCAGCCGTCCAGCATGAAATTGAGCAAGTTGTACGCCGCCTCCAGCCGCTCCGGCGCGCGGCGCTCGTTCTTCACGATGTAGGCCGCCATGGCCCACAGCAGGTGCCCCTCCTTGGGGTCGGCGTAGACAGCGTTGACGCCCTTGCTCTTGGCCACGAACACCATCGGCTCCCAGCAGTCCATCACGTAGACTTCCTTGTTGAGCAGCAAATTGACCGACTGTTCGAAGCTCGACCAGATGACGCGGAACTGGCCTTCCTTCTTCTTCTCGATCAGGAAGTCGATGACGGTGCGGATCTCGCTCGGCGTCATGTCGTCCGGGTTGTCGATCGAGGCCATGCCGCTGTGCTTGAGATAGAGCGCCGTCTTCTGCCCGGCAGTGGTGTAGTTGTCCTCGAGGGCGACGTATCCCTTGAACTTGGGATCGAACAGGGCGCCGTAAGAATCGAGCTCGCCCGTCGCCTCCGGCAGATAGGCGAAGGTGTCGCCCTGCAGCACGGAGGGGACGCCGTAGATCTGGTTCTGGTAGCCGATGAAGTCGAACCCTGGCGTGCCGGGCGCCAAGAAGTCGCGGATGTAGGTGTTCTTCTCCCAGTTCGGGATACGTGCAGTGTCGATGGGCACGATCAGGTCGTTCTCGACCAGCGGTTTCTGCATACCACCCACGATATTGATGACGTCGTAAATCGTGGTGCCGCCGCCGGCGATCAGGATGTTGAGCACCGCCGAGGGCGCGTTGCCGAAGGCGACCAGGTTCACGTCCCAGCCGGTCGCCTTTGTGAACCTCGACCAGTCGCCGTTGGGATCGCCTACGCCGATGTCGGCGAAGAACACCGTTCCCATGGCCGCCCGCGCGCGCGCCCAGGGCAGCAGCGCCCCGGTCCCGGCGAGCAGGCCGCATCTCATCAAGTGTCTGCGATCGATGCTATGTTTAAGCGGATTCATGGTGTCCTCCCTTGCCCGCGCGCGGGCATGCAAGCGACTGCCTTATCGGGGTCCAATCTCGGCGCTGAGATTGTCGAGGATGGTGTCACCCCGAGCCGGCAGCGTCAAGGCGTCCAGCCGTTTGCGCGCCGCCGGCGCCTCGCTATACTGACGCCAGCTTCCTTCATCGCCGCGAGGTCTCGCCATGCAGCAAGCCGCCCGCAAATTCGCCCCGCTCCCGCTCAAGGATGCGAGTCTGTTCCGCCGGCAATGTTACATCAACGGCGCCTGGGTGGACGCGGATTCGCGCCGCACCATCGACGTCGTCAATCCGGCCACCGAGGAACTCCTCGGCACCGTGCCCGCCATGGGCGCCGCCGAGACCCGCCGGGCGATCGAGGCAGCCAACGCCGCCTGGCCCGGCTGGCGCAAGAAGACGGCGAAGGAGCGCGCAAACCTCATGCGCAAATGGTTCAACCTGATGATGGAGAACCAGGACGACCTCGCCATCCTGATGACGGCGGAGCAGGGCAAGCCGCTCGCCGAATCCAAGGGCGAGATCGCCTACGGCGCGGCGTTTGTCGAATGGTTCGCCGAGGAAGCGAAGCGCGTCTACGGCGACACTATCCCCCAACACCAGCCCGACAAGCGCATCGTCGTCATCAAGGAGCCGATCGGTGTCGTGGCGGCAATCACGCCCTGGAACTTCCCGAACGCCATGATCACCCGAAAATGCGCCCCGGCCTTGGCCGCGGGCTGCCCGGTGGTGATCAAGCCTGCGAGCCAGACGCCGTTCTCGGCCCTGGCACTCGCCGACCTCGCACACCGGGTCGGCATCCCACCGGGCGTCATCAACATCCTCACCGGCTCGGCCAAGGACATCGGCGGCGAGCTCACCTCGAACCCGATCGTGCGCAAGCTCTCCTTCACCGGCTCCACCGAGGTCGGCAAGCTCCTGATGCAGCAATGCGCCGGCACGGTGAAGAAGGTGTCGCTCGAGCTGGGCGGCAACGCGCCCTTCATCGTGTTCGAGGACGCCGACCTCGACGCCGCGGTCGAGGGCGCGATCGCCTCCAAGTACCGCAACACCGGTCAGACCTGCGTCTGTGCCAATCGCCTGCTGGTGCAGGAGGGCGTCTACGACGCGTTCGCCGAGAAGCTGGCGGCGGCGGTGCGGAAGCTCAAGGTCGGCGACGGCCTCAAGGGTGAGACCCAGCAGGGGCCGCTCATCGATATGAAGGCCGTGGCGAAGGTGGAGGAGCATATCGGCGACGCCCTTGCCAAAGGCGCGCGCGTCATTGTCGGCGGCAAGCGGCACGCGCTGGGCGGACGGTTCTTCGAGCCCACGATCCTCGCCGAGGTGACGCCGCAGATGAAGGTGGCGCGCGAAGAGACGTTCGGGCCGGTGGCGCCGCTGTTCCGGTTCCGTAGCGAGGAGGACGCGGTGCGTCTCGCCAACGACACCGAGTTCGGGCTCGCCGCCTATTTTTACAGCCGCGACATCGGGCGCGTCTGGCGCGTGGCCGAGCAGATCGAATCCGGCATCGTCGGCATCAACACCGGCATCATCTCGACCGAGGTGGCGCCGTTCGGCGGCATGAAGGAATCCGGCATCGGCCGCGAGGGCTCGAAGTACGGCCTCGAGGAATTCCTCGAGGTGAAGTACCTCTGCATGGGCGGGATCTGAGCGGTAACCGGACCTCTACCGCCCGATGATCGCCGTCGAAGGCCTCACCTTCGACTACCCGGGCCTGCGCGCGCTCGACGGCGTTTCCTTCGCGGTCGAGGCGGCCACCATCACCGCGCTGGTCGGTCCGAACGGGGCCGGCAAGACGACGCTGCTGCGCTGCATCGCGGCGCTGGCGACGCCCGCCGCCGGGCGCGTCGTCGTCGATGGGCTCGACGTGCACGAGCACCCGCGCGCCAGCCATCGGCGCATGGGGTTCCTCTCGGACTTCAACGGCCTCTACGACGAGCTGACGGTGCGCCGGTGCCTCCTCTACCGGGCCGAGGCGCAGGGCGTGCCGGCGGGCGACCGCGACCGGCTGATCGAGGCCGCGCTCGGCCGCGTGGCGCTCGCCGAGCGTGCGGCGCAGCGGGCGGGCACGCTCTCGCGCGGCCTGCGCCAGCGCCTCGCCATAGCCCAGGCGATCGTGCACGAGCCGGCGGTCGTGCTGTTGGACGAGCCCGCCTCTGGTCTCGACCCGGAGGCCCGCGCCGGCCTCGCCGCCCTACTGCGCGGCTTGCGCGACGCCGGCATGACGATCGTCGTGTCCTCGCACATCCTGGCCGAGCTCGAGGACTATTCCACCCACATGCTGATCCTCGACCGTGGCTGCGTCATCGAGCACCGCGCGATCGCACCCGCGCTCGCGGCGGCGCGGATGGCGGTCGGCCTCTCCTCTCCTGACCCTCGCCTCGCCGGCCTGTTGGCGGCACAGGCCGGCGTCGGCGATGTCGAGGTCGACGGCGCCATCGCCCGCTTTACGCTCGCGGGCGACGAGGCGCGGCGCCGCGAGGTGCTGCAAACCCTCGTCGAGGCGGGGCTGCCGGTCGCCAGCTTCGGCGTCGAGCGCGTGAGCCTGCAGGACGCCTACCTGGCGCGCATGCGCGAGACGGCGCCATGAGCCTCAATCCGGAGTTCCGGCGCAATCTGTGGCTGCAGCTCTCGGCGCAGCGCCTCGTCGCGGCGCCGGTCGTGCTAGGCGCGCTGTTTGCCGCGTTGTGGCTGCTCGGCAACGACGCCGGGATGGTACGCAACGCCGCGCTGGCGGCGTTCTATGTCATCGCCGTGCTGTGGGGCGCCCGGCGCGCCGCCGACGCGGTGGCCGAGGAGGTGAACGGCGGTACCTGGGACGGCCAACGCATGTCGGCGCTGGGCGCCTGGACGATGACCTGGGGCAAATTCGCCGGCGGCACCGCGTTCATCTGGTACTGCGCCGCGATCGCGTTGGCGGTCGCCCTGGTCGCCGCCGGCGATCCCATCGACCCGATCGACGACCTGGCGCGCCCGATCGGCGCCGCGCTCATCGCCCAAGTGGTCGCCATGGCGTCGAGTCTCATGTTCCTCCGGAAGCAGGCCGCCGGCGCGAAGCTGTCGGTGACCTTCAGCCAACTGCTGGGACTGGCCGCCGCCCTCGCGGTGGCCGGCGACGTGATCCGCTTCTTCCAGCCGTGGCCCTGGGGCGACAGCTTGTGGGCGAACTGGTACGGCTATGTGATGCCGTCGCGGGACATGGCGTTGGCCTCGCTCGCCGCGTTCGCGGCCTGGGGCGTCGTCGCCATGTACCGGTTGATGCGAGCCGAGCTGCAATTCCGCACCTCGCCCTGGGTCTGGCTGCTGTTCGTCGCCTTCATGGCGTTCTATCTGGAAGGCTTCTTCTATCCCTCCCTGGTGCGGCTCGACGCCCGCGCCCTGTGGTTCCTGCCGCCGCTCGCCTCGACCGTGGTCCTGGTCTATGCCGCGGCGCTGCTCGAACCCAAGGACGTCGTGCGCTACCGCTGGTTCGTGCAGGCGGGGGGCGACTGGCCGCGGGCCCTTTCTCTTACGCCGCTTTGGCTGCCCACCTACCTGATGGCGGCGGCGCTCGCCTTCTTCGCCATGTCGGGGGAGCGCGTGCCGCTGCCGCTGCTCGACGAGTTGCTGCCCGGCCGCTCGATCCTGCCCTCGCCGTCGGCGCTCATAGCCCTGCTGCTGTTCATGGCCCGCGACATGGCGCTCATCCTCTATCTCAACTTCGGCGGCAATCGCCGGCGCGCGGACACGGCGGCGGTCGTCTATCTGGTTCTCGCTTACGGGCCGTTGCCCGGCATCGCCTACGCGCTCGGCGTTCCCGTGCTGCCGTCGCTGTTTCTGCCGGTGGATGCCGGCAACCCGCTCTTCACCGTCGGGCCGCCATTGTTGCAGGCCGCAGCCATGATCGTGCTCTTGCGCCGGCGTTGGCTCGCCTGATGGCGGAGTTCGATTACGACCTGTTCGTGATTGGCGCCGGGTCGGGCGGGGTCAGGGCGGCCCGGATGTCGGCGCAATACGGGGCGCGTGTGGCGATCGCCGAGCACAGCCGCGTCGGCGGCACCTGCGTCATCCGCGGCTGCATCCCGAAGAAGCTGCTGGTCTACGCCTCGCGCTTCGGGCCCGAGTTCGAGGACGCCGCCGCTTTCGGCTGGCGGGTAGGCGCCGCCGAGTTCGACTGGGCCACGCTCATCGCCAACAAGGATCGCGAGATCGACCGGCTCAACGCCGTTTATAAAAAGCTGCTAGCGGAATCCGGCGTGCGCCTCCTGGAATCGCGCGCCACGCTCATCGATGCCCACACGGTGGAGGTGGCGGGCCGGCGCATCGGCGCCCGCGTCATCCTGGTCGCGGTCGGCGCCTGGCCCGACCTGCCGCCCGGCGCCCCCGGCGAAAGCCGGGGCGGCATCACCTCCAACGAGGCATTCCACCTGCCGGCGCTGCCGCGCCTCGTCGCGGTCGTCGGCGGGGGCTACGTGGCGGTCGAGTTCGCCAGCATTTTCAACGGCCTCGGCGCTGAGGTGACGCAGCTCTACCGCGGCGAGCAGATCCTGCGCGGCTTCGACCGGGACGTGCGCGACACACTGGCGGACGAGCTGCGCAAGACCGGGATCGACCTCAGGCTCGGCGTCGCCGTGACCGCGAGCGAGCGCGCGGGCGAAGCCTGCCGGCTCGCCTTGAGCGACGGCTCGACGCTCGCCGCCGACGCCGTGCTGTACGCGACGGGCCGGCGGCCGGCGACCGCCGGCATGGGGCTCGCCGAGGCCGGCGTTCGCCTCGACGCACGCGGCGCCGTGACGGTGGACGAGTTGTCGCAAAGCTCGCTGCCCAGCGTCTATGCCATCGGCGACTGCACCGACCGGCTCAACCTGACGCCGGTGGCGATCCGCGACGGCGCCGCCTTCGCCGACACGGTGTTCGGCGGCCGGCCGACGCCCGTGGACCATCTCGCGGTGCCCTCCGCCGTGTTCGGCTGGCCGCCGGTCGCCTTCGTCGGCTTGACGGAGGAGGAGGCGCGCCGGCGATACGGCGCCGTCGAGGTCTACAAGTCGAGCTTTCGGCCGCTCAAGCACACGCTTACCGGGCGCGACGAGCGCGCCATGATGAAGCTCGTGGTCGACTGCGCGAGCGGGCGCGTGCTCGGCGCCCACATGGTGGGCGCGGACGCGCCGGAAATCATCCAGGGCGTGGCCATCGCCGTGAAAATGGGCGCCACCAAGGCGGACTTCGATCGCGCCGCGGCCATTCACCCCACGGCGGGCGAGGAGTTCGTGCTGATGCGCTAGGGCCTGTCCCGGCGCAGGCCGGGGCGGGACCCATGGCGAAAGCAAGCGATGTTCCACGTCTATCTCCTCGCCAGCCGACCGCGAGGCACCCTCTACGTCGGCGTCACCTCGGACTTGCGTCGGCGCGTTTGGGAGCACAAGCACAAGGTGGTTCCCGGCTTTACCGCTCGCTATGGCGTGCACCGGCTGGTCTGGTTCGAGCCGCACGAGACGGCGGAATCGGCGATCCGCAGGGAGAAGCAGATGAAGGAATGGCGGCGGACCTGGAAAATCGAGATCATCGAGTGCGCCAATCCGCACTGGGTCGATCTCTACCCGAGCCTGGGTGCATGACACGCCACGCTCTCCATCGTCGTCCCGGCTGTTCTTTCTGATCGTCATACCGGCAAAAGCCGGTATCCATCGCGACGATCCGCGATGGCGGCGCCATGGGTCCCGGCTTGCGCCGGGACGACGATGGGCAACCCGCTATGCCGTCTCTGCCGAAGTCTCCGACGCGCCGAGATTCGCGGCCTCGGGCGCGCGCGTGCGACGGCGGTCGTGCCGCGTCCGACTTCGCTCTCCAGGCGGAGCGTGCCGCCGTGGCGCTCCATGAACGCCTTGGCGATCGAGAGCCCGAGGCCGATCCCCCCGAAACGCCGACCATGGCCGGTACTCGCCTGGACGAAGGGCTCGGTTATGGTCTCGATGTGCTCCTTTTCGATGCCGATCCCGGTATCCGTGACGGCGATCTCGATGCCGCCGGCCGGATTCACGGTGGCGGCCATGCTCACCTTGCCGCCGTCGGGCGTGTACTTGATGGCGTTGGCGAGCAGGTTGAGGACCACCTGCTTGACGATGCGCCGGTCGGCGCGCAGCAGCGGCAGGTCGGCGGCGATCGCCCGGCCGAGCGTCACCCGGTGCTCCGCGGCGCGCATGGCCACGGTGCGCAGGCAGTCCTCGATCAGATCGCCCACCTCCATCCCGCTCTCGTCGAGTTCGACGCGGCGCGCCTCGATCCGCGCCAGATCGAGGATGTCGTTCACGATCCCCAGCAGGTGCGTGCCGCTGTCGCGGATGTAGCGGCCGTATTCCTTGTACTTTTCGAGGTCGTCCGGCCGGATCAGGTTGCCGACCATCATCTCCGAGAAGCCGATGATGGCGTTCAAGGGCGTGCGCAACTCGTGGCTGGCGTTGGCGAGGAACTGCGACTTCGCCTCGCTCGCCGCCTCGGCGGCCGCCTTCGCGCCCTCGAGCTCGCCCTGCAACTCCTCGCGGTAGCACAACTCGCCGTGCAGGCGCCGCACGGCCTCGCTCAGCTCGCGCGTGCGCTCGGCCACGTCCACTTCCAGGCCGCCCCGCGCAGCCTCCAGCTTCGCTTGGGCGCGGGCCAATCGTCGCGCCAACTGGTTGAAACGGGCTTGGATGAGGCCGATCTCGTCGCGGCTGCGCCGCGTCGAGGCGTACTCGATGCTGGTGCCGCCCGCGCCCTTGAGATGCCGGGCGAAATCGGCGAG
The DNA here is from genome assembly GCA_964411425.1 of uncultured Rhodospirillaceae bacterium. Lineage (GTDB taxonomy): Bacteria > Pseudomonadota > Alphaproteobacteria > Dongiales > Dongiaceae > CAYPKW01. Next base: position 12,422 of record CAYPKW010000068.1, read on the forward strand.
CGATTGCGAGACGCGGCTCCGCAGCATGACGATGGCCAGGATGGCGCCGGCGGCGATCAGTGCACCGGTCGCCGCCAGGGCGACATTCACGCTCAGCGACCGTTCTTCGAGCCTGGATTTCGCGTCAGCGAGGACCTTCTCGACGATGAGCAGGACTTCGTCGTCGAGGAGTCGGTCGAGTTGCCAGCGCACCGCGATGAATCTCTCGACGTCGGCGTTGATCCTCGTTTGCAGCGCGTCGATCTCTCGGGCGGCGGCTTCCAATGCGCCGAGCCGCGACGTCAGTTCCCGCTGCCATTCGGCGTCCAGCGTTCTGGACTTGCCCAACGCCTCGGCCGCGAAGCCGATGTCCGCCAGGTCCCCGTCGAGCTCGATGGTCGTGGCGACATCTTTCGGGGCGACGGCGGACAACAGCTTGCGCGCCACTTCTTCTACCTTGTGGGCGAGCACGTCGAGCCACTCGTCGGCCTCGGCATTGCTCAACCGCGCCGTGTTGGTGCGGGGACCCTCGATTGCTTGTTCCAGCCGCTGCACGATCTCGTCGAACCGTTCGAGCGCCGCCGTCTGGGCGTCCTTGCTGTCGATCAACCGCGCGCCCACTTCGGCGAACTCGCCGTAGGACCGCTCGATTTCGTCGGCGAGCTGCTGTTTCTCGGCCGTTCGCGCCAGGTGCCGGCATTGGCCGAGCGCCTCCATGAAGCCCGCCGGTCGTCGCCGAGGAGCTCTTTGATGGCCGCGTCCTGCTGGCGCAGGTATTGCATCACCGCGAGGCCCGTCTCTACGACGTTGATTTCCATTTCATACGTGGCGGCGTTGAGCGGCTCGGCGTGATCCGTGATCTCCCGCACGGCGACTTGCGCGCCGCCGAGAAAGAATGCGACGACGGCGCTGCCCCCGAGCACGATCGCCGTGAAGGCGCCGAAGGCGACGGAAATCTTCGCCGATTTGTTCATGCGGGCTTGTGACCCCTGGGGCGCCCCGTATGCACCGCGCACCCGCCGTCAGTATCCCGGCGGCATCGTTAATTCAAAATTAGCGTGCGATCCTTTCGGCGCCCGCCGCCGGGTTGAAATCGCTCCGGGTTGGGCGTATAGCCCATGCCCTTCTCGGAGACCGACAGGGAGCGAGGGAACGATGGCCCTCAAGTGGGCGCCGGAAAGCTGGCGCGCGAAACCGATAGCCCAGGCGCCGGAGTATCCAGACGCGGGCAAGCTGGCCGCGGCCGAGGCCAGGCTGCGGGGCTTTCCGCCGCTCGTGTTCGCTGGCGAGGCGCGCCGGCTGCTGGCGGCGCTGGGTGAGGCGGCGGAGGGGCGCGGGTTTCTGCTGCAAGGCGGCGACTGCGCCGAGAGCTTCGCCGAATTCCACGCCAACAACATTCGCGACACCTTCCGGGTGCTCTTGCAGATGGCCGTGGTGCTCACCTTCGGGGCGGCTTGCCCGGTGGTGAAGGTGGGCCGCATGGCCGGGCAGTTCGCCAAGCCGCGCTCGGCGCCGACCGAGACGCAAGCCGGCGTGGAGTTGCCGGCCTATCGCGGCGACATCGTCAACGGCATCGAGTTCGACCGCGCCCGGCGGATACCGGACCCCGACCGGATGGTGCAGAGCTACAACCAGGCGGCGGCCACCCTCAACCTGCTGCGCGCCTTCGCCCAGGGCGGCTTCGCCGACCTGCACAAGGTGCATCGCTGGAA
>CAYPKW010000069.1:0-13584 GCA_964411425.1 uncultured Rhodospirillaceae bacterium
ACCGCGAGCACCGCTCCGGTCATGTAGGCCGAGGCGTCCGAGGCGAGGAACAGCAGCGGCCCGTCGAGGTCCCCTTCACCGCCGATGCGCCGCTGCGGAATGGCGGCGACCATCGCCTTGCCGGCCTCGCTCGCCAGATGCTCCCCCGTCATCTCGGACAGGAAGTATCCGGGGGCAATGGCGTTGACGCGGATGCGGTGGCGCGCCAGTTCGAGTGCCATGGCCTTGGTGAGATGGATGACCGCCGCCTTGGAGGCGCAATAGGACGGCACGCCCGCATCGACGACGACACCCAGCATCGACGCGATATTGATGATGCTGCCGCCGTGGCCCAGGCGCGCCATGTGCCGGGCCGTCTCCTGGGCCACCAACCACACGCCCTTCAGGTTGGTGTCCACTACCCTGTCCCAGTCGGCTTCGCTGTGTTCGAGCAGGGGTTTCGCCACGACGACGCCGGCGTTGTTCACCAGGATGGCGATCGGCCCCAACTCGGTTTCGGTGGCGGCGATGCCAGCCGCCACGCTGTCGCGGTCGGTCACGTCGATCGTCACCGGAAAGGCGCGGGCGTCGAAGCCCTCGATGTCGCGCGCGAGTGCCGCCAAGCGGTCGCCGCGGCGCGCGGCCACCGCCACCTTGGCTCCGGCGCGCGCCAGCGTCAGCGCGAAGCGTCGGCCGAGGCCGCTCGAGGCCCCCGTCACCAAGGCCACGCGGTCGGTCACGTCGAATAGGCCGTTGTCCGCCATCGCTTACTCCGTCTCACCGGCCGAGGGCGCGCGCCTGCTCGCGCAGCACGTATTTCTGGATCTTGCCGGTCGAGGTCTTCGGCAGAGGGCCGAACACCACCGTGCGCGGCGCCTTGAAGCGCGCCAAGTTGTCGCGGCACCAGGCGATCAGTTCCTCGGCACTGAGTTCCGTCGCTCCCGGCTTGGGCGTGACGAAGGCGCAAGGGCTTTCGCCCCAGGTCTCGTCCGGCCGCGCCACCACCGCCGCCTCCAGCACCTTGGGATGACGGTAGAGCACCTCCTCCACCTCCAGGCTCGAGATGTTCTCGCCGCCGGAAATGATGATGTCCTTGGAGCGGTCCTTGATCTCGACGTAGCCGTCGGCGTGGCGCGTGGCGAGATCGCCGGTGTGGAACCAGCCGCCGCGGAACGCCTCGTCGGTGGCGGACGGGTTCTTGAGGTATCCCTTCATGACCGTGTTGCCGCGCACCATCAGCTCGCCGATCGTGCGGCCGTCCCAGGGCAACTCCGCCATGCTCTCCGGCTCCGCCACCATGACGGCCTCGAAGGTCGGATACTTGACCCCCTGACGCGCCATGCGGCGGGCGCGAGCCGTCGAGTCCAAGTCATCCCAATCCTGCTGCCATGCGCACACGGTGCAGGGACCGTAGGTCTCGGTCAGTCCATAGAGATGGGTGACCCGAAACCCGCTGCGCTCCATGGCCGCGATCACGGCGCTGGGCGGTGCAGCGCCGCCCGTCGCCACTTCGACCGGGCGGTCGAACGCGACCTTCACGCCGTCGGGCGCGTGCGCCAGCATGTTGAGCACGATGGGAGCGCCGCAAAGATGAGTGACGCCGTGCCGCTTGATCATCGGATAGATCAGCGCCGGATCGACCCGGCGCAGGCATACGTGGGTTGCCGCCGCCGCGGTCACCGCCCAGGTGAACGCCCAGCCGTTGCAGTGGAACATCGGCAGCGTCCAGAGATAGACGGACCGCGCTCCCAGCCCGAGGGTGATGACATCGCCCAAGGAATTCAGATAGGCGCCCCGATGGTGATACACGACGCCCTTCGGGTTGCCCGTCGTGCCCGAGGTGTAGTTGAGGCTGATCGCCTGCCACTCGTCCCGCGGCGCCGTCCACGGGAACTCCGGAGCGCCGTCGGCGATGAAGGATTCGTACTCCTCGTGTCCTACTTTCTCACCTTGGCTCCCCTCCGCCAGCGGGTCGGCAATGTCGATCACCAACAGCTCGCGGCCCAGTTGCCGCAGCGCCGTGCGGGCGACGTCCGCCAACTCGCGGTCGACGATCAGCGCCTTGGCCTCGCCATGGTCGAGGCAGAAGGCGATCGTGGCGGCGTCGAGGCGGATGTTGAGGGTGTTGAGCACCGCTCCCAGCATTGGCACGCCGTAGTGCGCCTCCAGCATGGCCGGTACGTTCGGCGCCAGGATCGCTACCGTGTCACCCTCGGCGATGCCGCGTCGGGCGAGCGCGCTCGCCAGCCGGCAGCAGCGCTCCTTGAACTGCCGGTAGGTATAAACGGTATCGCCGTGGATCACCGCGGCCTTGTTCGGATAGACCTCGGCGGCGCGCGCCAGAAAGCCGAGCGGCGTCAGCGGCATGTGGTTGGCCGGGTTCCGCCCCAATTGGAGATCGTAGATGCCCGGCCCCTCGGCGGTCATGGTAAATGCCTCCCGGCGCTAGTGGTATGGTTCCGACAAATGGTTCCCGAGGGGGAACCATTTGTCGGCAGCTGAATACCACTAGCATTCATATGCTTGTGGGCCGATTTACCTGAAAGAAGGTACCCCATGAGGGTACTTTCTGTCAGGATCGGACCACTAGCGCGAATGATGCCCCAGAACGAATCGACTTGCGATATGCTCGGTGGGCCGGGAGCGAACGTCAAGGTTGGCCTACGACGAAGGAGCAACATGCGTCTCGACATCTATTCCGACACCATCTGCCCATGGTGCTATGTCGGCATGCGCCGGTTCGAGCGCGCGCTCGCCATGCGCCCCCAGTCGAATCTCGCCGTACGCTGGCGGACCTTCCTGCTCAATCCCGGCATGGCGCGCGACGGCATGGAGCGGCGCGCCTATCTGCTGGCCAAATTCGGCAGCCTGGCCCGGGCGCGGCGTGTCCAGGACGCCGCGCGGGCGGCCGGCGCGCTCGAGGATATTCGGTTCGCCTTCGACCGCATCGAGCGCACGCCCAGCTCCATCGACTCCCACCGGCTGCTGCGGTACGCCGCGGCGCGCGGCCGTCGGGACACGGTGCTGGAAGGTATATTCCGCGCCTACTTCATCGACGGGCTGGACATCGGCGACGCCGAGGTGCTGGCGGGCATCGGCGCCGGGGCCGGGCTCGAGAAAACTGCCGTGCGCCGCCATTTGACCGGCGACGCCGACGTCGAGGCGACCTTGGCGGAGGACATGCTGGCCCGGCGCGCCGGCGTCAACGGCGTCCCCTGTTTCGTGTTCAACGGACGCTATACGCTGTCCGGCGCCCAGGAGCCCGAGGCGCTGATGCAGCTCTTCGACCTCGCGCGCGAGGACGACGCGGCCGGGACCGAGGCGCTGGCCGGCGCCTGAGCGCGACCGTTCGGCCGTGGCCAACTTCGTCGCCATCGACTTCGAGACGGCCGACTACGGCTCGGACAGCGCTTGCGCCGTGGCGCTCGTCCGTGTCGAGAACAACCGCATCGTCGATGAGGCAATGCGCCTCATCCGGCCGCCGCGAGACCGATTCGCCTTCACCCATATCCACGGCATCACCTGGGCCCAAGTGAAGGACGAGCCACGGTTTGCCGAAGTCTGGCCTGCGCTCAAGCCCCTGCTCGCCGGCGCCGAGTGCCTCGTGGCGCACAACGCGCCCTTCGACCGCGCCGTGCTATCGGCATGTTGCGGCGCCGCGGGCCTGGCGCGGCCGCGTCTGCGCTTCGCCTGTACCGTGCGCCTGGCGCGCGCCGCATGGCGCGTCTATCCGACCAAGCTGCCGGACGTCTGCCGCTTTCTTGCCATCCCCTTGCGCCACCACGACCCCGCCTCGGACGCCCGCGCCTCGGCCCTGATCGCGCTGGCCGCCCTAGAGGACGGCATCGCGCTGTAGGCCGGCCGGCGGCCCCATCGAAGCGTCATCTTCGAAGCGGCCGCTAAATGCATGATTATTCTGGAATACTCTTCATTCATAATATGAGGAACGAGATGTAATGAACTGAATATAAATATGTTTCTTAGCAGGAAAACACTCTACACCGCAATTTGCGCAAGCTGACTGATGAGCCGCTGTACGCCGGCGATGCGCCGCTGTCCCTCGCCCCAGTCCTGCCGGAACACCACCCGGTGGTCGGGGCGCACGGTGACGTCCTGCCGGTGCTTCTGAATGAACTCGATCAGCGCCGCCGGCTTGGCGAAACGATTGTGGCGGAAGCCCAGTACGGCGCCCTTGGGACCGGCCTCTACCTTCTCCACCCCTGCCGTCCGGCAGAGCTGCTTGATGGCGATGATGCGGAGCAGGTTGTCGACCTCCACGGGCGGCGATCCGAAACGGTCGCCAAGCTCGGCGGCGAAGGCGTCGATCTCGGCCGGCTCGACCAGCCCGGCCAGCCGGCGATAGAGGCCGAGCCGCACACCCAGGTCGGCGACGTAGCTTTCCGGGATCAGCACCGGCGTGCCGACGGCGATCTGCGGCGTCCAGGTCTCGGGCGCCGCCTGGCCGCGCAGCTCGGCGACGGCCTGCTCCAGCATGTGCTGGTAAAGCTCGACGCCGACCTCCCGCACCTGGCCCGATTGCTCCTCGCCCAGCAGGTTGCCCGCGCCCCGGATGTCGAGATCGTGGCTCGCCAGCGTGAAGCCGGCGCCCAACTGGTCCAGGGTCTGCATGACCTTGAGGCGTTTTTGCGCGGCCTCCGAAAGCAGGCGGCCCGGCGGCACGGTGAGATAGGCGTAGCCGCGCATCTTGGCGCGCCCAATGCGCCCGCGCAGTTGATAGAGATCCGCCAGGCCGAACATCTCGGCGCGGTGGATGACGATGGTATTGGCCGTCGGGATATCGAGCCCGGATTCGATGATGTTGGTGCACAGCAGGAGACGATAGCCGCCATCGTAGAACGCGGTCATCGCCTTCTCCAGCTCGCGCGCCGGCATCCGGCCATGCACCACCGCCAGCTTCACCTCCGGCACCAGCTTGGCGAGCCGGTCGGCCATCGCCGGCAGGTCTTCGATGCGCGGGCAGACGTAGAAACTCTGGCCGCCGCGCAGGTGCTCGCGCAGGATCGCTTCGCGCACGACCACGGAGTCGTAAGGCAGCACGAAAGTACGCACCGCCAGCCGGTCGATCGGCGGCGTGGCGATCAGGCTCATCTCGCGCACGCCCGCCAGCGCCATTTGCAGCGTGCGGGGTATTGGCGTCGCGGTCAGGGTGAGCACGTGGATTTCGGCGCGTAGATCCTTGAGCAGTTCCTTCTGGGCGACGCCGAAGTGCTGTTCCTCGTCGACGATCAGCAGACCTAGATTATGGAACGCAATCGACTTGCCGAGCAGCGCATGAGTGCCGACGACGATGTCGAGTTGACCGGATCGCAGCGCCGACTTGGTTTGCTTCGCTTCGCCGCTGCCGACCAGGCGCGAGAGGTGGCCAATGCGAACCGGCAACCCGGCGAAGCGGTCGCGGAAGGTCTGGACGTGCTGTCGGCACAGCAACGTCGTCGGCGCCACCAACGCCACCTGGTGGCCCGACATGGCGGCGACGAAGGCGGCGCGCAGCGCCACCTCGGTCTTGCCGAACCCGACGTCGCCGCAGATCAGGCGATCCATCGGGCGCCCCGCGGCGAGGTCGGTGAGCACTTCGGCGATGGCACGCGTCTGGTCCTCGGTCTCGGGGTACGGAAACCGGGCGCAAAACTCTTGGTACAACCCTTCGGGGGCCTGCATCGCCGGCCCTGGCTTGAGCGCCCGCATCGCGGCGGTGCGGATGAGCTGCCCGGCGATCTCCTGGAGGCGCTCCTTGACCCGCGCCTTGCGGCCCTGCCAGGCCACGCCGCCCAACTTGTCGAGGGCGACCATGGCATCGGCGGCGCCGTAGCGCGACAGCACCTCGATGTTCTCGACCGGGAGATAGAGCTTGTCGCCGCCGTCGTAGATCAACCGCAGGCAGTCGTGCGGGGCGCCGGCCACTTCGAGAGTCTCCAGGCCCTCGTAGCGCCCGATGCCGTGATCGACGTGGACGACGTAATCGCCGGCGCCGTAGTTGGCCAAGTCCGCCAGGAACTGCTCGGGCCGCCGCGGCGCCTTGCTGGGTCGTGCGAGCCGCTCGCCCAGGATGTCTTGCTCGGTAATGAGCGCCATGCCGGGCGCGACGAACCCGTTGTCCAGCGGCAGCGTGACAAGCGCCGCGGTCGAGAGGGCCAGCTTCTCCACCGCGGGCCAGTCGGCGGCGGGCGCGCCGCGGGCGAGTCCGTGATCGGCCAGTAGGTGCGCCAGACGATCGAGGCTGCCGGCGCTGAACCCGGCGACGATGACCCGCCGGCGGTGGCGCTGCTCGGCGGCGATGCGTTCGAGCACCGCGTCGTAGACGCGGCTCGGTTGCGCCCGCGCCTCGGCAAAGCCGGCGCCCGGCCGGCCGCCGGCGTCGATCGCGTTCCCGGTCGTGGCCGGCGCGGCGAAGGGCGACAGAACGCCAACCGCCCGCTCCGCCAGCAGCCGGCCCCATTCGGCGGCGTCCAAATAGAGCCGGTTCGGCGGCAGCGGGCGATAGGCCGTTCCGTCGAGCCGGTCGGCGCGCTCGAACTCGGCGCGCGCCCGGTAGAAGTCGGCGATCATCTCGAGCCGGGCATCGCGCGTCTCCTCCGCCTGGTAGTCCAGGCTCACGGCGGCGTCCGGCAGATAGTCGAGCAACGTTTCCAATCGAGGGTGGAACAGCGCCAGCCAGTGCTCCATGCCGGCGAACATGCGCCCGGCGCTGATCGACTCGTAGATCGGATCGTCGGTCGAGCCGGCGCCGAATGCCTCCCGATACCCGGTCCGAAAGCGCTCGATGGCGGGACGATCGAGGCGGATTTCGCTGACTGGCTTGAGGGTGAAGCGTGCCACCTCGTTGGCGCTGCGCTGGGTCAATGGATCGAAGCCGCGGATGCGCTCGATCTCGTCGCCGAAAAAGTCGACGCGCAGGGGCTGCGTGGCGCCCGGGGGGAACAGATCGACGATGCCGCCGCGTAGCGCGTATTCCCCCGCCTCACTCACCGTTTCCGCGCGCGCGTATCCGCTGCGTTCGAGGAAGCCGGCAAGGCGCGCGATCTCGATCCTCGCGCCCGTGCCGATGTCCAGCGTCGCGTCGGCGAAGAATTCGCGCGCCGGCACCCGTTGCAACAGCGCGGCCACCGTGGCGATCACGATGCGCGGCCGATCCTTGGCGGCGGGCGCCGCGAGCGCGGTCAGCGCGTCGATCCGTCGGCTGACGATGTCGCGGTGCGGCGACACGCGGTCGTAGGGCAGGCAATCCCAGGCCGGGAACGATACGACCTCTACTTCCGGCGCGAAGAACGCGAGCGCCGCCGCCAGCCGGGCCGCCCGGGCGTCGTCGCGGGCGACGTGCAGAAGAGAGCGTGCGCGCGCCAATTCGGCCAGCACCGCGCCGTCGTAGCCCTCAGGCGCGCCGGCGATCAGGGTGCGACCCGGCGAAGCGATAATTAAATTATTCGTTTTCAACGGATGACAGATGGACCTTAAAGCGTTTCAGTAGCGTCATCACGTCGTTGTCGTGGCTCGCCGGAACGGGTTCGCGCCCGACGAGCCAGGCATAGATGTCGGGGTCGCTCGCCTCCAGCAGCGCCGCATAGCGGTCGAGTTGCCCGGCGCTCATCTCCGCCAGATGGGCATCGGCGAAACGCCCGAGAATGAGGTCGCTCTCACGCGTGCCGCGGCGCCGGCTGCGAAAATGCAGCCGTTTGCGCCGGCGCTCGAGTTCCTCGCCCGGCGCGGCCCTTTCGCTTACACCCGTCCGCCGCATCGGCTAAGGATATAGCCTCCTTCGCCGCGACAGGCCACGCCATTGCGCCCGGAGATCCTCTATCCGCTTTTCGCCTCGGTCACGTCCCTGCCGGGGGTAGGCCCGCGCCTGGGCAAGCTGATCGGCAAACTGGCCGGCGAACGGGTGGTATCGCTGTGCTGGCACCTACCCACCGGCATCGTCGATCGCAGGTTCCGACCGCAGTTGTCCGCCGCTCCGACCGGGATCATCGCCACGCTCACGGTGAGCGTGGACGAGCACAAGGCCCCAACCCACCCCCGCCAGCCGTACAAGGTCTACTGCCACGATGACACGGGCGAGCTGGTCCTGATCTTCTTCAGCGCCCGCGTCGAGTACCTGCAAAAGGTCTTGCCGGTGGGCCAGGTTCGAATGGTCAGCGGCCTTCTCGACCGCTACGGCAGCGAGCTGCAGATGACCCATCCGGACTATATTCTGACGCCCGACCAGGCCGCGTCGCTACCCGCCATCGAGCCCGTCTATCGCTTGACCGCGGGCATTACGTCGAAAGTACTGGGGAAGGCGATCGCCGCAGCGCTGGAGCGGCTGCCGGAGCTGCCGGAGTGGATCGACGCCGCCCATGCGAAGCGGCATGGCTGGCCGGCATGGCGGTCTGCCGTGCTGGCGGCGCACCGTCCCGAGCGGCCGGCCGACCTGTTGCCCGCCGACCCGGCGCGCGGGCGCCTCGCCTATGACGAGTTGCTGGCCAACCAGCTCGCGCTTGCCCTGGTGCGAGCCCATCAGCGCCGCCAACCCGGCCGCGCGCTGGTGGGCGACGGGCGCTTGCGCGCCAAGGCGATCGCGGCGCTGCCCTTCGAGCTCACCCGCTCCCAGCGGGACGCGATCCGGGACATCGTAGTCGACCTGGAGTCGACATCGCGCATGCTGCGCCTCCTGCAAGGCGACGTCGGCAGCGGCAAGACGGTAGTGGCTTTCCTCGCCATGCTGATTGCCGTCGAAGCCGGCGCTCAAGCGGCGCTGCTCGCCCCCACCGACGTCCTCGCCCGGCAGCACTTTGCCACCATCGAGCCTCTCGCCGCGGCGGCCGGGGTCTCGCTGCGGCTGCTCACCGGCCGCGACAAGGGCAAGGCCCGCGCCGCCCTGCTCGAAGACCTGGCCTCTGGCGCCATCGACTTGGTCGTAGGCACGCACGCGCTAGTCCAGGAGGACGTGGCGTTCAAGGACTTGGCGCTCGCCGTGGTGGACGAGCAGCACCGCTTCGGCGTGCGCCAGCGCCTCATGCTGGCGCGCAAGGGGCGGGCGGCCGATCTCCTGGTCATGACCGCCACCCCCATTCCCCGCACCCTGATGATGGCCGCTTACGGCGATCTCGACGTGTCGCGGCTCACCGAAAAGCCGGCCGGGCGTCGGCCGGTGGATACGCGCACCGTGCCGCTGGACAGGCTCGAGGAGGTGGTGGACGCCGTGGGCCGCGCCATCGGGCGGGCCGACAAGGTGTTCTGGGTCTGCCCGATGGTCGAGGAGTCGGAGGAGCTGGACATTGCGGCGGCCACCCTGCGCCACGCCCATCTGGCCAAGTTGTTCGGCGGGCGCGTTGGCCTCGTGCACGGGCGGCTCAAGGCGGCCGAGCGCGACGCGGCCATGGCCGCCTTCGCCGAAGGCCGCCTCGACATTCTGGTCGCCACCACCGTCATCGAAGTCGGCGTCGACGTGCCGGAGGCCAGCGTCATGGTGGTAGAGCATGCGGATCGATTCGGCCTCGCCCAGCTGCACCAGTTGCGAGGACGCATCGGGCGCGGCACCAAGCGCTCGACCTGTCTCCTCTTATACCAGATGCCGTTGGGCGACACGGCCAAGGCGCGGCTCACGATGTTGCGCGAGACCGACGACGGCTTCCGAATCGCCGAGGAGGACCTGCGGTTGCGCGGCGCCGGCGAGGTGCTCGGCACCCGACAGAGCGGGCTGCCGGAGTTCAAGCTGGCCGACCTCGCGGCCCATGCCGACCTCATGGCGGCCGCGCATGACGACGCGCGGCTCATCGCCGAGCGCGACCTCGAGCTGGCGGGCCCGCGCGGCCGCGCGTTGAGGACCCTGCTCTATCTGTTCGAACGGGACGCCGCGGTGCCGACGATGCGCGCCGGCTGACTAGAGCCTATCTCGGTCGGATGGAATCGCTCTGCCAGAGCGATTTTCGGCAAGGGCCAGAAAGGGGCCACAGGCCATAACCGGGCTATGGCCAAGGCCCGTGACGCCGCCCTTGCCGAAAAGCGCCTGGCCCCAAAGGGGTTTACCGGCGGTGGGCGCCCGCGGCGTCAGAGCGCTTGCCCGATGCCCGGCATCGGGCCGCGCGCTCTTCCTGGCGGATCGCCGCGCCGCCGAGCAAACAGAGCCGGTTCCATCCGACCGAGATAGGCTCAATGTCCCGCCATGGTGATCTTCCGGATGGCCTCGGAGCGAACGAGCTTCTTGCCCCGCATCTCCGGCGGCCGGCGGTCGGGGGGTGTCACGATGCCGCCGGAGACCACCATCTTGATACCCTCCTCGACCGACATGCTGAGGAAGGTCACGTCGCTACGCGGCACGAACAGAAGGAAACCCGAGGTCGGATTAGGCGTCGTCGGAATGAAGACGTTGAGCACCTCGTCCTCGGTCAACTCCTGCACCTCGCCTTCGGTGGTACCGGTGATGAAGCCGAGCGACCACAGGCCGGTGCGCGGATACTCCACCAGCACCACATGGCGGAAGGCCGTCGACTTCTGCGCCAGCACCGTCTCGAAGACTTGCTTGGTGGCGCCGTACACGCCGCGAACGATCGGCATGCGGGCGAGTATGCGCTCGGCGACGCGCAAGAACATGCGCCCCACTATGCCGGCCGTGACGGCGCCGATCAGCGTCAGCGCCGCCATCAGCAGCAGCACCCCGATGCCGGGGATGCTGAACGGCAGGTAGGTCTCCGGGTTGTATTGCGCCGGGATGAGCGGCCTGATCTTGTCGTCGACGTAGTCGATCAGCAGCCACGCCAGATAGATCGTTATGCCGATCGGCGCCGTGATCAAGATGCCGGCGAAGAAATAGGCGCGCAGGCGCCCCACCAACGCGCCGCGCTCGGGTCGAGGCTTGGCGGCCGGCGCCGGCGGCTTGGTCGACTCGGTCTCCATCCCGGCCGTCTCGCGTTGCGACATACCGGACTATAGAGCAAGATCGTTTCAGATTGAATCGGAACGATCCAATCCGAAACGTGAATCTTGCTCTGAATCTAACGCCTAGAGCCCGATTCACGCTTCGCATTGAAACACGAGGTGCTTCAATGCGAAGCGATCGGGCTCTAGCGAACTACGCGGCAAAATCGTGCCTCATGTGCCGCCTCCGGCCAGCCCCCAAGGGAGCGGCGAGGCCGCGGGCATTTCGCCCTACCCTGTCGCGAAGAACCGCTTGAGCTCGGCTTCGGTCTCCGCCGGCGCCTCCTCGGGCAGGAAGTGGCCGCATGCGAGCGGGCGCCCGGCCACGTCGTCCGCCCATCGGCGCCATACCGCCAGCGGCTCGCCCGCGCCGAAACCCTTGAGATCGCCCCACAGGCACAACAGCGGGCAGGCGATCTTGCCGTTGCGCCGCCGATCCGCCAGGTCGATGTCGCAGTCCACCGTCGCCCCGGCGCGGTAGTCCTCGCAGCTCGCATGGATGGTGCGCGGGTCGCGGAAACAGCGCCGGTACTCGGCCAGCGCCTCGGCCGTGAAAGCGTCGCTCGGCCCGCGCCAGCTCGCCAGGGTCCAGTCGAGGAAGAAATCCGGATCGGCGCCGATCAGTCGTTCCGGCAAGTCGTACGGCTGCGCCAGGAAGTACCAGTGATAAGTCGCGACGCCCTTGGCACGGTCGAGGCTCTCCCAATAGTCGATGGTCGGAACGATATCCAGCACCGCGAGCTTCCTCACCCGTCCCGAGTGGTCGAGGGCCAGGCGATAGGCGACCCGGGCGCCGCGATCGTGCCCGGCGAGATGGAACCGCTCGAAGCCCAAGGCCGCCATCATCTCGACCTGGTCTTGCGCCATGCTGCGCTTGGCGTAGAGGGCATGGTCGCCGCCGCCGGATGGCTTGGCGCTGTCGCCGTAGCCCCTGAGGTCGGGGGCCACCACGGTGAACTGGCGGGCGAGACCCGGCGCCACTTTGTGCCAAAGCGCATGAGTCTGCGGATAGCCATGCAGCAACAGCAGCGGCGGGCCCTCTCCGCCCTGCACTAAGTGGATTTCGGCGCCCGACGTCTTGATGCGTTTTGTCTGGAACCCTTCGAACATGCGATATCATGCTCTCCGCCGCGGCGCCAATCCAGCAGCACGCGCGGGCCGCGCCCATCGCGTCCGGCCTTTGCGCCGCCGCGCCGGAGGCGATTATGATGCGGCCGCAATCCATGGCACGTTCCCCGCGCCTTCTCTCGCTCGCCACCGCGGTGCCGCCGGTGCGCCTCGCGCAGCAGGAGGTGGCCGGGCTGGCGTTGCGCCTGTTCGACCGCGACCGGTCGGAAATCGAGCGCATGCTGCCGGTGTTCGCCAACGCCGGCATCGCCACCCGCTATTCCTGCGTTCCCTTGGAGTGGTACTTGGAACCGCACGGCTGGGTCGAGCGCAGTCGGCTCTATGCCAAGCACGCGGTGGAGCTTCTCGCCGAAGCGACGCAGGCGTGCCTCGAGCGCGCGGGCTGCCGCATCGACGCCGTCGATGGCATCGTGCTGGTCTCCACCACCGGCGTCGCCACGCCCAGCATCGACGCGCTGCTGATCGAGCGGCTCGCGATGCGCCGCGACGTCCAGCGTTTGCCGATCTTCGGGTTGGGTTGCGTCGGCGGCGTGATCGGCCTGGCGCATGCGGCCAACATGGCAAGATCGCTCGACCGCGTGTTGTTGTTGGTCGTCGAGTTGTGCGCGCTGACCTTTCGGCACGGCGACCAATCCAAGAGCAATGTCGTCGCCGCGGCGCTGTTCGGCGATGGCGCGGCCGCCGCGTTGATCGGCCGCGGCGAGAACGGACCCCGCCTAGGGCCGGGCGGCGCGCATACCTGGCCGCGGTCGCTCGACGTCATGGGCTGGCGCGTCGAGGAAGACGGCCTCGGCGTGCTGTTCTCGCGCGACATCCCGTCGCTGGTGCGCGAAGGCCTGTGTCCCGCGGCCGATGCCTTCCTCGCGCGTCACGGTCTCGCTCGGGCCGACATCGACGGGTTCATCTGCCACCCCGGCGGCGTCAAGGTGCTGGACGCCCTCGAAGCCGCGTTCGGCGTGCCGCCGGGCGCGATGGCCGCGGCGCGGGCGGTGTTGCGCGACTACGGCAACATGTCGGCGGCGACGGTGCTGTTCGTGCTCGATCGCCTGCTGCATGAGGGGCTCGGCGGCCGGCAGCTCATGTCGGCGCTCGGACCCGGTTTCACCGCCGGGTTCCAGATCCTCGAGGCGGCGTGACGCCGCACCAGTGGATCGTGGCATTGGTGGCGGCGCAGCGGCTGGTCGAGCTCGTCTACGCGCGCCGCAATACCGCCCGCCTGTTGGCGGCAGGCGGACGGGAGGTCGGTGCGGGCCACTACCCGCTGCTCGTGCTGTTGCACGCCGGCTGGCTCGCGGCCCTGTGGTTCCTGGTCCCCGCCGACGCGCCGGCCATATGGCCGTTGCTGGCACTGTACGGGCTCCTGCAAATCGGACGCCTCTGGGTAATTCTCACTCTCGGACGGCGGTGGACGACCCGCATCATAATGCTGCCGGACGCGCCGCCGGTCGCCCGGGGTCCGTACCGCTTCTGCCGGCACCCCAACTACCTTATCGTGGCCGGCGAAATAATGATTCTTCCCCTGGCCTTCGGAGCATGGCAGTTGGCGCTCGGCTTCTCCCTCGCCAA
>CAYPKW010000070.1:0-13541 GCA_964411425.1 uncultured Rhodospirillaceae bacterium
CGGTGCAATCTGGGCGCGCTCAACGTGGGGTCGGTCTCCTTGAAGGCGACGCGCCCGCCGAACAGCACGCGGGCGCGGTCGGGCGAGGTGCGGTAGTAGTAGACGAGCTTGCGGGTGTCGCTGACGACGCGGTTCATCGGCATCAGCCGGGCCATGAGCGCCGGCTTCACCGGCTCGGTGGCGATGATGTAGCTGCCGATCGGGATGACGCGCCGGCGCAGCCACGGGCTGAGCCGCCCGGTGTAGCCGTTGGTGGCGACGATCGCGTCGCGCGCCTGGATCGCGCCCAGCGCGGTCATGACGCGGAACCCCCGGTCGTTGCGTTCGATGGCCAATGCCGGGCAGCGCGCGACGATGCGCGCACCCGCCGCCATCGCCCGTTCGAGCAGGCCCAGGTGATAGCGCGCCGGGTCGAGGGCCGCGTGCCGGGGATAGACGCAGCCGCCGCGGTAAAGCTCGGTGCCGATCTCCTGGTGTTGCTCCGCCCGCGGCACCATGTAGGCGCCGGTCGGCAGCTCCTTCGGCTGCGCCTCGAGCAGCCTCGCCAGCCGCTCGTACGCCTTCGGGTTGTGCGCTCCCTGGAATCGCCCGGTCCGCTCGAAGGCGCACTCGATGCGTTCGTGCTCGATGAAATCGGCGATGAACGCGAGCGCGTCGTGGCCCTCCTTCAGGATCGCAAGCGCGCGCTCGGGCCCGTGTCTCGCGGCAAGCTCATCGAAACTCGGCTTGATGCTGGTGCCGATCTGGCCGCCGTTGCGCGAGCTGCACCCCCAGCCCGCCTGCTCGGCGTCCAGTACCACGGTGTCGCGCCCGGCGCGCGCCAGCACCAGCGCCGCCATGAGCCCGGTGTAGCCGGAGCCGATGACGACCGCATCCGCCCTGAGCGGCGGCGCGCTCGCCGGCAAGTTCGGGCGCGGCGTATCGTCCCACCAATAGGGCTCGGAAACGTAGGAGGGATGGAACAAGGGGTCGCTCATCGCTCGTCTGTCCGCGCGCCCGCCTTCCGCCCTATGTCGCGCCGGCAGAAGCCCTCCGGCCAGTCGATGAGACCGACCGCTTCATAGGCCCGATCGCGCGCCGCCGCCACCGTCTTGCCGGTGGCGGTGACGTTCAGCACGCGCCCGCCGTTCGCTAAGAGCCGCCCGTCGGGGCTGCGTTCGGTGCCGGCATGAAAGACGGTGACGCCGGACAGCGCCGCCGCGCGCTCGACGCCCTTCAACTCGGTGCCTTTCCGGTAGTCGCCGGGATAGCCCCTAGCCGCCATCACCACGGCCAAGGCGGCGACGTCGTGCCAACGCAGATGGAAGTTCCTTAAGATCCCGTCGCGCGCCGCGACCAGCGCCGGCAACAAATCCGACATCAGCCGCACCACCAGCACCTGGGTCTCGGGGTCTCCGAATCGGACGTTGAACTCGAGCACCTTCGGGCCGCCCGCTCCGATCATCAGCCCGGCGTAGAGCACGCCCTTGTAGGGCCTTCCCTCGGCCGCCATGGCGGCCACCGTCGGGCGCACGATCTCGGCCATGATGCGTGCCGCCATCGGCTCGTCCACTATGGGGGCCGGCGAGAAGGCGCCCATGCCGCCGGTGTTGGGGCCGGTGTCGCCGTCGCCCGCGCGCTTGTGGTCCTGGACCGCCGCCAAGGGCAGCGCGGTCGTGCCATCGACCAAGGCGAAGAAACTCGCCTCCTCGCCGGCGAGGCACTCCTCGACCACCACCGAGGCGCCCGCCGCTCCCAATCGCCGCTGGGTCAACATCATGTCGATGGCGGATAGGGCTTCCGGCACCGACGTCGCCACCACTACCCCCTTGCCGGCGGCGAGCCCGTCCGCCTTCACCACGATGGGGGCACCCTGCTCGCGCACATATGCCGCCGCCGCCGCGGCGGCGGCGAAACGCCGGTAGGCCGCGGTCGGTATCCCGTACTTGAGGCACAGCTCCTTCATGAAGCCTTTCGATCCTTCCAGTTCCGCCGCCGCGCCCGAGGGCCCGAACGCCGCGACGCCGGCGGATTCCAGCCGATCGACGAGACCCTTGACCAGCGGCGCCTCGGGTCCCACCACCGCGAAGTCGATCCGGTTGGCGAGCGCGAAGGCGACCAGCCCGTCGATGTCCTCGGCGCCGACGGGCGCGCACTCGGCCAGTTCGGCGATGCCGGCGTTGCCGGGCGCGCAATAGAGCTTGTCCGCGAGCGGCGAGGCGGCGATCGACCAGCACAGCGCGTGCTCCCGCCCGCCGGCGCCAATCACCAGGATGCGCATCGCCGCTCCCGCCTTCTTGGTGCGCGGTTCTTAGCATAGAATGCGAGGATGAGCGAAACCCCGACCCTCGACAACCTGCCGATCCTCTCCGTCAGCGAGATCGGCCAAGCGATCAAACGCACCTTGGAGGGCGCCTTCGAGCGGGTGCGCGTCAAGGGCGAGGTCTCGCAAGCAAAGTACCACGGCTCCGGGCACCTCTATCTGCGGCTCAAGGACGAGAGCGCGGTCCTGGAGGCGGTGTGCTGGCGCGGCACCGTCGGCCGCCTCGGCCTCAAGGTCGAGGACGGCATGGAGGTGATCGTCACCGGCAAGATCGGCAGCTATCCGGGCCGCTCGCAATACCAGATCGTGATCGAGGCGATCGAGCTCGCGGGCGAGGGCGCGCTCCTGAAGCTCTTGGAGGAGCGCAAACGCAAGCTCGCCGCCGAGGGGCTGTTCGATGCCGCCCGCAAGAAAAAACTGCCGCGTTTGCCGGAGACGATCGGCGTCATCACTTCGCCGACCGGCGCCGTGATCCGCGACATCCTGCACCGGCTCGCCGACCGCTTTCCCCGCCATGTCCTTTTATGGCCGGTGGCCGTGCAGGGCGAGGGCGCGGCCGAGCAGGTGGCCGCCGCCATCCGCGGCTTCAACGCGCTAGAGCCGGGCGGACCCGTGCCGCGCCCCGACCTCCTGATCGTGGCGCGCGGCGGCGGCAGCCTCGAGGACCTGTGGGCTTTCAACGAGGAGGTCGTGGTGCGCGCCGCCGCCGCCAGCGCCATTCCGCTCATCGCCGCGATCGGGCACGAGACCGACGTGACGCTGATCGACTTCGCCGCCGACTTGCGCGCGCCGACGCCGAGCGCCGCGGCCGAGATGGCGGTGCCGGTGCGCGCCGAACTGGCGGCGGACCTGATCGACTACGGGCGCCGCGCCATGCTGGGCCTCGGCCGGTTCTTGGGCGAACTGCGGCTTTCGCTCGAAGGATTCGCCCGCGGCCTCGGCGACCCGGCGCGGCTCGTCGGCGACAAGACGCAGACGCTGGACGGCTGGGCGGAGCGCCTCGCCAATGCTCGCGGCAATTATTTCGAGCGCCGCTGGAAGGCGGTGGAAAATCTCGCCGCCGGGATCCCGACGCCGCGCCAGCACGTCGCCCGGCTCCGGCTCGAGCTGGCGCACGCGGCCGAGCGGCTCGGCGCCGGCCTGCGCCAGATGCTCGACCGCCAGCGGCTGCGCCTCGACGGAATGTCCCGGCTGCTCGACAGCATCGCGCCCGACAGCGTGCTGCGGCGCGGCTTCGTGCTGGTCAAGGACGCCGCGGGCGCGCTGGTGACGGCGGCCGCGGCCGTCGTGCCCGGCATGGCGCTAGTCCTCAAGTTTGCCGATGGCGAGGCGGCGGCGACGGCCGCCGGCCGGGCGAAGCCGCCGGCGAAGGCGGCGGACGGGAATCAAGGCTCGCTGCTGTGAGGCAGGCACTCGGCCTGGCGTTCCTGCTCCTCATGGCGGCGCCCGCCGGCGCCGGCGACGTCGCGCTCGACGGCGATCTCGTCCAGGGCGGCCTCGTGATCGGGCGGGCGCCGCAGGCGCGCGAGGTGCGGCTCGACGGCGTGCCGGTGCCGCTCAGGCCCGGCGGCCGGTTCCTGTTGGGATTCGCGCACGACGCCGGGCCGCTCGCGCGGCTCAGCGTCGCCTTCGCCGACGGCCGCACGGAGGAACGCCGCCTCGCCATTGCCCAGCGCGCCTATGAGGTGCAGCGCATCGACGGCTTGCCGGAAAACATGGTGACGCCGGGGCCTGAGGAACTGGCGCGCATCGAGCGCGAGAGAAGGCTCATCGCCGCCGCGCGCGCCATCGACTGGCCGGTGGCGATGTTCGACGCCGGTTTCGTGTGGCCGGCCGTGGGGCCGATCTCGGGCGTCTATGGCAGCCGGCGCATCCTCAACGGCGAGGAACGCCAGCCCCATTTCGGCGTCGACGTGGCGGCGCCGGAGGGAGCGCCGGTCGTGGCGCCGGCGCTCGGCATCGTGCGCCTGGCCGCCCCCGACCTCTATTTCACCGGCGGCACGGTCATCCTCGACCACGGCTACGGCGTCAGCTCCACCTTCTCGCACCTCTCCGCCGTCGAGGTCTCAGCAGGCGACGAGGTCGCCCAGGGCGAGGCCATCGGGCGCGTCGGCAAGACGGGGCGCGCCACCGGCGCCCATCTCGACTGGCGGGTCAATTTGTTCGATCTGCGCCTCGACCCGGCGCTGCTGGTGGACGGCCCGCCGCCCGAATGAAGTTAGACTCCGGCGACCGTCATGCCCTCGATGCGCGTGGTGGGCGCGTTGACGGCGTACCGGAACACGAGGTCGTTGGCGACGGCGAGATTGAGAAACATGTCCTTGAGGTTGCCGGCGACCGTGAACTCGCTCACCGGATGGGCGAGCAGGCCGCGCACGATCCAGAAGCCGGCGGCGCCGCGGCTGTAGTCGCCGGTGACCGGGTTGACGCCTTGGCCGACCAGCTCGGTCAGGTAGACGCCTTCGGCGATATCGGCCATGAGCTCGGCGGGCGTCGGCCGGCCGGGCGAGAGATGGAGGTTGGTCGCGGCCGGCGCCGGCGGCGAGGAGGTCCCGCGCGCCGCGTGCCCGGTCGAGGCAAGCCCGAGCTGGCGGGCCGAGGCGAGGTCGAGCAGCCAGCTCTCTAGCACGCCGTCCGCCACCAGCTCGATCCTGCGGCCCGCGATGCCCTCGCCGTCAAAGGGGCGCGAGGCGAGCCCGCGCGGGCGGAGCGCGTCGTCGATCACGGCAAGGCCGGCGCTGAGCACGCGCTCGCCCATCCGGTCCTTGAGGAAGCTCGTGCCACGCGCCACCGCCTGGCCGTTGATGGCCCCGGCCAGATGTCCCAAGAGACCGCGCGCCACCCGGGGGTCGAGCACGACGGGGAGTTTCATGGTGGCGGGTTTCTTCGGGTTGAGGCGGCGCACCGCGCGCTCGCCGGCGCGCCGGCCCACATCCGCCGGGTCCTCGAGGTCGGCGCCATGGACGGCGCTGGCGTAATCGTGGTCCCCCTCCATCAGGGTGCCGCTGCCGGCGATCACGGCGACGGAGACGTCGTGGCGCGACATCTCATAGCCGCCGGCGAAGCCGTTGGAGGCAATGAGCGTCACCGCGGCGCGTCCCCAGCTTGCCTCCGCGCCTTCCGAATTCTTGACGCCGGGCACGGCCAGCGCCGCCTCCTCCGCCGCTCGCGCGCGTTGCTCCAGCGCCGCCGGCGCCGGCTCCCGCGCGTCCGAGAGGTCGAGCTCCGGCTGAGCGCGCATGAGCTGGCCCGGCTCGGCCAGCCCGCAATACGGGTCCTCCGGCACCGCGCCGGCCATGGCAAGCGCGCGCTCGACCAGCTCGCCCCGCGCCGCCGGCCCCAGATCGGTCGAGGAGACGATCGCCTGGCGCCGGCCGAGGAAGACGCGCAGGCCCGCCTCGGCGCTCTCCGAACGCAGCAGCCTCTCAGGCACCCCGAGCCGGCAGGCGAAGGCGAGCGAGGTCGATTCCACCAGCACGGCGTCGGCCGCGTCGGCGCCTGCCTTGCGGGCGCGGGCGATCAGGTCGGCGAGAAGGTCGCGGGGATCGGACATGAGGGAGCGCTAATACGGGATATTGGGACAGGAGTCGATTTCTCGTGCTGCACGCCCGGCGTCATCACGCACATTGCGTTCCATATTTGTTCTTGACCTCGGCCGATGCTTGTCTATGATCGCTCCGTCGGAGGCGATCGGTCTTGGGCTCGCCAGCCGATGACCCCGGATCATGCGGTATAAGCCATCATGAGCAACAATAGGTTGATGTCGGATTTGCCGGTGTGGCAAGCTCGCGCCATGGCAGCAGTCGAAATGCGCCCCCTGGGCAAAGGTTTCGTCTCGCCGTCGAGTCGCTGCGCCATAGGCGCCCGGACCGGCGATCTTCGACCGGAGACGCTTGCCGACAACACCGCCGAGGGATTGGCCGCGCTGATGGCGGCCAATGCGCATTACCGCCAAGTGCCGTGGCCGCCGCCCTTCGATGCCACCACGCACAGGTTGCGCCTCGGCGATGCGCGCGACTTGCGGCACATCCCCGACTCCTCGATTCACCTAGTTGTCACCTCCCCGCCCTACTGGACCCTCAAGAGATACGAAGATCGAGACGGGCAGCTCGGGGCCGTTGCCGACTACGAGGCCTTCCTCGACGAGATCGACAAGGTCTGGCGCGAGTCGGCGCGCGTCCTCGTGGGCGGCGGCCGCATCTGCTGCGTGGTGGGCGACGTCTGCGTGCCGCGCCGGCGGGGAGGCCGCCATTACATCGTGCCCTTGCACGCGGACGTCGAGGTGCGGGCACGACGCCTCGGCCTCGACTGCCTCACGCCCATCATCTGGCACAAGATCGCCAACGGCGCCATGGAGGCTGCGGGAAACGGCGCCGGCTTCTACGGCAAGCCCTATCAGCCGGGCGCCATCGTCAAGAACGACGTCGAGTACATCCTGTTCCTGCGCAAGGGCGGCGAGTATCGGGCGACCGGTCCCTTGCAGAAGGCGCTCTCCATGCTCTCGCGGGACGAGATGCAGGCTTGGCTCCGCTCGCTGTGGACCGACATCCGCGGGGCTTCCACCCGCAACGGCCATCCGGCGCCCTTTCCGGTAGAGTTGGCCGAGCGCCTGATTCGCCTGTTCTCGTTTGCCGGCGATACGGTGTTGGACCCGTTCGTGGGAACGGGTTCGACCTCGCTCGCCGCTATGGCGACGGGCCGCAACTCCATTGGCATGGAGATCGAGCCGGCCTATCTCGAGATCGCAGCGAAGCGGCTCGCGAAAGCCGCCGGCGAGCCGCGCGACTGGGGCGTGGTCCGAGCGACGGTCCTCGTCGATGGAATACCGTCTCCTCGCCGAGTATAGGCGCGTATTCGAGGAACACGAGTACCGGCATCGTCGGGCCGGGATCGGCGATTTCGTGGCCATGCAACTTTTCGAGGACCTGGTCGTTCTCGGCAGATCGAGGAAGCTTGCGGAAAGGGTGGCCGCAGGGGAGCGCGGCATCAACGTCCAGAACCGGCGCCAAGGCATCAAGGCGCGTCGTGGCGACGGCACGTTCGGTGAACTGGTGCCGGGCCTGGCGCCCGTCACCGACCCGGGATACGCCGTGAAACGCGGACCCGTGGCGACGGTGGAAATCGGCGTCGAAGTCAAGGTCCTCGCCAAGGCGATGTTGAAGCAGGTGGACCGCGTGATCACGGTGCTGAAGAATCAAGTGGAGCATTTCAGGCGCGGAGGCGGTGCTCCCATCTGCGTGGCCATCGTCGGCATCAACTGGGCGCACGAATACACCGGGTACGAAGGCGAGCGCCTCTATAGGACGGATGGGCGGAAGTATCTGCACCCTCACCAGGAGGCGCAGCAGGCGGCGCGGCGGCTCGTCGGCGAGGCGGCGCCGAGCTTCGACGAATTCCTCCTCCTGCGGTTCCGGGCGACCAACGCGCCGCCGTTCCCCTTCGAATGGGTGAAGCACGCTGAGACGAGCGCCGACTACGGCGCCATCTTGACGCGGCTCAGCCGCGAGTACGACCGGCGGTTCTGAGGTGAGACTGGCCGGAAGCCGGGTTATCCCTTTCGAGGGCGCTCGCGACAAGGCCCACGGATAGCGCTGGGGGCGCACACCGTGCCAAGACCGCCGCCCGCGACTCGATCAAGACTTGACATGAAGGAGAGTGTTCCTATAACAGTTGCGAGGGCACCCGGCTAAGGTGCCGGCTGTTTGACATCGTGAATAGGATCGAGGTACCCGCGGGGGCGCCGATGGCGCGCCCCCAGTTACCCCCTACACCTTGTGGTCCGCCGCCCGCTCGCCTAGCGAGGGCCTACCAGGCTCCCCGCTTGGCATGGGGTGCCTCGCTGAATTTTCGCCCTCCCGCCGGGCCCGCTGGGCGAAGGCTACTTCCAGGTGGGCCTGCCCGTTCCAGGCAGGCCGAGGGACGGCCAGAGCGCCGTGATCCTGTCCACCACGGCGCGGTCCATCCTGATCTTGCGGCCCCACTCGCGCCGCGTCTCCGGGGGCCACTTCGTCGTGGCGTCGAGGCCCACCTTGCTGCCCAGGCCCGGCTCGGGGCTGGCGAAGTCGAGGTAGTCGATCGGCGTGTTTTCGACCAGCGTGATGTCGCGCGCTGGGTCCATGCGGGTCGCCACCGCCCACATCACGTCCTTCCAGTCGCGGGCGTCGATGTCGTCGTCCACCACGATGACCCACTTCGTGTAGGTGAACTGGCGCAAGAACGACCACACGCCCATCATCACCCGCTTGGCGTGGCCGGGATAGGCTTTCCTCATCGACACCACGGCGATCCGGTACGAGCACCCCTCCGGCGGCAGCCAGAAGTCCACGATCTCGGGAAACTGCTGTACTAGGAGCGGGATGAACACCTCGTTCAACGCCATGCCCAGCACCGAAGGCTCGTCGGGCGGCCGGCCGGTGTAGGTCGAGAGATAGATCGGCTTCCGCCGGCGCGTGAGCGCGGAGACCGTGAACACCGGAAACTTTTCCACCGCGTTGTAGTAGCCGGTGTGGTCGCCGAACGGTCCCTCGTCGCCGTAGTCGTCGAGCGAAACGTGGCCTTCCAAGACGATCTCGGCCTCGGCCGGCACCTTCAAGGGCACGGTCTTGCAGTCGGCGAGCTCGACCCTGGCGCCGCGCAGCAGGCCGGCGAACTGGTATTCGGAGAGGGTGTCCGGTACGGGCGTGACCGCGGCCAGGATCGTGCCCGGGTCGGCGCCGATGACGACCGCCGCCGGCAGTGGCTCCGTACGTTCCGCCTTCCAGCGCGCGTGATGCTGCGCTCCGCCGCGGTGCTGGAGCCAACGCATCAGAGTGGTGTTCCGCCCCGTCACCTGCAAACGGTATATCCCGAGGTTGTAGTCGTCCTCCTTGCGTTTGCCCGGCCCCTTGGTGACGACGAGCGGCCAGGTCACTAGCGGCCCCGCGTCGCCCGGCCAGCAGGTCTGGACCGGAAGCGCGCCGAGGTCGACGTCTGCGCCGGTCAGCACCACTTCCTGGCACGGCGCCGACGAGACGGTGCGCGGACGCATCGCCATCACGGTCTTGAGCAGCGGGAACAGCTCCAAGGCCTCGCGCCAGCCGCCGGGCGGCTCCGGCTGCTTCAGGAACGCGAGCGTCTCGCCCACCTCGCGCAACCGGCCGGGCTCGCGGTCCATGCCCCAGGCCACCCGCTCGACGGTGCCGAACAAATTCACCAGCACCGGCATGTCATATGTCCGGGCGCCGTCGCGCACGTTCTCGAACAGCGCCGCCGGCCCGCCCTCGGCGATAAGCCGGGTCTGGATCTCGGTCATCTCCAGCACGGGCGAGACCGGGGCCGTCACGCGCACGAGCCGGCCCTCGCGCTCGAGGCGGGCCATGAAGTCGCGTAAGGAAGCGTACGGCACGGCCCCACTCCCAAAATATGCGGCCATTGACGCCGGAAGAATTGGCGCCGTCAAGCGCCGGGGCTTAATCTTCCGCCGGCGGCGCGAGGACGATATGGGACGCTACTGGGTCGTCGGCGGCGAATACACCGATACCCGCTTCGAGCGGATCGTGGGCGGCGGGCCGGAGGAGCGCATCGGGCCGTTTCCCACGCACGACGCGGCCAAGGCGGAATGGCGCCGGCGCGCCTGGGCAACGGTGGACAGCGCCCACGCGCGCTATCGCATCGAGGAGGAGGCCGGCGGCGAGCGTCCGAAGTATTGGGTCGTGGGCGGCAGCTACAAGGACACGAGCTTCGCCGAGCCGGTCGGGGACGAGCGCTGGTTCGGGCCGTTCGACACTTACGAAGAGGCCAAGGCGGAATGGCAGAGCCGCGCCTGGGCCTCGGTCGACGACGCCCATGCGCGCTATCGCATCGAACGCTTGGCCGGCGAGGGACACCCCTAGCCGAGAAGCCGCACCGGGTCGCCCTGCCGCACGGGGCCGGGTTCGAGCACGCTGGCATAGACGCCGCAGCGGGTCTCGTTCTGCTCGCGCACGGTTTGCAGCACCGCGGGGTCCTGCTCGAGATCGCCCTGGGCGAGCGTGGTCATCACGCAGCGCATCGTGTGCTCCGACACGACGAGGCGAACGGCATCGCCCACCGCCAGGCGGCGCCCGATCCATCTGGTTTCGAGAAAGCCGCGCCGCGCGCCGGTGTCGATCACCAGGTTGGGCCGGAAGCGGGCCGGCGCGAAGCGGGCCGCGGGATTGGCGTTCCGCAAGGCGTCCAGCGTGGCGGTGGTCAGCAGGTGGAGAGGGGCGTGCCGGTAAACCGGCGTCGCCTCGCCCTTGCGTCTGAGTTCGACCGGGCGGCCGATCGAATCCGAGAGACGCCGCGGGGCGTCGGGATCGGCGGTCGAGAGGTGGGTCCCATCCTCGAGCCGGATCTCGGCCTCGCCGCCCTCCGTCTGCCGCGCGCTCATGCGCACTAGCCCCCGCCATTGCCGCTGGCCGCGGGCCGAGGTGACGAAGCCGCCGATCTCCGGATCGACGATGCCCCAGGCGCGGTCGCCGGCGATGCCGGTGGCCGCAACGTCGGCCAGTGCCAGCGCCTCGCCCCGCAGCGACTGCACCGGATAACGCCACAGCTCGACGACGGTGCCGACGACTTCGCCCGCTTGCCCCATCGCTCACGTCCACCGGCGGGCGAGCGCGATGCCGCCCAGCAGGATCCAGCCGATCCAGCGGTTGCTGCGGAACTTGGCGAGGCAGTCGGCCGGATCGTCGAACCGGACCGCCGCCACCTGCCAGGCGAGATGCAGCGCCACCAGCGCCAGCGCCGCGGCGGCCGGCCACGCGAGCTCGGCGATGAGGACGCAGGACGCCAGCAGCAGCACCGCGAGCATGGCGAAGCCGGCGATCCAGCGTCGGCTGTCCGAACCGAACTTGAGCGCCGTCGATTTGACGCCGACCAGCGCGTCGTCCTCCTTGTCCTGGTGGGCATAGACGGTGTCGTAGTGCAGCGTCCACAGGATGCCCGCGGCATAGAGCAGGATCGAGGGCAACGACAGCCCGCCCGAGGCGGCCGCGTAGCCCATGAGCGCGCCCCAGTTGAAGGTTAGCCCCAGGAACGCCTGCGGCCAGTAGGTCCACCGCTTCATCAGCGGATAGAGGGCGACGAACGCCAGCGAGGCGACGCCGAGCCAGACGGCAAGGGTTTCGAGCTGGATGAGAATGGCGAATCCCGCCGCCAACTGGAGCACCAGGAAGATCGCGGCTCGGCTGGGCGAGACGGCGCCGCTCGGGATGGGACGGCCGGCGGTGCGTGCGACGCGGGCGTCGATGTCGCGGTCGAGGATGTCGTTGTAGGTGCAGCCCGCCCCGCGCATGACGACGGCGCCGACGGCGAACAGCGCCATGAGTCGCCAGTCGGGCCAGGCGCCGGGCGGGGCCGCGAGCGCCAACGCCCACCAGCAGGGGAACAGCAGCAGCCAGGCGCCGATCGGCCGGTCGAGGCGCGCGAGGCGCAAGTACGGCCGCGCCGCCGGCGGCGCCCAGCGGTCGATCCAGCCGCCGGCGAGGATGTCGGTGATGCGTCGGCTTGCGGTGCCGGGTTCGCTCATGACCTAATCTTGCATTCTAAAGGAGTGGCGCTCAAGCGATGGCGCAGCAGCAACCGCGGTGCCATGTGTCGGAGGCGCGTCGAATCGGGACCGGCCGAGCTTGACCTCTTGCCGCGACTGCCGTTTGTTACGCCCGTCGGTCTGCGGCCGCGCGTGCTGCCGGCGGATACGGCGGCCCCGCGGGCGATCCGCCGCCAGAGTCTGCGGCAGGCCGTCACGCGTACCACCTATCCGTGAAAGTCGGTACTAGGATGTCAGCGCCACCGATATCGCCCGGCGAGCCCATCACCGACCGGCGCCAGCTCGTCCTCTACCTGGAGGCCGGCTGCAAGCTTGCCGAGCGCTGGCGCGTCGGCACCGAGCACGAGAAATTCGCGTTCCGTCTCGCCGACCTCAGGCCACTGCCCTACGAAGGGCCCGACGGCATCGGCGCCGTGCTGCAGGGGCTGCGGCGATTCGGCTGGGAGCCGGTGGAGGAGAATGGCAATGTGATCGCGCTCGGCCAGGGCGCCTGCAACGTCACGCTGGAGCCGGGCGGCCAGGTCGAGCTGTCGGGGGCGCCCCTCGAGACGCTGCACGAGACCTGCCGCGAGGTGAACGACCACCTTCAGCAAATCCGCGAGGTCGACCGCGAGCTCGGCACCGGCATGCTGGGCATGGGCTTCCAGCCCAAATGGGCGCGCGCCGACATTCCCTGGATGCCCAAGGGCCGCTACCGGATCATGCGCGACTACATGCCGAAGAAGGGCCGGCTCGGTCTCGACATGATGCTGCGCACCTGCACCGTGCAGGTGAACCTCGACTTCGCCTCGGAAGCCGACATGGTGCGGAAGATGCGGGTCGGCGCCGCGCTGCAGCCGGTGGCCGTGGCCCTCTTCGCCGATTCCCCGTTCACCGAGGGCCGGCCCAACGGGTTCATGAGTTACCGCAGCCAGGTGTGGACCGACACCGACCCGGACCGCTGCGGCGTCCTGCCGTTCCTGTTCGAGCCGGGCATGGGCTTCGAGCGCTACGTCGACTACATGCTGGACGTGCCGATGTACTTCGTGTTCCGCCAGGGCCGCTACCTCGACGCCAGCGGCCAGTCGTTCCGCGACTTCCTCAAGGCCAAGCTGCCGGCCCTGCCGGGCGAGATTCCCACCACCGGCGACTGGGCCGACCACTTGACGACCGTGTTCCCCGAGGTCCGATTGAAACGCTACATCGAGATGCGCGGCGCCGACGGCGGCCCGTGGGAGCGGCTGTGCGCGCTGCCGGCGCTGTGGGTGGGATTGCTCTACGACCAGACTGCGCTCGACGGCGCGGCCGACCTTATCGCCGACTGGACGGCGGAGGAACGCCTCTACCTGCGCAACCAGGTGCCGTTGACGGCGCTCAAGACCGCGTTTCGCGGCCGCACGGTGCGCGACCTGGCGCGGGACGTGCTGGCGCTGGCCGACGCGGGTCTGAAGCGCCGCGCCCGGCTCGACGAGACGGGGCGCGACGAGCGCCGGTTCCTCGACGTGCTGCGCAACATCGCCGAAACCGGCATCTGCCCGGCCGAGGAAAAGCTCGCCCTCTACCGCGGCCGCTGGCACGAGAGCGTCGATCCGGTGTTCAAGGAGTTCGCGTATTGACCGGTTGATTCGAGCGCCCGCTCGCACCAGACTTAGCTTATACGAAGGGCCGATGACGGCGACCCCTTGCCTCGTGCTTCGAGACGCCGGCTTC